>NZ_JBVIWC010000002.1:223738-562929 GCF_055594965.1 Kitasatospora sp. NPDC040550 | reverse complement strand
ATCCTCCGACAACACCAACTCGACCTTTGGCCGACCCGTCCGCGCCACAGCCCCAGTCTATATTTATGAATGAAATTCCAGACTCAGGACACTAGGGAGATCGCCCCCGGGCCGCCGAACTTCCCTTCGGCGGCCCGGAGTCACGGCCGGCGCTGCCGGTCCGGTCAGACCAGGTCGACGCCCGGGTAGAGCGGGAACGGCGCCAGCAGGTCGGCGGCGCGCTTGGCGACGCCGTCGCGGAGGGTCTCGTCGAGGGCGTAGTTCGCCTTGGACGGGGCGCCGTTGGCCGTGGTGGTGGGGGTGGTGCCGCGCAGGACGGTGTCGATCAGGGCCGCGATCTCGTCCATCTCGGCGGCGCCCAGGCCGCGGGTGGTGAGCGCCGGGGTGCCGAGCCGCACGCCCGAGGTGTACCAGGCGCCGTTCGGGTCCTGCGGGACGGAGTTGCGGTTGGTGACGATGCCCGAATCCAGCAGCGCCGCCTCGGCCTGACGGCCCGTCAGGCCGTAGCCGGAGACGTCGGCGAGCACCAGGTGGTTGTCGGTGCCGCCGGTGACCAGCCTGCCGCCACGGCGCAGCAGGCCCTCGGCGAGCGCCTGGGCGTTGTCGACCACCGCGCGGGCGTAGGCCCGGAACTCGGGGCGGCGGGCCTCGGCGAGGGCGACGGCCTTGGCGGCCATCACGTGCGAGAGCGGGCCGCCGAGCACCAGCGGGCAGCCGCGGTCGACGTGTTCGGCCAGCTCGGCGGTGCTGAGCACCATGCCGCCGCGCGGGCCGCGCAGGGACTTGTGGGTGGTCGTGGTGACGATGTGGGCGTGCGGCACCGGGTCGTGGTCGCCGGTCAGCACCTTGCCCGCGACCAGGCCGGCGAAGTGCGCCATGTCGACCATGAGGGTCGCGCCGACCTCGTCCGCGATCTCCCGCATCTTGCGGAAGTCCACCAGCCGCGGGTAGGCGGAGTAGCCGGCCACCAGGATCAGCGGGCGGAACTCGCGGGCGGTCTCGCGCAGCGCGTCGTAGTCGATCAGGCCGGTGACCGGGTCGGTGCCGTAGCTGCGCTGCTCGAACATCTTGCCGGAGATGTTGGGCCGGAAGCCGTGGGTGAGGTGGCCGCCGGTGTCCAGCGACATGCCGAGCATCCGCTGGTTGCCGAGCTCCTGGCGCAGCTCGGCCCAGTCCTGCTCGGTGAGGTCGTTGACGTTGCGCACCTTGGCCCGCTCCAGGGCCGGGCTCTCGACCCGCTGGGAGAGCACCGCCCAGAAGGCGGTGAGGTTGGCGTCGATGCCCGAGTGCGGCTGGACGTAGGCGTGTTCGGCGCCGAACAGCTCGCGGGCGTGCTCGGCGGCGATCGCCTCGACGGTGTCGACGTTGCGGCAGCCGGCGTAGAAGCGGCGGCCGACGGTGCCCTCGGCGTACTTGTCACTGAGCCAGTTGCCCATGGCGAGCAGGACGGCCGGGGAGGCGTAGTTCTCGCTGGCGATCAGCTTGAGCGAGGCGCGCTGGTCCTCCAGCTCCCGGCCGATGGCGGCGGCGATCCGGGGCTCCACGCCGGCCACCACGTCCAGGGCGCTGCGGAAGGAGGTGTCGGCGGCGGGGCTCGCGGTGGTGTGCGGCTGCTGCGGCCGCGTCGGCGGCTGGGGCTGCGACTGGGCGGGGGTCCGGTCGGACTCGGGGTGCTGGGCCATGGCGGTCTCCTGGTGGGGATGCGGGGCGGCCCAGGCGCTCGGCAACGACGTGAGGATCCACGGGACCGCTTCCCGATGGTCGATTCCATCCCTACGCGCCAGTCGCGGTCCACCGGGATCGTACCAATACCCCGGAGACTGTGGCGGAGGTCTCAGAATGCGGAACGGGCAGTCCGCTTCGGCGTGGTATGTCCGTTCTCCCGCAACGGCCGTGTTGCGGGGAAATGAAGCCGCCACAATTCCCGAAACAGTCCGGAAGGAATTCCCGCGAAGTGCCTTCCGGTGATTTGCGGAAGGCCGGACGCATCCGATCTGATGTCGCTCGAACGGCCGCCGGGAAACCCCCGGGAGCCGGTTCGGAAATGCCCACCAGCGCACCCTCACCCATGGGGCGGCGGAGAATTCGGGGAGTACGCCTCTCATGGCAGCGGTCGACACAGTCGCAGTTACCGGCCCGGCCCCCGGGCCCGCCGCACCGAGCCTGCTGCGCCGGGTGCTGCGCGACCGGGTCGGCGCCGCCGCCTCCGTCGTCGTCCTGCTGTTCCTGCTGCTCGCCCTGGCCGCGCCGCTGGTCGCCGCCCTGTACGGGAAGAACCCGGTCGAGCACTACGGCCAGAACACTCCGGGCCTGCTCAGCGACGGCGGCCTGCCGATGCTGCCGAACGGCGGGATCTCCGGCGACTTCTGGTTCGGCCTGGAGCCCGGCCTCGGCCGGGACGTGCTGACCCAGCTGCTGTACGGCATCCGCACCTCGCTGCTGATCGCCTTCGCCGCGGCCGCCGTGACCACCACGCTCGGCGTGCTGGCCGGGGTCGCGGTCGGCTACCTCGGCGGGATCGCGGACCGGCTGTTCGGGTTCCTCGCCAATGTGCTGCTGGCCTTTCCGACCCTGCTCCTGCTGCTCGCACTCAGCCCGGTGATCCAGTCCCGGCTGGTCGATCCGGGCGCCGCGGAACCGGAGTGGATGCAGTTCCTGGTGCTGATCCTGGTCTTCTCCGCGTTCGGCTGGATTCCGCTCGCACTTTCCCTCCGGGCCACCGTCCGCTCGCTCCGGGAAAGGGATTTCGTGCAGTCCGCCCGGGCGCAGGGGACGAGCCGACTGCACATCGTCGTCCACGAACTGCTGCCGAACGTCCGCTCCCAGCTGATCGTGCACGCCACCATGGCCGTACCGACCTTCGTCGCCTCCGAGGCCGCGCTGTCCTTCCTCGGCGTCGGCGTCACGGAGCCCGTCCCCGACTGGGGGCGGATGATCTCGCGCGGTTCGGAGGTCTTCCAGGCCGACCCGACCTACCTGGTCTTCCCGGGCGTGGCCCTGCTGGTGTTCGTGCTCGCCTTCAACCTGCTCGGCGACGCCGTCCGGGACGCGTTGGACCCGCGCCGCGCCCGCTGAGCCCCTTCCGCTTCCCCACCCCTTCCGCTTCCGCTTCCGCTTTCCCCTTCCCCTGATCAACCATCCGAGCCCGCCCCGATCCGAACGTGTCGGGGCAAGGAGGGATTCGCCATGCGCTGGACCAAACCGTCGCTCGCCGTCATCGCCACCGCCCTGCTGGCGACCTCCTGCTCGGCCGGCGCGGGCAGCACCGGCTCCGCCGCCGGCGGGGCCCCGGCCAAGGAGACCTCGCCGCTGACCGCCGCGCTCGGCACCGAGCAGGACAGCGCGGGCCCCGCCCCGGCCGTCCCCGGTGCCCGCCCGGGCGGCACGGTCAACGTGTACAACAGCGTCGAGTTCCGCCACCTGGACCCGCAGAAGGTCTACGCAGGCGCCTCGTACAACGCCTCGCTGCTCTGGGGCCGCCAGCTGACGCAGTACCAGGTGGTCGACGGCAAGGCCAAGCTGGTCGGCGACCTGGCCACCGACACCGGCACCCCGACCGACGGCGGGCGCACCTGGACGTACCGGCTCAAGGAGGGCGTGGCCTGGGAGGACGGCAAGCCGATCACCGCCCAGGACGTCAAGTACGGCATCGAGCGCACCTTCGGCAAGGGCTACGAAGTCGGCCCGCCGTACTGGCCGCAGTGGCTCACCGGCGAGGCCAGTTACGAGGCGGCGCGCGCCAAGTACGCCGGACCGCAGGCCGGCGACCTGGACGCGATCCAGACCCCGGACGAGCGCACCCTGGTCTTCCACTTCCCGCAGCCGCAGGCCGACGTGCCGTACATGGCCGCGCAGTCCTCCTCCTCGCCGGTGCGCCGGGACAAGGACACCGGGACCGACTACGACCGGCTGCCGTTCGCCACCGGCCCGTACCGGATCGTCGAGCACGTCCAGAACACCCGCATGGTGCTGGAGCGCAACCCGGCCTGGAAGGCGGAGACCGACCCGATCCGCAACCAGTACCCGGACAAGTTCGTGTTCACGTACGGCAAGGAGGCGCTCAACGGCAACCAGGAGATCCTCTCCGGGCGGGACGGCGGCGCCAACGCCACCACCGCCTCCGACGAGCTCTCCCCCGAGCTGTACCAGAGCGCCGACGCCGACCCCAAGGCCAAGGACCTGGTCGTCTCCGGCCGCCGGGGCGCCTTCGTCACCCAGCTGGTGATCAACAACGAGCGGGTGCCGGACATCGAGGTGCGCAGGGCGCTCAACCTCGCCTACCCGCGCCAGCAGGCCCGGCAGGTCCAGGGCGGCTCACGGACCGGCGAGCTCGCCACCACGCTCAGCTCGCCCGCGCTGATCGACTGGCAGAAGTACGACCTCGCCCCGGCCAGGCCCGAGGGCGACCCGGAGGCCGCCAAGGCCGCGCTCGCCAAGGCCGCGCAGGCGCCGGCGAGCCTGACGTACGCGTACAAGAACACCCCGGACGGGCAGCGCGTCGCCCAGGTACTGGTGGACGGCTTCGGCAAGGCGGGCATCACCGTGGTGCCCAAGCCGATCGACCCCAAGGCCTTCCTGGACGAGGTGCACCGGGCGGACTCGCCGTACGACCTGTTCGAGGAGACCAGCTCCGTCGACTGGCCGACCCCGTCCACGCTGATCCCGTTCTCCTTCGACGGCCGGGCCGGCAGCGACATCAACTCCGCGCGCTACCGCAACCCGGCGGTCGACAAGGAGATCGACCGGATCAACCAGATCGGCGAGCCGCGCGCCAAGGCCAAGGAGCTGTACGCGCTGGAGCAGACCGTGATGAAGGACCTGCCGGTGCTGCCGCTCACCTACCCGACGGTCAACCAGCTGCGCGGCAGCAACGTCGGCGGGGCGTTCATCCACCCGATCTACGGGGCGGTCGGGCTGACCTGGCTGTACCTGAAGTCCTGACGGGCCGGGGTCCGTTCCCGCGCCGCCCCGCGGGAACGGACCTGCCCGCCCCGCCCCCGTCCCGTCGACCCCGGACCGGCCATGCTCTCCTTCGCCCTACGGCGGACCCTCCAGGCGCTCGGCGTCCTGCTCGCGGTCTCCGCCGCCGCCTTCGCCCTCTTCTACGCCGCGCCCGCCGACCCCGCCCGGGCCGCCTGCGGCCCGCGCTGCGACAGCGGACAGATCGCGGCGGTGCGCCAGAGCATGGGCCTGGACCAGCCGCTGCTCGCCCAGTACACCGACTACCTGGTCGGCGTGGTCGCCGGCCGGGACATCGACGACGTGGACGGCTCGGTCATCCACTGCGCGGCCCCCTGCCTCGGCTACTCCTACCGGCTGCACCAGCCCGTCACCGAGGCGCTGGCCGAGCACCTGCCGGTCACCCTCTCGCTGACCGCCGGGGCGCTCGCCGTCCTGCTGGTCCTCGGCCTCGGCACCGGGTTCGTCTCCGCGCTGCGGCACGGCCGCCGCACCGACCGGCTGCTGTCCGGCTTCACCCTGGTCGGCGCGAGCGTGCAGATCTACTTCCTCGGCTACCTCGCGCAGTGGGCGCTGGTGTACTCGACGGGCCTGCTGCCGCTGCCCTCCTACACCCCGCCGGGCGAGGACCCGGCGGCCTGGGCGGGCGGGATGCTGCTCCCCTGGCTCGTCCTCGGTTTCGTCAACTCGGCCGTGTTCGCCCGGCTCTCGCGCTCCCAGCTGCTGGAGACCATGAACGAGGAGTACGTCCGCACCGCCCGCGGCAAGGGGCTGGGGCGGCTGCGCGCCCACCTCAAGTACACCTCGCGCGGGGCCGCCGGGCCGCTGGTGCAGCTGCTCGGGCTGGAGGCCGGGGTGCTGCTCGGCGGGGCGGTGATCACCGAGACGGTGTTCGGGCTGAACGGGGTCGGGCGGTTCGCCGCCCAGGCGGTGTCCGGGCAGGACCTGCCGGCCGTGGTCGGCGCGGTGCTGCTGGCCGCCTGCTTCGTGGTGCTGTTCGTCGCGCTGGCGGACCTGGCGGTGGCCTGGCTCGACCCGCGCATCCGGCTGGGCTGAGAGGAGCCGCAACGATGAAGTCTCCCGAATCCCAAGGTGGTCATGCGGTGAACTCCGAACCGGTGCTCAGTGTGCGGGACTTGACGGTCGAATTCGCCGATCCGCGCGGCGGTGCCCCGGTGACCGCCGTCCGGGGCCTGTCCTTCGACCTCGCGGCGGGTGAAGTCCTCGGCCTGGTCGGCGAGTCGGGCTCCGGCAAGTCCACCGTCGGACTGGCCCTGCTCGGCCTGCACGACCCGCGGACCACCACCGTCACCGGCTCGATCCGGCTGGACGGAACGGAGTTGGTGGGCGCCGGGGAGTCCGTGCTGCGCGGCGTCCGGGGCGCCCGGGCCGCGCTGGTCTTCCAGGACGCGCTCACCTCGCTCAGCCCCTTCCACGGCGTCGGCGCCCAACTCGCCGAGATGTACCGGCTGCACCACCGCGAGGCCGGGCGGGCCGAGGCCCGCCGACGGGCCGCCGCGATGCTCGACCGGGTCGGCATCCCCGCCGCCCGGCTGCGCGACCACCCGCACCAGTTCTCCGGCGGGATGCGGCAGCGGGTGATGATCGCGATGGCCCTGATGAACGACCCGGAGCTGCTGGTCGCGGACGAGCCGACCACCGCGCTCGACGCCCGGGTCCAGCGCCAGGTCCTCGACCTGCTGGGCGAGTTGCAGCGCGAGCACGGCACGGCGGTGCTACTGGTCAGCCACGACCTCGGCGTGGTCGCCGGGACGACGGACCGCACCCTGGTGCTGCGCGACGGCGCCGAGGTCGAGTCCGCGCCGACCGGCGAGCTGCTGGCCGCCCCGCGCCGCCCGTACACCCGCGCCCTGGTCGGTGCGGCGCTGCGGCTGGACTCGGTACCGGGCAGCGCGCTCCCGACGGTCGACGATCCGTCACCCACCCGGGTGTTCGCGCCCAGGCCGACGGCGGCCGGGCGGCCTGGGTACCCCGACCGCCCCGGGCGGTGGCTGGTGGAGGTGGAGGAGCTCTCCGTGCACTTCCCCGGGCGGCGCCGGCTGCCCTCGCTCCGGGCCGAACCGGTCCGGGCGGTCGAGGGGGTGAGCCTGCGGATCGCGCCGGGCGAGACGCTCGGACTGGTCGGCGAGTCCGGCTCCGGCAAGTCCACCACCTCCCGGGTGCTGGCCGGGCTGCAACGCCCCACCGGCGGACGGATCCGCTACGACGGCCAGGACGTCACCCGACCGGACCGGGAGCTGCGCCGCCGGCTCAGCCGGGAGATCCAGCTGGTCTTCCAGGACCCGTACGCCTCGCTCAACCCGCGCCGCACCGTCGCCCAGACCCTCGACACCCCGCTGCGGCTGCACACCCCGCTGGACGCGGCGCAGCGGCGCGAGCGCGCGGCCGAACTGCTGGAACAGGTCGGGCTGCCCGCCGGGCACCTGGACCGCTACCCGCACGAGTTCTCCGGCGGGCAGCGGCAGCGGATCGGCATCGCCCGGGCCCTGGCGCCCGAACCGCGGCTGATCATCGCGGACGAGCCGGTCTCGGCGCTCGACGTGTCGGTGCAGGCGCAGGTGCTCAATCTGCTGATGGAGCTGCGCGAACGGCTCGGCGTCGCCTTCCTGTTCGTCTCGCACGACCTCGCGGTGGTGCGGCACTTCTGCGACCGGGTCGCGGTGATGCACCGGGGGCGGCTGGTGGAGTCGACCGACCGGGAGCGGCTGTTCGAGGCGCCGCACACCGAGTACACCCGGGAGCTGCTGGCGGCGGCGCACTGAGCGGGGCGGGGCGGCTGGCTCGGCGGCTCGGCGGAGGGGTGGCCGGGCGGAGGGGTGGCTGGGCGGCTGGGCGGAGGGGTGGCACGACCGGGGCGCAGCGGAGATGATCGACGGGGTCGACCAGGGGGAGGACCGCTGATCATGTCCGGCATCGATCACGAGGCCGCGGACGGGCAGACCGCTGAACCGGGGGCCGTCGACCGGGAGCTCGTCGAGGCGGCCCTGGAGGTGGCCCGGCGGTACGCCCGGGGCGACCACCACACCGTCGCGGCGGCCGGGCGCAACGCCGACGGCCGGATCATCACCGCGCTGAACGTCTACCACTTCACCGGCGGCCCGTGCGCGGAGCTGGTGCTGATCGGGGCGGCAGCCGGCCAGGGGGCGTACGACCTCACCACTGTGGTGGCGGTCGGCGACCGCGAACGGGGGGTGATCCCGCCCTGCGGGCGCTGCCGCCAGGTGCTGCTGGACTACTTCCCGCGGCTGCGGATCGTCGTCGGACGGGGCTCCGGGCTGCGCACCGTGCCGGTACCGGACCTGCTGCCGGAGTCGTACGTCTGGGCGGACCACCAGGAGGGCTGAGCAGCCGCTCGGGCACCGTCGTTCGGCTTTCGTTCTGCTGCGCGAGCGCGGCTCCAGGCGTTAGCGTGCTGGCGACGTGACGTCGCTCAACGCGCCGCGGACGTGGAGCCGCAGCGCCGGCCACCGAAGGGGGCACATTGTCGGACGACCTGCTCATCGCGAAGATCAATCACGGTTTCGACCACCTCGACGCCGACGGGGACGGTCTGCTCACCGAGCGGGACCACGTGCTGATGGGCCACTCGGTGGCCCGCTCGCTCGGCCACCAGGAGGGCTCGGAGGCGGAGGCCGTGATCGTCCGCGCCTACCTGACGGTCTGGCACGACCTGCACCTCGCCGGAAAGCCCGCCGGTACGGAGGCCATCACCCGCGAGCAGTTCGTCGCCTCGACCGGCGCGCTCGCCGACGACCCGGAGGCCGCCCGGGAGATCCTCGGCGCCCTGGCCGAGGCCTTCCTCGCCGTCGCCGACGCCGACCGCAGCGGCACCGTGGACGCCGGTGAGTTCTTCGTGTTCCAGCGCGGCCACTTCGCCGGGCTCTGCCGCGACGACGCGGACGAGGCCTTCCGCCACCTCGACCTCGACGGGGACGGAAGGCTGTCGGCCGCCGAGTTCACCAGCGCGATCGTCGAGTACTGGACCAGCCGCGACCCGGAGGCCCCGGGCAACTGGTGGACGGGGAAGCCGCCCGCCGGGCTCTGACCGCGCGGGCGCGGATGCGGACGTAAGCGCGGGCGCGGGTGAATCGTCCCGGTCGGCTGACCGGGACGATCCACCCGCCCACGGCGCCGACCAGCGCCGACCGGCGCCGATCAGCGCCGACCGGCCTTCGACGGACGCCGACTGACGCTCACCACCAGACAGACCCCGGCCACCACGATCGCCCCGCCCACCAGGGTCGGCCCGGTCAGCGGCTCGGCCAGGATCAACCAACCCAGCAGCACCGCGACCACCGGGTTCACGTACGCGTAGGTGGCCACCAGGGTCAGCGGGGCCGAACGCAGCAACCACGAGTACGCGGTGAAGGCGAGCAGCGAGCCGAACAGCACCAGGTAGGCGAGGGCCAGCCAGGACCGGCCGGAGACGGCCCCCGGGTCGAACCCGTGCTGCTCACCGCGGGCCAGCCCGACCAGCAGGTCGCAGAGGCCGCCGACCAGCATCTGGTACGCGCTCGCCGCGAGCACGTTGCCCGGCATCGGGATCTTCTTGCTCGCGAAGGAGCCGGCCGCCCAGCACAGCGTGGCGCCGATGATCAGGACCACGCCCAGCGGCTCGATCGACCCACCGATCGCGGGCGCGGACAGCACGCCGAGGCCCACCAGGCCGAGCAGCACCCCGGCCAACTCGGCACGCTTCGGGCGCTCCCCGCCGCCGAAGGCCGTCAGCACGACCATCCAGAGCGGCACCGCGGCCACCAACAGGGCGGCCAGCCCGGAGGGGACGGAGGTCTCGCCGAGCACCACCAGGCCGTTGCCGCCGGTCAGCAGCAGCAGGCCGACCAGGGCCGAGGAGGCCAGCTGGCGACCGCTCACCCGCAGGCCGGCCGGGCCCTGGCGGATCAGCAGGAAGCCGACCAGCAGCAGACCGGCGGTGAGGAAGCGGGCGGCGGCGGAGAAGAAGGAGGGCATCGTCTCGACCACGATCCGGATCCCGAGGTAGGTCGAGCCCCAGACCACGTAGACCACGGCGAGGGCCGCCCAGACCGCGCCGGAGAGCCGGGCGGGGGCTGGGGCGGGCTCGGGGGCGAGGGCGGGGGCGGCGGCTGCTGGCCCGGGCGGGGTGCTGCCGGGGGTCGCTGCCGGTGACGGGGAAGCGGGCGGTGTCATGTGTGTCCCCCTAGGACGGTGCTGGCTGAACATCCGATATGACAGCGCATCGGCGGCCCGGAGCGCCAGTGGGTTCCACGGACCGGTCGACGGCACGTACCGTGGACGCTCCCCACAGCCAGGAGGTCGGAGCCGTGTCCGCGCCCGAGGAGGCCCCATCCGTGGAAGCGGCGCTGCCGTTCTTCGTGTACGGCACCCTGCGCAGCGGCGGCCGCAACCACGCCGTCCACCTGGCCGGACGCTGCGCCGCGATCCGCCCGGCAGTGTTGGAGGGCGCCGCCCTGCACGAGGGGCCGGGGTTCCCGTACGCGGTGCCGGACCCGACGCCCGGGCGCCGGGTCGTCGGCGAACTGGTCACCGTACGCCCCGGCGCGTACCCCGGAGCGCTCGCGGCACTGGACCTGCTGGAGGAGTGCCGGGCGGACGGCACGGGGCTGTACGTGCGGCGCCGGCTGGTGGTCCGGACGGCGACGGGCGCACCGTGCGAGGCGTGGGTGTACCTCGCCGGGCCGGCGGCCGAGGCACGGCTGCGGGCCCGGCCCGCGCTGATCGCCTCGGGGGACTGGGCCGACCGGTGCGGGCCCACGACTGACAGGTGACAGATAACAGACGACAGCGTTCAACTTTCAGATTTCAACATCTGAAAGTTGAACGCTGAAAGTTGAAACCTGTCAGCCCACCGGCCGCCCACCGCCCGGAAGCCGTCACCTCCCCGGATCCCGCCCGCAGACCGCCCGCAGACCGCCCGCAGACCGCCAGGTAGGCTGCCCCGGCCAGCAGGAACGAACCACGAGGAGCCACCCGGTGCCCGAGCTGCCCCCTCCGATCACCGTCGTCGGGATCGGGGCCGACGGCTGGCCCGGCCTCGCCGCCGGATCCCGGGCCGCGCTGCGGTCCGCCGAGGTGGTCATCGGCGGCCCCCGGCAACTGGAGCTGCTCCCCCGCGACACCGTCCCCGCCGAGCGCCTCGCCTGGCCGTCCCCGCTGCGCCCGGCCGTCCCGGGGCTGCTCGCCGAGCACGCCGGGCGCCGCATCGTCGTTCTGGCCAGCGGCGATCCGATGTTCTTCGGCATCGGCCGCACCCTCGCCGAGACCGTCGGCGCCGAGCGGCTGCGCGTCCTGCCGCACCCCTCCTCGGTCTCGTACGCCTGCGCCCGGCTCGGCTGGCCGCTGGACGCGACCGAGGTGGTCAGCCTGGTCGGCCGGCCGCCGGCCACGCTGGCCCTCGCCCTCCACCCCGGCCGACGGCTGCTGGTGCTCAGCGCCGACGCCGGCACCCCCGCCACCGTCGCCGCCCTGCTCACCGAGCACGGCTTCGGCACCGCCCGGCTTCGCGTGCTGGAGCAACTCGGCGACGACACCCGCGAGCGGGAGCTCGACGGCCGCGCCGACAACTGGCCGCACCCGCCCGGCGACCCGCTGAACCTGATCGCCGTCGAACTCGGCGACGGCCCGCGCAGCTCACTCGTCCCCGGCCTGCCCGACGAGGCGTACGAGAGCGACGGCCAGCTCACCAAGCGGCACGTCCGGGCCGCCACCCTGGCCACCCTCGCCCCCTCCCCCGGCGAACTGCTCTGGGACGTCGGCGGCGGCTCCGGCTCGATCGCCGTCGAGTGGCTGCGCGCCCACCGGGACTGCCGGGCCGTCAGCATCGAGCGCGACCCCGTCCGGGCCGAACGGATCGCCCGCAACGCCGCCGCGCTGGGCGTGCCCCGACTCCGGGTGGTGACCGGCCGCGCCCCCGAGGCGCTCGCCGAACTCCCCTCCCCCGACGCCGTGTTCATCGGTGGCGGCCTCACCGCCCCCGGCCTGCTGGACAGTTGCTGGGCCGCGCTGCGCCCCGGCGGGCGACTGGTCGCCAACACCGTGACGCTGGAGTCCGAGGCGCTGCTCACCGAGTGGTACCGGCGCCACGGCGGGGAGCTGGTCAAACTGGCCGTCGCCCACGCCGTCCCGGTCGGCGGTTTCACCGGGTGGCGGCAGGCCATGCCGGTCACCCAGTGGTCCGCCCTCAAGCCCAACACCCCCCAGGAGGACGCCTCGTGACCGTCTACTTCATCGGAGCCGGCCCGGGCGCCGCGGACCTGATCACCCTGCGCGGCCAGCGCCTCCTGGCCCGCGCCGAGGTCTGCCTCTACGCCGGCAGCCTCGTCCCGCGCGAGCTGCTGGACGAGTGCCCGCCCGGCGCCCGGCTGGTCGACACCGCCCAGCTCAACCTGGACCAGATCGTCGCCGAGCTGGTCGCCGCGCACGAGGCCGGCCGGGACGTGGCCCGGCTGCACTCCGGCGACCCCTCCGTCTTCTCCGCCGTCGCCGAGCAGATGCGCCGGCTGGACGCGGCCGGGGTGCCGTACGAGGTGGTCCCCGGCGTTCCCGCCTTCGCCGCCGCCGCGGCGGCGTTGAAGCGGGAGTTGACGGTGCCGACCGTCGGCCAGACCGTCATCCTCACCCGGATCGCCAAGCGCGCCACCCCGATGCCGGAGGGCGAGGACCTCGCCACCCTCGGCCGCAGCGGCGCCCTGCTGGTGCTGCACCTGGCCGCCGGCTACGTGGACGACGTGGTCGAGCAGTTGCTCCCGCACTACGGCGCCGACTGCCCGGCCGCCGTGGTCGCGATGGCCAGCCGCCCCGACGAGCTGGTGCTGCGCGGCACACTGGCCGACATCGCCGGGCAGGTCAAGGCGGCGGGCGTGGTGCGCACCGCCGTCATCCTGGTCGGCCGCACCCTCGCCGCCGAGCAGTTCCGCGACAGCCACCTCTACTCGGCGGACCGCGAGCGGCCGCACGAGCCCTGCGGCGCGTGAGCCGGCCGGACCAGGCGTCCACTCCCCTCCACCGACCGACCCACGTACTGGTCCTCGGCGGGACCACGGAGGGGCGGGCGCTGGCCGCCGCACTCGACGGCCGACCGGGCCTGCGGGTCACCAGTTCGCTGGCCGGGCGGGTCGCCCAACCCCGGCTGCCCGTCGGCGAGGTGCGGATCGGCGGCTTCGGCGGCCCGGACGGGCTGGCCGACTGGCTGCGGGCCGAGGCGGTGGACGCCGTGGTCGATGCCACCCACCCGTTCGCCGCCGGGATGTCGCACAACGCCGCCCTCGCGGCCGCCGCCACCGGCGTGCCGCTGCTGGTGCTGCGCCGCCCCGGCTTCGCACCCGTCGCCGGGGACCGCTGGCACCCCGTCCCCTCCCTCACGGCCGCCGCCGAACTGCTGCCCGGCCTCGGCCGCCGGGTCTTCCTCAGCTCCGGCCGCCAGGGCATCGCCGCCTTCGCCCACCTGGACGAGCTGCACTTCCTGGCCCGCTCGGTGGACCCGCCGGAGCCGCCGCTGCCGCCCTCGCTCGAAGTCCTGCTGGACCGCGGCCCGTTCACCCTCGACGGCGAGCGGGCGCTACTGCGCGAACACCGGATCGACGTGGTCGTCACCAAGGACAGCGGCGGCGCCGCGACCGCACCCAAGCTGACCGCAGCCCGTGAACTCGGGCTGCCCGTGGTCGTGGTGGAACGCCCGCCGGTGCCGGCGGGCCTGCCGGTGGCACCGGACGTGGCGGGCGCGGTGCGCTGGCTGGAGCGGTCGGCCTGACGCGTCCACCCAGTGGAATGGTCGGCGGTGCCACCGACCGCCCGGCACGATGGCGCGATGACCGATGATCAGCGCACCACCACCCTGCGGACCACCGACGAGCGGGCCACCCTGGCGAGCTTCCTCGACCACCAGCGCGACACCCTGGCGATGAAGTGCGCCGGGCTGACCCCCGAGCAACTCCGCACCCGGGCACTGGAACCCTCCGGGCTCTCCCTCCTCGGCCTGGTCCGCCACCTCGCCGAGGTGGAGCGCAGCTGGTTCCGCAACGTCCTCGCCGACGAGGCCAGTCCGGGCTTCTGGAAGAACCCCGACGGCAGCTTCGCCGAGTGGGACGCCGGGACCGCCGACCCGGAGGAGGCTTTCGCGATCTGGCGCCGCGAGTGCGCGCACGCACGGGAACTCGTCGCCGCCGCAGAGTCGTTGGACGTTCTGGGCCACTACGGCGAGGAGGTGTTCTCGCTGCGCTGGATCCTCACCCACATGATCGAGGAGTACGCCCGCCACAACGGCCACGCCGACCTCCTGCGCGAGCACCTCGACGGCAGCACAGGCGAGTAGCCCCGACGGCGGGCGAGCAGTCCCGGGGCGAGCAGCCGCGCAGGGGCGCGGGGGCCGCCGGACGCTGGTGCGCTGCCACTCGGGCTACAACCGCTCGGGCCTGGTGGTCGCCCAGGCGATGGTCGCCCTCGGGCACGATCCGGCCGGGGCGGTCCGGCTGATCCGGGAGCGGCGTTCGCCCTGGGCGCTGAACAACCCGGTGTTCGTGGAGTACCTGCACACCGGGTTGGACGTGGCGATCCTGCTGACCGGCCTCAGTAGCTGAGGCCGGTCAGGTGAATGACGGACCGTCAGATGTCGCGGAAGGTCTCGATCTGGGCGCCGATGGAGTTGAGGCGCTCGGCGAGGTCCTCGTAACCGCGGTTGATGACGTAGACGTTGCGCAGCACCGAGGTGCCCTGCGCGGCGAGCATCGCGAGCAGGATGACCACGGCCGGGCGCAGCGCGGGCGGGCACATCATCTCGGCGGCGCGCCAGCGGGTCGGGCCCTGGACCAGGACGCGGTGCGGGTCGAGCAGCTTGACGTCCGCGCCGAGCCGGGTCAGCTCGGTGAGGTAGATCGCGCGGTTGTCGTAGACCCAGTCGTGGATCATCGTGGTGCCGTGCGCGGCTGCGGCGATGGCGGCGAAGAACGGCACGTTGTCGATGTTGATGCCGGGGAACGGCATCGGGTGGATGGTGTCGATCGGCGCGGTCAGCTTGGACGGGCGCACGGTCAGGTCGACCAGTCGGGTGTGGCCGTTGTGGGCCCGGTACTCCGGGGTCCGGTCGTAGTCGAGGCCCATGCCCTCCAGCACCGCGAGCTCGATCTCCAGGAACTCGATCGGCACCCGGCGGATCGTCAGCTCGGAGGAGGTGACGACGGCGGCGGCGAGCAGGCTCATCGCCTCCACCGGGTCCTCGGCCGGGGTGTAGTCGACGTCGCAGCTGATCTCGGGGACGCCGTGGACGGTGAGGGTGGTGGTGCCGATGCCCTCGATCTTCACGCCCAGCTTCTCCAGGAAGAAGCAGAGGTCCTGGACCATGTAGTTCGGCGAGGCGTTGCGGATGACGCTCACGCCGTCGTGCCGCGCGGCGGCCAGCAGGGCGTTCTCGGTGACGGTGTCCCCGCGCTCGGTCAGCACGATCGGGCGGTCCATCGGGGTGCCCGGCTCGACCGAGGCGTGGTAGGCGCCACCGGTGGTGGCGACCTCCAGGCCGAAGCGCCGCAGCGCCGTCAGGTGCGGCTGGACGGTACGGGTGCCGAGGTCGCAGCCGCCCGCGTACGGGATGGCGAAGCGCTGGGCACGGTGCATCAGCGGGCCGAGGAACATCAGCACGCTGCGGGTCCGGCGGGCGGCCTCGACGTCCATCGCGGCGAGGTCGAGCTCGGCCGGCGGGGTGAGTTCGAGGTCGCGGCCGTCGTTCAGCCAGCGGCTCTTGACGCCGATGCTGGTGAGCACTTCGAGGATGCGGTAGACCTCCTCGATCCGGGCGACGCTGCGGATCGTGGTGCGGCCGGTGGTCAGCAGCGAGGCGCAGAGGATCGCGACGCAGGCGTTCTTGCTGCTGCGGACCTCGATCGCGCCGGAGAGGCGGGTGCCGCCGGTGACCCGCAGGTGCATCGGGCCGGAGTAGCCGAGGGAGACGATCTCGCTGTTGAGGGCATCGCCGATGCGCGCGATCATCTCAAGGCTGACGTTCTGCTTGCCCTGTTCGATGCGGTTGACCGCGCTCTGGCTGGTGCCGAGTGCCTCGCCGAGCTGCGCCTGGGACCAGCCGCGATGCTGGCGCGCGGTACGAATGAGGGTGCCGATACGGGTGAGGTAGTCGCCTGTCACTCGGCAGACCATATCTCATGGTTGAGATGGCACCAGAATCAAGAGCGGGCGCGGCGCCACTTTTGTCCGTTTCTCACCCCGTATGACGTCGAGATCTTCACATCACCACACGATAGTTCTGAGCTTCCGCTGTACGGGTGGGGCAGCCAACTGGGCGCTGTTCAGGGGCCGGGCGCCGTACCGAACCCGCTTCGCTCAGGGGCCGAGCGGCTCCGCCCGGCCGACGATGGCGCCGGCGCGGTCGATGCAGATGACGTCCACCGCGACCGGTGAACCGCGCAGTACCCCGAGCGCCGTCGCCCGGGCCGCCTCGGCGACCAGATCCCCCAGCGGCACCCCGGCCGCCCGGCACAACTGCACCGCCTCCAGGCCGGTGTTGGCCGCCGCCACCGCCGCGGCCAGTTCCTCGCCCGCCCCGCCCTGCCGGGCCAGCGCGGCCAGGTAGCCCTTGTCCACCTGGGAACGCGCCGAGTGCAGGTCGAGGTGTCCGTGGGCGAGCTTGGACAGCTTGGCGAAGCCGCCCGCGATGGTCAGCCGCGGCACCGGGTGGCGCTTGAGGTACTTGAGGACGGCCCCGGCGAAGTCACCCATGTCCAGCAGGGCGTCCTCGGGCAGTCCGTGCACCGCGACCGCGACCTTCTCCGAGGTCGAGCCGGTGCAGCCCGCCACGTGGGTGCGCCCGGCCGCCCGGGCCACGTCCACACCGCGACGGATCGAGTCGATCCAGGCCGAGCAGGAGTAGGGGACGACGATCCCGGTGGTGCCGAGGATGGACAGCCCGCCGAGGATGCCGAGCCGGGGGTTCCAGGTCGAGCGGGCGATCTCCTCGCCGTGGTCGACGGAGACCTCCACCACCACGTCCCCGCCACCGCCGTGCGCCGCCGCCACCTCGGCCACCGCGTCGCGAATCATCTGCCGGGGCACCGGGTTGATCGCGGGCTCACCGACCGCCAGCGGCAGACCGGCCTTGGTGACGGTGCCGACCCCGGGACCGGCCCGGAACACCACGCCGGCGCCGGGCTCGCCGAGCCGCACGGTCGCGCGGATCAGGGCGCCGTGGGTCACGTCGGGGTCGTCGCCGGCGTCCTTGACCACTCCGGCCGTGGCGGCGACCGGCCGCTGGGCGACGGGCGGGCCGTCGACGGTGGTCGAGCCGTCGGAGGTGGGCGGGCCGTCGGAGGCGGTCGGGCCGTCGGAGGTGGGCCGCTCGGCGGGGAGGACCAGCTCCTCGACCGCGAGGGCGAAGGCGGGCTGCTGGCCCTTGGGGAGGGTGATGGTCACCGGGTCCGGGAACTCGCCGGTGAGCAGCGCCGTGTACGCGGCCTTGGTGGCGGCGGTGGCGCAGGCGCCCGTCGTCCAGCCGTGCCGCAGGCCGCTGCTCTTGAGCTGGCCGGCCCGGCCTCCCGCCTCGGCTCCCGCTGCGGCCACCTGCGCCTCGCTTCCGCATTCCGATCACGCCCGCCCCGGCCAACCCGGTCACGCCCGCCGATTCTCCCCCATCCGCACCACCGCGCGGAGCCCGGGGGCGGGGCGCGCGACCGAGGACGGTGCCCGGCCCACGGCCGGAGCGGGGAGCCCCCGCCGTTCTCGAACTGTTCTTCGCACGGGTCTCGCTCCGTGCGACTACCAGCGAGTAATCTGTCGCTCCGTTATTTAGCGGGTTCATGACGTGGTCCGGCGACCGGGGCACCCGGCCGGGCCGCCAGTATGTGGGGGTTTCTGTGGCAGGCATGAGACGTCGTACGTTCCTGACCGGCACCTCGGTGGCCGCCGCCTGGTCGGCCCTGTCCCTGGGCGGCGCCCAGCTCGCCTCGGCCGCGGGCCGGGACCGGGCGCTGGCGACCACGGCCGCGCGGGCCGTCAGCGTCACCGGGACCACCCTGGAGCAGGTGGCCACGCCGACCGGGGCCGGCCCCTACAAGCGGCTGGCGGCCGGACCGGGTTGGCCGCTGGTGGTGCGCGGGGAGCTCGCGGCCGCCGACAGCGGGCGGGACGACCGCCGCACCGGACTGGCCAGCTTCGTCCAGTTCAGCGACCTGCACCTGGTGGACACCGAGTCCCCGGTGCGCTTCGAGTTCCTGGCCAAGTTCAACGACAGCGCCTACCGGCCGCAGGAGGCCCTGAACGCCCGCGGCGTCTCGGCCCTGGTCGAGCGCGTCAACTCGCTGGCCGGCGGCCCCTACACCGGAATGCCGTTCAGCCTGGTGATGGCCACCGGTGACAACACCGACAACCACGAGCTGGCCGAGCTGGACTGGTACCTCACCGTCATGGGCGGTGGGCGGATGGCCCAGAACACCGGCGACCCGACCCGCTACGAGGGCGTGCAGAACTCCGGCAACTCGGCCTTCTGGAACCCCGAACTCGCCTACGCCGACGTCTACAAGGCGAAGGGCTTCCCACAGGTGCCCGGCTTCCTGTCCGCGGCCGGCCGGCCCTTCGACGCGCCGGGTCTCAAGACCCCCTGGTACACCACCGTCGGCAACCACGACGACAGCATCGAGGGCTCGCTGCCCGACTTCGGGCTGCTGAACGACCTCTACACGGGCGGGCTCAAGCTGGAGGGCTGCGACGACGCGACCGCCGCCCAACTGATGGACTCGCTGCGACGCGACCCGGCGGGCGCCGTCCTGCTGCTCGGCAAGCTGCTCGCGAACGGCGAGGCGGTGCGCCGGATCACCCCGGACGAGCGCCGCCACCCGTTCACCCTCAAGCAGTTCGCCAAGGCCCACCTCGACCCGGCCGTCACCGGGGCCGGCCCGTACGGGCACGGCTTCACCTCGGACATGGTGAGCAGCGGCAAGCTCTACTACACCTTCCGGATCTCGGAGAAGGTCCTCGGCATCAGCCTGGACACCACCAACCAGGCCGGTTTCGCCGACGGTTCGCTCGGCACCGCTCAACTGCGCTGGCTGGAGCAGCAGTTGAAGAACCACAGCGGGCACTGGTACGACGCCAACGGGAACCGGGTGAACGGTGGCAGCACCGACGACGTGATCCTGGTGTTCAGCCACCACACCAGCGGCTCGATGGGCAACCTGCTGCCCGACCCGCGCAACATCTTCGAGAAGCGGCACGACGGCAACGAGTTGGTCGCCCTGCTGCAGCGCTACCCGAACGTGGTCGCCTGGGTGAATGGGCACACCCACATGAACAAGATCACCGCGCACGGCCACGCGGTGCCGGAGCGGGCGTTCTGGGAGATCAACACCGCTTCGCACATCGACTACCCGCAGCACGGGCGGATCATCGAGATCGCGGACAACGGCGACGGCACCCTGTCGCTGTTCACCACGCTGATCGAGTCCTCCGCGCCGTACACGACGGACTTCGGCAGCACCTCGGACACCAACCTGGCCGCGCTGTACCGCGAGCTCTCGTACAACGACCCCAACGGCCGGGTCTCCGCACTGCTGGGTGCCGGGGAGGATCACAACACCGAGCTGCTGATCACCAAGCCGACCCGGTAACGGCGGCGGCGGGCACGGGCCGACGGCTGACGACTGACAGCAAACAGAAACAGAAAACAGAAAACAGCTGACAGATTTCATTATCTGTCAGCTGTTTTCTGTCACCCGTTACACGTCCTCCGGATACCGCCGGGGCGTCCAGACGACCTCGACCCCGCCGCCCCGCTCGACCGCCCGGGTCTGCGAGGAGCCGATCAGCAGGATGGTCCGCATGTCGACCAGCGCCGGGTCCAGCTCGCCCAGCCGGACGATCCGGATCCGCTCGGTCGGCCCGCCGACGTCGCGGGCCATCACCACCGGGGTCTCCGGGGCCCGGTACTCGAGCAGCAGGTCCCTGGTCAGGCCGACCTGGGTGGTGCGGGACTTCGAGCCCGGGTTGTACAGCGCCAGCACCAGGTCCGCCTCGGCGGCGGCGCGCAGCCGCTTGGCCACCACGTCCCAGGGCTTGAGCCGGTCCGAGAGCGACACCACCGCGTAGTCGTGGCCGAGCGGGGCGCCCGCCCGGGAGGCGGCCGCGTGGGCGGCGGTCATCCCGGGGACGATCCGCACCGGTACGTCCCGGTAGTCCGCCTCGCAGGCGACCTCCAGCACGGCGGTGGCCATCGCGAACACCCCCGGGTCGCCCGAGGACACCACGCAGACCCGGTGCCCGCGCCGGGCGAGCTCCAGGGCGAACTCGGCGCGCTCCGACTCCACCTTGTTGTCCGAACCGTGCCGCCGCTGCCCCGGCCGCTCGGGCACCCGGTCCAGGTAGGTGGTGTAGCCGACCAGGTCGGTGGCCTCGGCCAGCGCACCGCGCGCCTCGGCGGTGAGCCAGAGCGGTCCGGCCGGCCCGGTGCCGACCACGGTCACGCTGCCGACGCCGTCCGCGAGCCGGACGACCGGCTCCAGCGGTGCGACCTTGCTCGGCAGCACCGCCACCGAGAAGTAGGGGACGCTCTCCCCCTCGACCTCGGCGAGCGGGGCGATCCGCTCCCCGTCCATGAAGGCCCGCTCCACGTACTGGGCGTCCTCCAGCCGTCCGGCCCGCTCCAGCGCCCGCCGGACGGTCGGGAAGGTGCGGCCCAGCTTCATGATCACCGCGGAGTCGGCGGCGGCGATCCGCGCCGTGAGCTCCTCCTCGGGCAGCGTGCCGGGGATGACGGTGAGGGTCTCCTCGGCCTCGGTCAGCGGCTGCCCGAGCCGGGCGGCGGCCGCGCTGACCGAGGTCACGCCGGGCACCACCTCGGTCGGGTAGCGGTGCGCGAGGCGCTTGTGCATGTGCTGGTAGGAGCCGTAGAACAGCGGGTCGCCCTCGGCGAGGACGACGACGTCGCGCCCGGCGTCCAGGTGGGCGGCCAGCCGGGCGGCGGCCTCCTCGTAGAACTCGTCCAGCGCGCCCCGGTAGCCGCCGGGGTGGTCGGTGGTCTCCACGGTGAGCGGATAGACCAGCTTCTCCTCGATCTGACTGCTCGTCAGGTAGCGCTCGGCGATCGAGCGCGCGATGGAGCGGCCGTGCCGGGCGCTGTGGTAGGCCACCACGTCGGCCTTGCCGATGAGTTCGGCCGCGCGGACGGTCACCAGCGAGGGGTCGCCCGGGCCGAGCCCGACGCCGTACAGGCGGCCGGTGCCCTCGGGCCGGGTGGTGGCGATCTGACGATCCGTCACTCTTCTTCGCTCGCAATCGCGTTGATGGCGGCGGCGGCGATCGCGCTGCCGCCGCGCCGGCCGCGCACCACCAAGTGCTCCAGGCCGGACGGGTGTTCGGCCAGTGCCTGCTTGGACTCGGCGGCGCCGATGAAGCCGACCGGCACGCCGATCACCGCGGCCGGGCGCGGTGCGCCCGCCTCGATCATCTCCAGCAGCCGGAACAGCGAGGTCGGCGCGTTGCCGACGGCCACCACCGCGCCCTCCAGCCGGGGCAGCCACAGCTCCATGGCCGCCGCGCTGCGGGTGTTGCCCATGGCGCGGGCCAGCTCGGGCACCGACGGGTCGGTGAGGGTGCAGATCACCTCGTTGTCGGCGGGCAGCCGCTTGCGGGTCACCCCGCTCGCCACCATGTTGACGTCGCACAGGATCGGCGCACCGGCGTGCAACGCCGCGCGCGCCGAGGCGACCACGCCGGGCGAGTACACCAGGTCCTCGACCAGGTCGGTCATCCCGCAGGCGTGGATCATCCGCACCGCGACCTGGGAGACGTCCGCCGGGAGGGCGGCCAGATCGGCCTCCGCACGGATGGTGGCAAAGGACTGGCGGTAGATGGACGCGCCGTCCTTCTCGTACTCGATCACTTCGTGGTCCTCCTGGCCTCGGCGACCGCCTCGGCCATCTCCTCGTTCGTCACGTCCACCGGAACGCCCGCGGGGGTGCCCGCGGTCGTGGCCGGCCCGTTCACCGTCACCCGGTAGCCGTGCCCCGTGGCGAGCACGTCCACCCACTGCCCGGCCGGATGGCCGCAGCGCCGCTCGCAGCCCGACCAGTGGACGGGCAGCGCGCCGCCCCCGGCCACCAACGCGCCGGCCACCAACGCCCCGCGTTCCAACGCGCCGGCCACCAACGCCCCGCGTTCCAACGCCCGGGCCGCGTCGGCCCGTACGTCGGCCAGCGACTTGGCGCAGCCCGGCAGCCCGGTGCAGGCGGTGGCCCGCTCCCAGGCCGAGCCGGGCTCGGTCCGCAATCCCGCGGCCGCCAGCGCGGGCAGCCGGTCGGCGGGTGCGCCGGGCAGCACCGCGCCCCGCCAGGGGGTCAGCCGCAGCTCGCCGGTCGAGGCGGCGACCAGCGCGCGCCACTGGCCGGCGTCGGCCCGTCCGAAGCGCATGCCGACCGAGAGCCCGCCGGGCAGCACGCCGACCGTGGCGGCGGGCCCGGCGAACGCGGGCAGCGGCACCGTGCCGGTCGGCAGCAGCTCGGGCACCTCACGCAGGTGCCAGGCCGTGCGGCCGCCGCCGCGCAGCGCGTCCAGGAAAGCGCGGGCCGCGTCCAGCACGGCCGTCACCTCCCGCCCGGCCTCGACCGGCTGCCCGTGGGCGGCCCGTCCGAGCCGCAGCAGCGCCGGGCCGTCCGGGGCTGCGATCAATGTCACATCGGCGTCGAGCGCGGCGACGTCGCCCCGCCCGTCGTCCAGCGCGAACAGGAACTTGCCGGACAGTCCGGCCGCCCAGTCGCTCGCGCACAGCCGCGCGTCCAGTCCCCGCACCCAGGCCTGCACGTCGGCGTTCCCGGCCGCGTCCAGCCCGGCCAGCGGCGAGGCGACGATGTTGCGCACCCGCTCGTGGGTGTCCGAGGGCAGCAGTCCGACGGCGCGCAGCCGGTCGGCGAGTTCGGCCCCGCAGTCCGCGGCCAGGCCGCGGAGTTGGACGTTGCCGCGCGAAGTGGTCTCCAACTCCCCGTCGCCGAGGGCCTCTGCGGCCTCGGCCAGGGCCAGCGCCTGACGGTCCGTCAGCAGTCCGCCGGGCAGTCGGACCCGGGCGAGGCCGCCGTCGTCGGCGGTGTGCAGGCGGAGCGCCCCGGGGCAGGCGTCGGCGCGCCCCCGGTCGGGCACGGCGGCGCCCGGCGCGGTGGCGTCGGGTGTCGGTGGCATGGCGGCGAGCATACAGATGATCCGATCGCTTGCCTCCGTCCGCTGCATCACACCGGCGGCTCACCGGGCGGCACGGCCGGAGCACGCCGAACCGGCCGCCCGGCGCCGGTGAGCGCCGTGCGCCCGCCCGTGCGCCGGGCGGCGGCCCGCCCGTGCCCCGGGCCCGGCGAAGCCGCCCCTCCCCCAGGTCAGCCGCACCCCGTACGATGCTGGCGGGCGGTCCCCAGCGGGCCGCCCGACGCCAGCGACGGCGCAGGGGAGGAAACCGGTGCAAGCCCGGTGCGGTCCCGCCACTGTGACCGCGGTTCACCGGGAGACCGGTCGGCCGCGGGAGCCAGGAACTCCCGCCGTCCTCCACCGGCCCGGGGCGCGGACCCCGAGGAAGGCAGAAATGCACCAGCGCTCTCGCATGCCCGCGCCCGTTCCACCGGCCACCACCGCGGCCGACCCGGCCACCACCGCGGCCATCCTGGCCACCGAAGAGGCCGGGAGGGCCTTCGCATGATCCTGCTGCTGTCGACGTCCGACACCGACCTGCTCAGCGCCCGAGCCGCCACCGGACCGGTCCCGTACCGGCTCGGCAACCCGGCCCGGCTGACGCCCGAGGACCTACCCGCACTGCTGGAGGGCACCGACCTGGTCGTGGTCCGCCTGCTCGGTGGCCGCCGCGCCTGGCAGGAGGGCCTGGACTCACTGCTGGCCGGCCCCCGCCCGGTGATCGTGCTGACCGGTGAGCAGGCGCCCGACGCCCAGCTGATGGAACTCTCCACCGTCCCGGCCGGCATCGCCGCCGAGGCGCATGCCTACCTGGCCCACGGCGGCGCGGCCAACCTCGCCGAGCTCGGCGCCTTCCTCTCCGACACCGTGCTGCTGACCGGCCACGGCTTCGCCCCGCCCGCCTCCGCGCCAGCCTGGGGCCCGCTGGAGCGCGAAGCCCGTACCGAGAGCGGCCCGACCATCGCGGTGCTCTACTACCGCGCCCACCACATGAGCGGCAACACCGCCTTCGTGGAGACCCTCTGCCGGGCGATCGAGGACCAGGGTGCCCGGGCGAGGGCCTACTACTGCGCCTCGCTGCGCGGCGCCGAACCCGAGCTGCTGGCCGCGCTCGGCGAGGCCGACGCGATCGTCACCACCGTGCTCGCCGCCGGCGGCACCCGCCCGGCCGACGCCCAGGCCGGCGGGGACGAGGAGGCCTGGGACGCCGGAGCGCTGGCCGCCCTCGACCGCCCGATCCTCCAGGCGCTCTGCCTCACCTGGTCGCGCGCCCAGTGGGAGGCCAGCGACGACGGCCTGTCCCCGCTGGACACCGCCACCCAGATCGCCGTGCCCGAGTTCGACGGCCGGCTGATCAGCGTCCCGTTCTCCTTCAAGGAGCTGGACGAGGACGGCCTGACGGTCTACGCCGCCGACCCGGAGCGCGCCGCCCGCGTCGCCGGCACCGCCGTCAAGCACGCCCGGCTGCGGCACGTCCCGGCCGCCGAGCGCCGCCTCGCGCTGGTGCTGTCCGCCTACCCGACCAAGCACTCCCGGGTCGGCAACGCCGTCGGCCTGGACACCCCGGCCAGCGCGATGCGCCTGCTGGAGCGGCTGCGCGCGGACGGCATGGACCTCGGCTCCGCCCTGCCCGGCTTCAACGCCCCCACCGACGGCGGCGAGGAGGACGGCCACGAGGGCGACGCCCTGATCCACGCCCTGATCGCGGCCGGCGGCTACGACCAGGACTGGCTCACCGAGGACCAGCTGGCCCGCAATCCGGTCCGCATCCCGGCCGCCGACTACCGCCGCTGGTACGCCACCCTCCCCGGCGCCCTGCGCGAGCAGGTCGAGCAGCACTGGGGCCCGGCCCCCGGCGAGCTGTACGTGGACCGCTCGCAGAACCCGGACGGCGACATCGTGCTCGCCGCCATCCGCTCCGGGAACCTGCTGGTGCTCATCCAGCCGCCGCGCGGCTTCGGCGAGAACCCGGTCGCGATCTACCACGACCCGGACCTCCCGCCGAGCCACCACTACCTGGCCGCCTACCGCTGGATCGAGGCCGCCCAGGAGGACGGTGGCTTCGGCGCCCACGCCGTCATCCACCTCGGCAAGCACGGCAACCTGGAGTGGCTGCCCGGCAAGACCGCCGCGCTGTCCGCCGAGTGCGGCCCGGACGCCGTCCTCGGCGACCTCCCGCTGATCTACCCCTTCCTGGTCAACGACCCGGGCGAGGGCACCCAGGCCAAGCGCCGCGCCCACGCCACCCTGGTCGACCACCTCGTCCCGCCGATGGCCCGCGCCGACTCCTACGGCGACATCGCGCGGCTGGAGCAGCTGCTCGACGAGCACTCCAACATCGCCGCGATGGACCCGGCCAAGCTGCCCGCGATCCGCGCCCAGATCTGGACCCTGATCCAGGCCGCCAAGCTGGACCACGACCTCGGCCTGGACGAGCGCCCCGAGGACGACGGCTTCGACGACTTCCTGCTGCACGTCGACGGCTGGCTGTGCGAGGTCAAGGACGCCCAGATCCGCGACGGCCTGCACGTCCTCGGCCAGGCCCCGGCCGGCACCGACCGGGTCAACATCGTGCTCGCCATCCTGCGCGCCCGGCAGATCTGGGGCGGCGTCAGCGCGCTGCCCGGCCTGCGCGAGGCGCTCGGCCTGGACGAGGCGGCCCTCACCCTCGGCGCCACCGACGCGGCCGAGGCGCGGGCCCGCGCCCTGGTCGAGGCGATGGAGGCCGAGGACTGGGCGCCCGAGGCGGTGGAGAAGGTCGCCGCCGAACTGCCGGAGGGCGTCCGCGAGGCCGTCGGCGAGGTGCTGACCTTCGCCGCCACCCAGGTGGTGCCGCGGCTGTCCGCCACCACCGACGAGCTGGACGCCGTGCTGCACGCGCTCCGCGGCGGCTTCGTCCCGGCCGGCCCCTCCGGCTCGCCGCTGCGCGGCCTGGTCAACGTGCTGCCGACCGGCCGCAACTTCTACTCCGTCGACCCGAAGGCCGTGCCCAGCAAGCTCGCCTGGGAGACCGGCCAGGCGCTCGCCGCCTCGCTGGTCGAGCGGTACACCGCCGACAACGACGGCGCCTACCCGCCCTCGGTCGGGCTCTCGCTCTGGGGCACCAGCGCGATGCGCACCGCCGGCGACGACATCGCCGAGGCCTTCGCCCTGCTCGGCGTCCGCCCGGTCTGGGACGACGCCTCGCGCCGGGTCACCGGTCTGGAGCCGATCCCGCTCGACGAGCTCGGCCGCCCGCGCATCGACGTCACGCTGCGCATCTCCGGCTTCTTCCGGGACGCCTTCCCGCACGTGGTCGCCCTGCTGGACGACGCGGTGCGCCTGGCCGCCGCCCAGGAGGAGCCCGCGGCCGACAACTTCGTCCGCGCCCACGTCCAGGCCGACCTCGCCGTGCACGGCGACGAGCGCAAGGCCACCGTCCGCGTCTTCGGCTCCCGCCCAGGCACCTACGGCGCGGGCCTGCTCCAGCTGATCGACAGCCGGGACTGGCGCACCGACGCCGACCTCGCCGAGGTCTACACCGTCTGGGGCGGCTACGCGTACGGCCGCGGCCTGGACGGGCGCCCGGCGCGCGAGGAGATGGAGACCGCGTACAAGCGGATCACCGTCGCCGCGAAGAACACCGACACCCGCGAGCACGACATCGCCGACTCGGACGACTACTTCCAGTACCACGGCGGCATGGTGGCCACCGTGCGCGCCCTCACCGGCAAGGCCCCGACCGCCTACATCGGCGACTCGACCCGCCCGGAGACGGTCCGCACCCGCACCCTGACCGAGGAGGCCGCCCGCGTCTTCCGCGCCCGGGTGGTCAACCCGCGCTGGATCGAGGCGATGCGGCGCCACGGCTACAAGGGCGCCTTCGAGATGGCCGCGACGGTCGACTACCTGTTCGGCTACGACGCCACCACGGGCGTGGTCGCGGACTGGATGTACGAGAAGCTCACCCAGGAGTACGTCCTCGACCCGGTCAACCGCGAGTTCCTCGCGGGCGCCAACCCGTGGGCGCTGCACGGCATCAGCGAGCGCCTGCTGGAGGCGGCGAGCCGCGGCCTGTGGGAACAGCCGGACCCGCAGCTGATCGAGCAGCTGCAGGCCGCGTTCCTGGAGACCGAGGGCGACCTGGAGGGCGACGAGGGCTGACGCCCTCCGACCGCAGGGCGGCCGGCCGCGCTCCCGTGCGGGGAGGGCGGCCGGCCGCCGTCGCGCCGGGCCGGGTGTCCGGCCGTCGTGTCGGGGCCGCGTGACCGGTCGTCGTCTCGGGGGCGTGACCGGCCGCAGTTGGGTACGGGATTGGTCCATTTGTTCCAATGACCTGCACCGTTCCGAGGACCGGCGTCAACCACGCGTACCGCCATCTGGCACCGGCCGTCACCCGAGCGGACAATACGGGGCATGTCGCGCCGCACCGGCACCGCCCGCCCAGTCCCGAGCACGGCCCCGACGGACACCCGGGAGCCGCACACACCGCACCGCTACCGGGCGCGGCTCGCCGCGCTGACGGCCGGAGCCGTCCCGGTGGTCGCGTTCCCCGCGCCCGGGCAGGCCTGGCTCGCCTGGGTCGCACTCGTCCCCGGACTCCTGCTCGCCCAGCGGGCACCGTCGGGACGGGAGGCCGCGGTGCGCGGGTGGTGGTTCGGGGCGGGGTTCATCCTCACCGCGATGTACTGGCTGGTCCCCTCCGTCGGACCGGCGCTGCCCGTACTCGCCGTGCTGTTCGGGGCCCTCCAGGCGCCGGTCGGGTACGCGGTGCACCACCTGCTGCGCCCGCCGGTCACCACCCGCCGGGCACTGCTCGCCCTGCTGGTCGTCCCCGCGGTCTGGGTGGGCACCGAGTACGCGCGGTCCTGGCACGCGCTCGGCGGGCCGTGGGCACTGCTCGGCGCCACCCAGTGGCAGCACCCGGCCATCCTCGGGCTGGCCTCGGCGGGCGGGATCTGGCTGGTCAGCGCCGCAGTGGCGGCCGTCAACACCGGAGTGCTGATCATCCTGACGGCGGTTCCCCGGCGGCCCCGGGCGGTCGCGGCGCTCGTCACCGTGCTGGTGCTGGCCGCCGGACCCCTGCTGTTCGCGCTGCGCCCGGCACCGGTCGGGGCCGGGGCGGTCACCGTGGCACTCGTCCAGCCCGGCATCGTCGAGGACCCCCAGGCCCGCTTCGACGCGAGCGTCCGGGCCACCGCCGACCTGGTCGGACAGCCGGTCGACCTGGTCGTGTGGGGCGAGAGCAGCACCACCGCCGACCTCGACCGCGACCCGGCCACCCTGGACGCGCTGCGGCGGCTCGCCGCCACCACCGGCGCCGAGGTAGTGGCCGGGGAGGACGCCCGCAAGGCGGACGGGCGGATCTCCAAGGACGCGGTGCTGGTCTCCCCCGAAGGCGTGGTCGACCGCTACCGGAAGATCCGGCTGGTGCCCTTCGGCGAGTACATCCCGCTGCGGCCCGTCCTCGGCTGGATCGCCGGGGTCAGCCGGGCCGCGGGCGAGAACCGGGCCCCCGGCACCGCCTTCCACGTACTGCCCGCCACCGACCGCTCGGGCCGGCCGCTGCCGGTCGGCGCGCTGATCTGCTTCGAGTCGGCCTTCCCGGACATGGCGCGCACCGCCGCCCGGGACAGCGCCCGGGTACTGGTCTACCAGTCCTCCACCTCGACCTTCCAGCACACCTGGGCACCCGAACAGCACGTCTCACTGGCCGCGATCCGGGCCGCCGAGACCGGGCGCCCCGCCGTCCAGGCCTCGCTGACCGGCGTCTCGGCCGCCTTCGACGCCCAGGGCCGACAGCTCGCCCGGCTCGGCACCGACTCCACCGGCGCCCTGACCGTACGGCTGCCGCTCACCGCACCCGGGACGCTGACCTGGTACGACCGGATCGGTGACGTGGTGCCGCTGGGCGCGCTGCTGGTCACGGCGGGCGCGGCAGCGGCCGACCTGCGCTCGCGCTCCGCCCGTCGGCACGCGAGCGGACCGGCCGCTCAGACCTTCCCGCCGTCGGTGTAGACGCCGAACGGGGCGCCCTGGGCGTCGCGCAGAACGGCGATCCGCCGCCCCGGCATCGAATAGGCGGGCATCAGCACGTCCGCGCCCATGGCGACCGCCCGGCCGACGGTGTTGTCCACGTCGGCGACCGAGAAGTACGGCAGCCAGTGCGGCGCCACCTGCGGCGGGAAGCCGTCGTCCATCACCACCATGCCGCCGAAGTCCTGGCCGTCCAGGCCCCACTGGGTGTAGTGCTCGGACGGCGCGACGGACCAGCCGAAGACCGCCGGGTAGAAGGCCCGTGCCCCGGCCGCGTCCCGGGTCGCCAGTTCCACCCAGCCCAGCGAGCCCGGCTCGTTGAACACCCCGGCGCCCGCGAAGGCCCGGGCCTGCCAGAGGATGAGGACCGCGCCGGACGGGTCAGCGACCACCGAGAAGCGGCCCAGGTCCGACACATCGGTGGGCTCCTTGCGGACCTTGCCGCCGGCCGCCTCGGCCCTCGCCACGGTGGCGTCGGCGTCCGCGACCGCGATGGCGACCGTCCAGGCCGTCGGCTGCTGCGGGGCGTGGCGCTGGGTGACGGCGGCGGCCGCGGCCTCACCGAGGAACATCTGGGTGTAGCCGCCGTCCTCGGGGCGCACACCGCTCTCGGGGCGCCAGCCGAACAGTTCGGCGTAGAAGACCCGGGCGGCGGCCGGGTCGTCGGTGCCCAGCTCGACCCAGCAGGGGGCATTGGCGGTGACGGAGGTCTGCTTCATGGCTTCTCGGCTCTTGACTCTCGGTTCTCGGTTCCCGGCTCTCGGCGTTCCCGGCTCTCGGCTCTTGGCTCTCGGCTCTCGGCTCTCGGCTCTCGGCTCTCGGCTCTCAGGGAAGCTCGGGCGGCACTGCGGCGCGCAGTTCTGACTGCTCGTCAAAGTCGTTGTCTCTCACGAGACTTCGAGGACCACCTTGCCGCGCGCGTGCCCGGACTCGACCTCGGCGAGCGCATCGCCGGCACGGCCGAGTGGGTAGCGACCGGTGACCTGGGGGTCGAGGTCGCCGGCGGCGACCAGGGCGGCGAGGGCGGCCAGGGTCTCGGAGCTGGTCGAGCGGGTGACGTACACACCGCCGAGCTCGGCGGCGGTCGCCGGGTCGGCGGTGCTGACCAGCTCCGTCCGGTCGGCCCGGACACCGGCCACCGCCCGCAGGGCGTCACCGCCGACCAGGTCGAGGATGCCGTCGACACCGTCGGGGGCGGCCTCGGCGATCCGCTCGGCGACGCCGTCGCCGTAGCGGATCTGGGTCGCGCCCAGGGACTCCACGTACGACCGGTTGGCATCGCTCGCGGTGCCGAGCACCACCAGGCCCTGGCTGCGGGCGATCTGGGCGGCGGCGCTGCCGACGCCGCCGGCGATCCCGAGGATCAGCAGCGTACGCCCGGCTCCGAGGGCGAGTTGGCGCAGCGCGTCGTCGGCGGTGGCGACCGAGACGCCGAGCGTGGCGGCCAGGTCGAAGCCGATGCCCTCGGGCTTGAGGGCGCTCAACTCGGCCCGCAGCAGGGTCTGTTCGGCGAAGGCGCCGGCGGCGGCGAGGCCGAACACCTCGTCACCCGGGGTGAAGCCGGTGACCCCGGGGCCGATCCGCTGCACCACCCCGGAGGCCTCCTGGCCCATGACGGCGGGGAGTTGGCGCTCGCGGCCGAGGAAACCCCGGCGGATCTTCCAGTCCACCGGGTTGACGCCGGCGGCCCGGACGGTGATCGCCAGTTGCCCCGGGCCGGGGTCGAGCACCGGGCGGTCGAGGAACTCCTGCGTCTCCGGTCCGCCGTAATCGATGAAGCCGAACGCCTTGGCCATCGGTGATCCCACTCCTCGGGTAGCGCCCTGCGGCACGTGCTCCCCCGCCCCAGCATGCGGGGCGCGGCGGGGCGGGGCGGGCGCTGGTGGGCCGAACGGGGGCGTGCGAACAGATAACAGCTGACGGATAACAGATTTCGAAATCTGTTATCCGTCAGCTGTTATCTGTCGTCTGTTTTCTGTCAGCTGTTACCTGTCACACGTCAGGCGTCACTCGGCAGCCGTCAGCCCCGCAGGGTCCGCGTCACCGGGAGCCAGAGCTCCGCCTCCGCGTCGCCCGTCCCCGGGACGAACCTGGTCCGGAGGATCTCCGGGCCCGGCCGGGTCTCGTACGGATTGGAGGGGAACCACTGGCTGTAGGTGTCCCCCCACATCTCCTGGAGGGCCTGCGGGAACGGCCCGCTGTTGGTGAACACCGCCCACATCCCGGCCGGGACGTGCAGGACGTCCAGGTCGTCCGGGACGACGGCGTCCTCGCGCGCCACCACCGCGTGCCAGTAGTCGAGTTCGGACCCCTCCTCCCGGTTGGGCGAGTAGTCGTCCGTCACCGACACGATGCCCAGCGGGTCCTTCGCCGTCAGCGCGGTGATGCGCTCGACGGTCTCCGTGCCCAACCCCCGGATGAACTCGGCGATGTGCGGGTTGACCCCCAGGTAGATCAGGGGGACCCGGGCCTTCTTCCCGACGATCCGGAAGTCGGGCTTCTCGACGATCCGGTACTCCATGCTGCTGCTTCCCTCCACGATGAGTCGGAAGGACATCCGGGGCTGGGAGATGAGCGCCGCACCCTCGCGCCGGGCCTCGCCGGGCCCGACCCCGTGCATCGCCCGGAACGCCCGGGCGAACGCCTCCCCCGAGGTGTAGCCATAGCTGACCGCGATGTCGAGCAGCGTCCGTGCGCCGTCGAGGACCTCGGCCCCGGCGACGCTCAGCCGCCGGCGCCGTACGTATTCCGACAGCGGCATCCCGGCGAGCATCGAGAACAGCCGCCGGAAGTGGTACTCCGACGTCATCGCGATCCGCGCCAGTTCGGCCACGTCGATCTCCTGGTCCAGGCGCCGTTCGATGTGCTCCATCGCCCGGTTCAGGTGCTCCAGCACTGCTACCCCGTCCTTCCCTTGCCGATCACCACCGTAGGGAGGACCCACCCTGCCGCACCCGACGATCGGTGCCCGCTCCGGTCGGGTACCGATCGCCGGGCGAACGGCCCGGGGCCTGTGGCGCCGCAGGCTCAGACCAGGCCCTGGGCCAGCATCGCGTCCGCGACCAGTTCGAAGCCCGCGATGTTCGCGCCCACCACGTAGTCGCCCGGGTGCCCGTAGCGCTCGGCGGTGGTGTGGCAGGAGTCGTGGATGTGCTTCATGATCCCGGCGAGCCGCTGCTCGGTGTGCTCGAAGGTCCAGGAGTCGCGGGAGGCGTTCTGCTGCATCTCCAGCGCGCTGGTCGCGACGCCGCCCGCGTTGGCCGCCTTGCCCGGCCCGAAGGCCACCCCGGCCTCCTGGAGGACCCGCACCGCCTCGGGGGTGGTGGGCATGTTGGCGCCCTCGGCGACGGCCAGCACCCCGTTGCGGACCAGGGCGAGCGCGTCGGCCTCGGTCAGCTCGTTCTGGGTGGCGCAGGGCAGCGCCACATCGCCGGGTACGCTCCACACGCCCGGGCCCTCGACGAACCGCACGTGGCTGCCGCGCAGTTCGGCGTACTCGGAGATCCGGCCGCGCCGGACCTCCTTCACCTCCTTGAGCAGGTCGAGGTCGATGCCCTTCTCGTCCACCACGTAGCCGGAGGAGTCGGAGCAGGTCAGCACCGTCGCGCCGAGCTGCTGGGCCTTCTCGATCGCGTACACGGCCACGTTGCCGGAGCCGGAGACGAGCACCCGGCGCCCGTCCAGGCCATCGCCGCGGCTGGCCAGCATCTCGGCGGTGAACAGGACGCAGCCGTAGCCGGTGGCCTCGGTGCGGACCTGCGCGCCGCCCCAGCCGAGGCCCTTGCCGGTGAGCACGCCGGCCTCGTAGCGGTTGGTGATCCGCTTGTACTGGCCGAACAGGTAGCCGATCTCGCGGCCGCCGACGCCGATGTCACCGGCCGGCACGTCGGTGTGCTCGCCGAGGTGGCGGTGCAGCTCGGTCATGAAGGACTGGCAGAACCGCATGATCTCGGCGTCCGAACGGCCCTTGGGGTCGAAGTCGGAGCCGCCCTTGCCGCCGCCGATCGCCAGCCCGGTGAGCGCGTTCTTGAAGATCTGCTCGAAGCCGAGGAACTTGACGATCCCGAGGTTCACCGAGGGGTGGAACCGCAGGCCGCCCTTGTACGGGCCGAGGGCGCTGCTGAACTCGACCCGGAAGCCGCGGTTGACGTGGATGTCGCCGGAGTCGTCCGTCCACGGCACCCGGAACATCAGCTGGCGCTCGGGCTCGCAGATCCGCTCGATGATCCGGGCGTCGAGGAGCTCGGTGCGGTGGGCGAGCACCGGGGCGAGGGTCTCCAGCACCTCGTGGACGGCCTGGTGGAACTCGGTCTCGCCCTTGTTGCGGCGGACCACGTCCGCGTAGAGCGACTCGATCGCGCGCTGCTCGGCGTCGAAGCGGCGCCGGTCGGTGGAGGAGGCGGCGGCGGAGGCGGAGGGAGTGGTGGCGCGGCTCGTGGGCATCTGATCAGGACCTTCCGTGGTCGTCGGTGGTCGTGCGCGAGGCGTTCCCGTGCCCAGGAAACGGGACGAAGTGTCGCAGTGTCCACGCCTCGGGTCCCGCCCCTTCCACATGCTGGACCGCCGTACGGGAACAGCGGGGGCGGGCGGGGTGTTGTTCGCCTCCGCAGTCACCGCGGTCACCGGCAGTAGGCAGTTGTTCAAATTGGAACAACCGAGTACGGTCGACATCCGACCCGACCGGATCCGTCCGGATCCGGAGCGGTTCACCCCGGTCCACCCCCGATCGACGGAGGCCCAACCATGCCTCAGCCCGGCTCCGCCACGGTGCGCTCGCACGTGCGCATCCCGCTGACCTTCCCGGACGGCTACCGCGCCGACGCGGAGGTCTCCACCTTCCACGGCCTCGCCGACGGCGCCGAACACCTCGCGCTCGCCCTCGGCACCGTCCCGGACGGCGGAACCCCGCTGGTACGGCTGCACTCCGAGTGCCTGACCGGCGACGTCTTCGGCTCGGACCGCTGCGACTGCGGCCCGCAGCTGCGCGAATCGGTGGAGCGGATCAGCGAGGCCGGCGGCTACCTGCTCTACCTCCGCCAGGAGGGCCGGGGCATCGGCCTCTACAACAAGCTGGACGCCTACGCCCTCCAGGACTCCGGCCTGGACACCTACGACGCCAACACCGCTCTGGGCCTGCCCGAGGACGGCCGGGACTACACCGCGGCCGCCCAGATGCTCACCGCGCTCGGCGTCGACGGCATCGACCTGCTGAGCAACAACCCGGACAAGGCCGCCCAGTTGGCCGGGCTCGGGATCACCGTCCGCCGTCGGGTGCCGACCGGAGTCCACCTGTCCGCGAGCAACGTCCGCTACCTGACGGCGAAGGTGGAGCGGACCGGGCACTCGATCGAGCTCTCCCGACTGGTCGGCTGACCCCGGCGATCGGCGCGGGCCGGACGGCGCCGTCAGCCGACGCCGCCCCGCTCCCGCCCCCGGACCGCCCGCAGCACCCCGTACGCCGCCAGCGGCAGCGCCACCAGCAGCGCGGCCCAGAAGGCGCCGTGCCCCCACCAGCCCGCGACCGCGCCGAACAGCCCCTCGAACACCGGGATCCGCAGCGCCTCCACCGGCCCCAGCGCGCCGGGCCAGGCGCCCAGGAACAGGGTGCCGAGGATCCAGCCGACCAGCAGCACCCGGGCGGTGACCAGCGTGCCGAGGGTGCTCAGCAGCGAGACCGCGGCCAGCAGGACGACGAACCCCGCCTGGTAGGCCGCACCGGTCTGGCCCGTCCCCCAGGATTCCGGCGTGCGGTGCGGCCCGGTGGCCGCGAGCCGCACCTCGACCGCCGCCCACAGCAGCAGGACCAGCACCCCGGTACCGGTGAGCGCGAACCGCAGCCGGTCCCGGGTGCCGGCCGGGCCGGTCCGCCACGCCCCGGCAACCCCCGTGCCCCTCCCAGCTCCCGTCCCGGCCCCCGCACCCGCACCCGGGCCCGAGCCAGTGCCAGTGCCGGAGCCCACGCCCGCCCCCGGACCGGAGCCCGCGACCCTGGCGGCCCGCGCGGCCCGCCGGTCGAGGTCCCGCCAGGCCTCCCGCAGCTGCCGCCGGGCGCGCTGGGCAGGCCTCAGCAGCCGGTTGGCCCCCCGCTCGATCAGCACCACGGCCACCACGACCGCCACCACCGCCGCGATCCCGGCCCAACTCCCCATCCCGCCCTCGAACATGACCACCCGGTCGGCCACCGGCCGCGGCGCCTCCACGGCCGTCATCGGCGGTCCGAGCCGCAGGTAGCCGATCGTGAGCGCGCCCACCCCGGCCAGCAGCGCCGTACCGAGGCCGACCGCGGCCGGGAAGAAGGCGAGCACGGCGGCCGCCACGAAGGCCGCCCCCAGCTTCCCGACCACCTGCTCGGCCGCCTGCCGCCCGGCGAGGTGCAGCGGCCCGCCGAAGAGGTCCGGTGAGAGGTCGAGCCCGTGCCCGGCCTCGACCGGGTAGCGCAGCACCGCTCCCGCCCACAGCAGCAGCCCGAGGCCCACCACCAGCAGGGCCACCGCCGCCACCCGGCGCGGCAGCATGGTGCGGGCGTACGGCCACCAGAGCCGCAGCCGGGCCGCCCGGTCCACCGGCGGCCGCCGGCGCCGCTCCGCCCACAGCCGGGCCACCCGCCCGGGCCGCGCACCGCCCTCCCTCAGCGCGCCCGCTTCCGGTTCGGGGCGCTCCACCCGGCCCCGGCCGCGCCGCCGCACCGCCTCCGCGGCCACCATCGCCGCCCGCCCCGCGACCTGGTCCGGGTCGGCTCCCACCGCCCGCCGCCGCAGCGCCGACCAGCGCCGCCGCACCACGTCGCGCGGGGTAGCGGCCGCCGGGTCGGGGGCCGGCCGCCGGGCCGCCGAGCGCACCGCCGTACGAACCCCGGCGCCGACCGCCAGCGCCCCGTCCACCACCGCCGACGCGACCAGCGCGGCCAGCTCCGACACCCGTACCGGCAGCGGCAACCGGTGCAGCGCGGCGGGCAGCGGGGACAACCGGCCGAGCAGCCGGTGGCGCTCCTCCGGGCGGATGCTCAGCCAGACCGCCAGTCGGTGCGCCTCCTCCCGTTCCTCCGGGCTGAGGCCGCCGTCACCGCGGCGGCCGCCGCCGACCGTCCGGGCCGTGCGCTCCACCTCGGCCAGCACCTCCGGGAGCGCGGCGAGCGCGAGCAGCCGGGAGCAGTGCTCGCCGGAGCACTCGGGGTGGAAGCAGTGGTAGCGCGCGGCGACGGCCGGGGCACCGCCGCGGACCAGTTCGTCGATGAACGCGACGCCGTCCGGCTCGGTGGCGACGCGTTCCAGCCCGGCCGGGTCGACCGGCCGGTCACGGTAGTGCGGGACGGCCCCCGGCGCGAAGGCCGCGCCGAGGGCGAGCACCGCGACGCCGGCCACCGCCTCGCGCCGGGAACCGGGGGCGCGGACCACGTCGGTGAGGTAGTGGAGGTCGAACACGGAGTCCTTGACCTCGTCGCGCAGCCAGTCGCGCAGCCGCTCCGCCCCGACCGCCGCGAGCCAGCGCGCCGCCGCGCCGGAGTTGCGCAGCAGCACCTCGGTGAGCCGGACCGGGTCGGTGAACGGGTCGCCCAGGAAGGTGATCGGCCGCAGCGCCTGCGGGCGGCGCCGGATCACCTGCGGGCTGCCGCCGGCCAGCCAGCTGCGGACCTCCGGAGCCGTCCAGCGGTCCTCCGGCTTCTTGGTGAACAGGCCCTGGAGCAGGAGCAGTTGACGCCGGTCGGCGACGGCGGAGAGGTCCACCTCCTCGCCCATGACGAGTTCCAGCTCCAGGTCGTGGTCGGCCGCCCGCTCGCCGTCCGCCGCGACGAACCGGGGCCGGCCGACGAACAGTTCGTACAGCACGTTGCCGAGCCCCCACCAGGGCCCGGCCTCGTGGTTCTTGCCGGCCAGCTGCTCGGGGGCCATGTAGGCGACGGTGACCATCATCGTGGAGGTGAACCGGCGGCTGTCGGTGAGCCGGTCGACGCCGCCGAAGTCGGCGATCACGAACTCCCCGGGGCCACGGCCGGGGCGCACCAGGATGTTGGCGGGCTTGAAGTCCAGCGGGTTGCGCTGGATCCGCCGCTGCCAGAACTCCAGCAGCGAGACCAGCTCGTAGACGATCTGCTCGGTGGTCCGCGGGTCTGCGTGGGCGCCGCTGCGGCGCAGCGCGGCGACGTGCGCCGAGAGGGTGACGGGCAGGTACTCCATCGCCACCCAGTCGACCGGCACGCCGTGGTGACGGACCCGCCCGTAGTCGATCAGGTGCGGGACGTGCCGGCGGAAGCCGTCGTTGCGCAGGTGGGCGAGCAGGTCGTGGTCCATCCGCTGGCCGCCGACGGCCACCTTGACCGCGGCGTCGGCACCGCCGTCGGTGCGCCGGACGTACCAGACGGTGCCCTCCGCGCCGGCGCCCGCCCTGCCCAGCGGGGTGAAGCGGTCGAGCAGGGCGTCGGGGAAGTCGTCCTCGAAGGGGCCGCCCGCGGGCGCGGGCGCGGGTCCGCCACCCGGCGCGGGCCCCGGGCCGATGTTGTCCTGCCAGGACGGGCCGCCGGGCGCGGAGCGCGGTCGGCGCACCTCGGTGGCGGCCTCCGGGTCGTGACGGGGCCCGGGCATCCGCCGGGTGGCGGCCTCGGGGTCGTGGCGGGCCTCCTCCCCGGCCCGGTCCCGGGCTCCGCCCCGCCCGCGCCGCGGGTCCCACGACCCCCTGAACCGGGTGCCCCGCTCCCGGGAACCCCAGTCGACCCGGGTCCGCGGCGACTCCTCCGGCCGCCCCGGGCGCCCGTCCTCCCCGCCCGGACCGCCCGGACCCCCTGGACCGGCCGGACCGGAGCCCTCCGTTGCGCCCATCGCGGCGTTCCCCTCCCCCGCTCCCCGAGGCCGGTGCGAAGGCGTTGACCACGGGCGCACCGGTGCCGGGTGGTGATTTTGACGCGCCATCATCCCGCATACCGGGCGGGGTCGCAGGGCGCTTTCCGGAACGGTTCCGGAACCCGGAACGGAACCGGGCTGCCGGAACCGGGCTGCACCGATCCGGTGGGAACTGCCGGGGTCACCCTCCCCGACCGGGGCCACCCCTCCCCGACCGGCGTCACCCCTCGCCGACCAGGGCCACCCCTCCCCAACCAGGGTCACCCCCTCGACCGGGTCAGCCCTCCTCGACCGGGCGCCCCTCCGGCTCCTCGACGATCCGGCGGGCGATCTCCTCGGGCCGCACCGGGCGGCCGAAGTGCCACCCCTGCGCCCAGTCGCAGCCCATCCCGCGCAGCCGCTCGGCGTCCTTGCGGGTCTCCACGCCCTCGGCGGTGACGTTCAGGCCGAGCGTGTGCGCCATCGACACCAGGCCGCTGACGATCCGCCACCCGGTGGCACCGTCCTTCGCCGGGTCGTGCAGGTCGCCGACGAAGGAACCCGCGATCTTGAGCCCGGAGACCGGCAGGTCGCGCAAGTAGGAGAGGTTGGACCAGCCGGTGCCGAAGTCGTCCACCGCCAGCGACAGGCCGAGGTCGACCAGCCCGTGCAGGGTGCGCAGCGCCTCGTCCTCGGGGCCGACCACGGTCGACTCGGTGATCTCCAACTGCAGCCGGGCCGGGTCGAGTCCGGTGCTGTCCAGGATCCGGCCGAGGTCGGTGACCAGCGCGGCGCTGCGCGCCTGCCGCACCGCCAGGTTGACGTTCAGCTGCGGCGCGGCGTCGCCGTAGTGCTTGATCCAGTCCGCGGCCTGGCCGCAGGCCTGCTCCAGCACCCAGCGGCCGAGCGGCATGATCAGCCCGGTCTCCTCGGCGGTGGTGACGAACTCGTCCGGGCCGAGCACCCCGAGCTGCGGGTGGCGCCAGCGCACCAGCGCCTCCACGGCCGCCATCCGGCCGTCCGCGAGGCGGTAGAGCGGCTGGTAGTCGATGAAGAACTCGCCGCGGTCGAGGGCGGCCGGCATCCGCACCGAGACCGCGTATCGGCTGACCGCGCGGGCGTTCTCCTTGGGGTCGAACAGCGTCCAGCGGCCGCGGCCGGCCTCCTTGGCGCGGTACAGCGTCAGGTCGGCGGCCCGGACGGCGGCGCCGGGAGTGGTGGTGGAGACCCGCCGCTCCAGCACGCCGACGCTGGCGCCGACGGCGAGCTTGTGGTCGCCGATCAGCACCGGCCCGGCCAGTGCCTTGAGCACGGTCTTGGCGGCGGCCACCGCCTCCTGCTCGCCGCGGCAGTTCTCCAGCAGCACCACGAACTCGTCGCCGCCGAGCCGGGCGACCAGGTGGCCGAGCGGGGTGAGGGCGGCCTTGAGCCGGGCGGCGACGGCGGACAGCAGCTGGTCGCCCATGTCGTGGCCGAGGCTGTCGTTGACCACCTTGAAGCCGTCGAGGTCGACGTAGCAGAGGCCGAAGCGGGCGCCCGGCTCCGGCTCGTCGAAGACCTTCTCCAGCCGCTCGAAGAAGGCGGCGCGGTTGGGCAGGCCGGTGAGCGGGTCGTGGGTGGCCTGGTGGCGCAGCCGCTCCTGGAGCCGGTAGCGGTCGGTGACGTCCTCCAGCATCGCGACCTGGTACTGCGGGGCACCGTCGTCGTCGCGGATCAGCGAGACGGTCAGGTGAGTCCAGACCACCTCGCCGTCCTGCCGGTAGTACGGCTTGTCGAACTGGAAGTACTCCCGCTTGCCGCTGATCAGTTCCTCGTACGCCTCCCACACGCCCGGGGTGTCCTCGGGGTGGACGAGGTCGTCGACCCGGCGCCCGACCATGTCCTCCGGCCCGGCGCCGAACAGCTCCTGCACGGCCTTGTTGACCGCCAGGATGGTGCCGTCGGTGTCACCGATCGCGATGCCGATCGCGGCGCTCTCGAACAGGGCGCGGAACCGGGCCTCGGAGGCGCGCAGCGCGCGTTCGGCCTCCTTGCGGGCGGCGTCGGCGGCGGTGCGGATGGCCTCCTGCTCGCGCAGCGTGCGCTCGCGCAGGGCGTTCGCCCAGCCGGCCGCGAAGGCGCCGGTGAGGGCGGGGCCGCGGTCGTCGTGGAGCGGCTGGGACTGGAGCAGTTCGACGGCGCGGGCGAGCAGCACCGGGTCGGTGAAGTGCCCGTCGACCAGTTCGGCGCCGGCCCGGGAGGCCAGCCGGGGCTCGAAGGGGTCGTCCTGCTGGGCCCGGTGCAGCAGCGCGGCGGTGCGCGCGACCAGTCGGCCGAGCAGGCCGGGGTGGACGGCGATGCCGTGGTCGGCGGAGAGCAGCCGGGACCAGTCCTCGTGGAACCGCTCCGCGTCACCGCCCGGCGGGGTCGCGCCGCTCATCGGAGCGTCCCGGTGGCGCTGCTCGCGGCGGCGCTCACAGCGTTGCTCACGGCATTGCTGGTCACGGCGGCACTGAGCACGGCGGCACTGTGCACGGCGGCACTGAGCACGGCGGCGCTGGGCAGGGCCGGGAGACCGGCGGCCGCCGCACGGGGCGTGCGGGCGTCGGCTGCTCTCCCGGCGCGACCGCTCAAGGGCGGAACCCCACGCCCGCCACTCCGGCGATCCGCTCGGGGTGCTCGCCGACCGTGCCCGGCTGGTCGGGGCGCCACTGCGGCAGGTGCACCACACCGGGTTCGACCAGCTCGAAGCCGTCGAACATGGCGGTGACCTGGTCGCGGGTGCGCATGGTCAGCGGGGTCGGGGTCATCCGGTAGAGCTTCTGGTGGTCCTCGGCCTGGTCCGGGCGGGCCTCCAGGGAGGCGTGCGAGAGGACCAGCGCGCTGCCGGCGGGGAGGCGGTCGCGGACCGCGGCGATCAGCTTCCAGGGATCCTCGTCGTCGCTGACGAAGTGGGCGACGGCCACCAGCAGGACGGCCACCGGCTCGTCGCCGGCCAGCAGGGCGGCCACCTCGGGGCGGTCCAGCAGGTCCTCGACGTCGCGCAGGTCGGCGTGGACGACGGCGCTGCGCGGGTCCTCCTCCAGCAGCAGGCGACTGTGGGCGACGGCGACCGGGTCGCGGTCGATGTAGACCACCTCGGTCCCGGGGCGGATCGCCCGGGCGATCTCGTGCACGGCGCCGAAGGTCGGGATGCCGGAGCCGATGTCCAGGAAGCGGCGGATGCCCTGCTCGGCGAGGAAGGTCACGGCGCGGCGCAGGAAGGCCCGGTTGGAGCGCATGATCTGGGGCAGTTCGGGCCACAGGGCCATTGCCCTGCGGGCCATCTCCCGGTCGACCTCGAAGTTGTGGGAGCCCCCGAGGTAGTAGTCGTAGACCCGTGCGGCGTTCGGTTTGTCCAGGTCCATGCCTTCCGGTACCCAGCTCGGTCGCCGCATGCCTGTGACTCCTTCACTCCGGTTCCGGGGGCGCAGCGCCGGAAGGTGCTGCCGTGACTGATGAGACTACAAGCACGCAAGATCCTCCCTTGCACCCCGAACGGGTGCAAGCGGAGTGCGCTCTTCCTCCCGGACGGCGCTCTCCCTAGGGTGGACCCGTGGATCCCAACCACTACCGCTTCCGGGGCGTGTGGCGGCTCGCGGCACCCGCCCCGGCGGTGTACGCGGCGCTGGCGGACGTCCGGAGCTACCCGCTGTGGTGGCCGGAGGTCCGCGAGGCCCGGGAGACCGGTGCGGGGTCCGGCGAGGTGGTGGTCAGGGCGCTGCTGCCGTACCGGCTGGTGATCGGGCTGGAGACCCGGCGGCGCGACCCGGCGACCGGGGTGCTGGAGGCGGCGATGCGGGGTGACCTGGTCGGGTGGTCACGGTTCACCGTGACGGCGGACGGGCCGGGCGGCACGCGCTGCCGGGTGGTCTTCGAGGAGGACGCCCGACCCGCCAAACCCCTGCTGCGGCACCTGGCCCTGCCGCTGCACCCGCTGTTCCGGGCCAACCACGCGGTGATGATGCGCCGGGGAGGCCGCGGACTGGCGGCGTACCTGGCGGGTGGCGGCGGCGGCGGACGAAGGACGGCGAACAGATGACAGATGACAGATTTCAGCGAACAGATTTCAACTTTCGAAATCTGTCAGCTGTCAGTTGTTCGCCGACACCCTCCCCCGGCCCCGCCCCGTCGCCCTCCCCGGGAGCCGGCCCTGACCCCGACACCGGCCCCGACACCGACCCCGACCCCGGCCCTGGCCCCGGCTCCGCGTTCGACTTCGACGCCCCCTTCGACCGCACCGGCACCGGCAGCAGCAAGTGGGCCCGGGCCACCGCCCCCGGCGTGATCCCGATGGGCCTGGCGGACATGGACCTCCCCGGCCCGCCCGCCGTCGCCGAGGCCCTGGCCCGGCGCGCCCGCCACCCCGCGTACGGGTACACCGTCTGCGACCCGGCCGGGCGGGCCCTGGTCGCCGACTGGTACCGCGCCCGGCACGGCGTCGAGGTCGACCCGGACTGGGTCCTGCTGCTGCCCTGTGGCCCGCGCACCGCGCTGCGCCTGCTCCTGGAGGCCGTACGGACGGAGGCCGCGGACCGGCGGGCTCCCGTCCTCTTCCCCACCCCCGAGTGGGGCGGTTTCGGCCAGCTCTGCCGCGCGGCCGGCCTCCCGTACCGCGAACTGCCGCTGCCCACCGGCCCGGACGGCTACCTGCTCCCCGACGCCCCGCTCCCCCACCCCGCCACCGCCCTCCTGCTGAGCAGCCCGCACAACCCCTCGGCCCGGGTCTGGCCCGCCGCCCGACTGCGCGCCCTGGCCGAACGGGCCGCCGAGGCCGGCGCACTGCTGGTCTCGGACGAGGTGCACGGCGACCTCACCCACCCCGGCCGGGCCCACCCCGTCGCCGCCACCACCGTCGACCCGGCCCTGCGGTACCGCACCGTCACCCTCAACTCGGTCGGCAAGACCTTCAACTGCTCCGGAATTCCCAGTAGTTGGGCGCTCGCCCCGGATCCGGCACTGCGCGCCCGGCTGACCGACACCCTGGCGGGTTACGGCCTCTGGGAGGGCGGCCTGCTGGAGCAGACCGTGCAGCGGGCCGCGCTCGGCGAGGGCGGCCCGTGGCTGGACGCGCTGCTGGCGCACCTCGCCGCCGCCCGCACCCGGCTCACCGAGCGGCTCGGCCCCGCCGTCCGCTCCGCCCCGCAGGCCTCGTACCTGCTCTGGCTGGACGCCGCCGCCCTCGGCCTGCCGCCCACGGGCGCCCGCGCCGCGCTGCTGGAGCGCTGCGGCCTGGAGGCCTCCGACGGCGCCGAGTTCGGCCCGGGCGGCGCGGGTTCGCTGCGCCTCAACTACGCCCTGCCGGGCCCGGTGCTGGACACCGTCCTGGAGCGCCTGAACCGCCTGTGACCGGGGCACGTGCCCGGGCGGGCAGCGCTCCCCGGAGCTCCCGGGAACCCCGGATTCACCCGATCGCCATGCCCCTGACCTGCGGAAACGAACATTCACGCGATATTTGCGAAGCGCCCCCGCATGCTCCGTAGCAGACTGGGCAAAGTAGACCGGGCCGCAATCGTGATCCCGAGGATGGTGAGTCCGGTGATACCGACATCCCGCACCACTCCGCCCGACCGGCAGAGCGCAGCACCGCCCCCGACGGGGGTGACCCTGTTGACCGAATCGGGGGCGCGCAGCCACGTGTCGGGCGTCTGCTTCAAGATCGGACCGCCCCGCCTGGTGGGGGTCGAGGTCGAGTGGTTCGTCCATGACGACCGATGTCCCGGCCGGCCGGTTCCTCCCGAACTGCTCCACGCCGCGCTGGAATCGCTGCCCCTGGGCGGCGCCGACGGCACCTCGCTCCCCTCCGGTTCGCGCCTCACGCTCGAACCCGGCGGACAGGTCGAGCTCAGCTCCCCGCCCGCCACCGGCCTGCTGGCCTGCGTCGATGAGACCCGACGCGATCTGACCGCCCTACGGGCCGCCTTCGCGGCGCAGGGCCTGCGCCTCACCGGCACGGGGACGGACCCGCTCGCCCGCCCCCGACGGATGGTGCTGGACCACCCCCGTTACCTCGCGATGGAGCGCTTCTTCGATTCGGCCGGGCCCTGGGGCCGGGTCATGATGACCGGCACCGCGTCCGTGCAGGTGTGCCTGGACGCCGGTGACGCGGCCGGCCCGCACGCGGTCGAGCGGCGCTGGCAGCTGGTCCACCGGCTCGGCCCGGTGCTGGTCGCCGCCTTCGCCAACTCCCCGCTCCTGGACGGCAAGCCGACCGGCCACCGGTCCACCCGGCAGACCGTCTGGTCCCGGATGGACCCGACCCGCACCCTCGCCCCCGAGCCGGACCACGGCGACCCTCGCGAGGCCTGGGCGCAGTACGTGCTGGACGCCGAAGTCCTGTGCGTGAGAAGGCCGGAGGGGCTGCCCTGGACCGCCCCGCCCGGCCTGACCTTCCGCGACTGGACCCGCGGCACGGGCGAACGCCCGCCCACCCTGGCCGACTTGGAGTACCACTGCACCACCCTGTTCCCCCCGGTGCGCCCGCGCGGCCACCTGGAGCTGCGGATGATCGACGCCCAGCCCGGTGACGGCTGGATGGTGCCCGCCGCCCTGGTCACCGCGCTGCTGGACGACCCGGTGGCCGCCGACACCGCACTCGCCGCGCTGGAACCGCTCGACGCCGCCGACCGGCACGACGGCGCCACCGGTGCGCGCCCGCCGCGCAGCGGGGTCTGGCGCCGCGCCGCCACCCTGGGCGTCGCCGACCCCGAGCTGCGCCGCGCCGCCCTCACCTGCTTCGCCGTCGCCGACGCCGCGCTGGGCCGCCTGCCCGGCGCCGGGCGGCTGCGCGCCACCGTCGCCGAGTTCGCCGAGCGCTACCCCGCGCGCGGCCGCTGCCCGGCCGACGACCAGCTGGACGCCCTGCGCTCCGGCACCCGACGCACTCCCCCGGAGGAGGCATCATGACCGACGTCCGACCGCCCGCCACCCCGGGAACCGATCCCGCCCCCGGGACCGAGGCCCTGCGCGAGAGCATCGCCGCCGAACTGCTGGCCGCCCGCGCCCGGACCGCCGCGCTGACCGACTGCGTCGAGGACCCCGACCTCACCGCCCAGCACTCGCCGCTGATGTCGCCGCTGGTCTGGGACCTCGCGCACATCGGCAACCAGGAGGAGCTGTGGCTGCTGCGCAACGTCGGCGGCCGGGACCCGATGCACCCCGAGATCGACCCGCTGTACGACGCGTTCCAGCACCCCCGGGCCGAGCGCCCCAGCCTGCCGCTGCTACCGCCGGCCGAGGCCCGCGCGTACGCCCACGAGGTGCGCGGGCGGGTGCTGGACCTGCTGGCCGCCAGCCCGCTGGAGGGCGCACCGCTGCTGGACGCCGGGTTCGCCTTCGGGATGATCGCCCAGCACGAGCAGCAGCACGACGAGACGATGCTGATCACCCACCAGCTCCGCCGCGGCGAACCCGCCCTGGCCGCTCCCCCGCCGCCGCCCGCGCCGGCCGACGCGGCCACCCTGCCCGCCGAGGTCCTGATCCCCGCGGGAGCGTTCACCATGGGCACGGACACCGAGCCGTGGGCCCTGGACAACGAGCGCCCGGCCCACCGCGTCGACCTGCCGGCCTACTTCCTGGACACCACCCCGGTCACCAACGCCGCCTACCAGCGCTTCATCGCCGACGGCGGCTACCACGACCCGCACTGGTGGACCCCGGAGGGCTGGCAGCACCGGCTGCGGGCCGACCTGACCGCCCCGCTGTTCTGGCAGCGGCAGGACGGCCAGTGGCTCCGCCGCCGGTTCGGCACCGTCGAACCCGTACCGCCGAACGAGCCGGTGCTGCACGTCAGTTGGTACGAGGCGGACGCGTACGCCCGCTGGGCCGGGCGGCGGCTGCCGACCGAGGCCGAGTGGGAGAAGGCGGCCCGGCACGACCCGGTCACCGACCGCTCGCGCCGCTACCCCTGGGGTGACGGCCCGCCCGGCCCCGAGCACGCCAACCTCGGCCAGCGGCACCTGCGCCCGGCCGCCGCCGGCAGCTATCCGGCAGGCGAGTCCCCGTACGGGGTCCGTCAGTTGATGGGCGATGTGTGGGAGTGGACGGCCAGCGACTTCCACTCCTACCCGGGGTTCCGGGCCTGGCCGTACGAGGAGTACTCGGAGGTCTTCTTCGGGCCCGAGTACAAGGTGCTGCGCGGCGGCTGCTTCGCGGTGGCGCCGGTCGCCTGCCGGGGCACCTTCCGCAACTGGGACTACCCCGTCCGGCGGCAGATCTTCTCCGGCTTCCGCACCGCCCGCAGCGCGGAGCACGACGCCAGCGGCCCGCAGCGCGGCGCCCGCGGCCCGGAGCGCGGCCGGGAGGATGCCTGATGTGTCGTCACCTCGCCTACCTGGGTGAGCCGGTGGCGCCGGGGGAGCTGCTGGTGCGGCCGCCGTACGCGCTGCACCGGCAGTCCTGGGCGCCGCGCACCCAGCAGTACGGGACGGTCAACGTGGACGGCTTCGGCCTCGGCTGGTACGCGGACGGCGACGAGGTGCCCGCCCGCTACCGCCGGGCCGGGCCGATCTGGGCGGACGCCGGCTTCGCCGACCTCGCCCGGGTGATCCGCACCCGGGCGCTGCTGGCGGCCGTCCGCTCCGCCACCGACGGCTGCGCGGCGGGCGAGGCCGCGGCCGCGCCGTTCGCCGCCGGTCGCTGGCTGTTCAGCCACAACGGGGCGGTGGCCGGCTGGCCCGGCAAGCTGGACGCGCTGGCCGCCCTGCTGCCGCCCGCCGAGCTGCTGGAGCTGGAGGCCCGGACGGACTCGGCCCTGCTGTGGGCCCTCGCCCTGCACCGGCTGCGCCGGGGCGAGAGCCTCGGCGAGGCGCTCGCGGGCACGGTGGCCGACGTCACCGCGCACACCACCGGACGGCTCAACCTGTTGCTCACCGACGGCACCGCGCTCGCCGCGACCGCCTGGGGCGACACCCTGCACCACCGGAGCCTGCCCGGTCTCGGCACGGTGGTGGCCTCCGAGCCGTACGACGACGCCCCGGACTGGACGCCCGTCCCGGAGGGCTCCCTGCTGCTGGCCGACGCCACGGGCGTCACCGTCCGGCAGCTCCCCAGCCACTACTGACCCTCCACTCTCCCTTCATCTTCTGAACAGAGGAACCACCCTGTCATGGACACATTCGATCTCACCCGACTGCTGCCCGCCGACCACTTCAGCACCGCGCTGCACCACGACGTGCGGCACGGACTGACCGCCGACCCCAAGTGGCTGCCGCCGAAGTGGTTCTACGACGCCCGGGGCAGCGAGCTGTTCGAGGAGATCACCCGGCTGCCCGAGTACTACCCGACCCGCGCCGAGCGGGCCATCCTCACCGCCCGGGCCGGCGAGATCGCCACCGCCACCCGCGCCCGCACCCTGGTCGAGCTTGGCTCCGGCTCCTCCGAGAAGACCCGGCTGCTGCTGGACGCGCTGCGCTCGACCGGCGACCTGGAGACCTACGTCCCGGTGGACGTCAGCGAGAGCGCCCTGGTGGCGGCCGGCACCGCCCTCGCCGCCGAGTACCCCGGACTGGCCGTGCACGGCGTGCTGGCCGACTTCACCGCCCGTCTCGGCCTGCCCCCGGAGGGCGGCCCGCGACTGGTCGCCTTCCTCGGCGGCACCCTCGGCAACCTGCTGCCCCAGGAGCGGGCCGGCTTCCTGCGCGGCCTGCGCGCCGCCCTCGACCCGGGCGACTTCCTGCTCCTCGGCACCGACCTGGTCAAGGACCCGGCCGTGCTGGTCGCCGCCTACGACGACAGCGCCGGGGTGACCGCCGAGTTCAACCGCAACGTGCTCAACGTGCTCAACCGCGAGCTGGGCGCCGACTTCGACCCGGAGGCCTTCGAGCACGTCGCGCTCTGGGACCCGGAGCAGGAGTGGATCGAGATGCGGCTGCGCTCCCTGCGCTCGCAGACCGTGAAGATCCCGGCCCTGGACCTGCCGGTGCACTTCGACCGGGGCGAGGAGCTGCGCACCGAGGTGTCGGCCAAGTTCCGCCGGGAGCGGGTGGCCGGGGAGCTGGCCGCGGCCGGGCTGCGGCTGACCCACTGGTGGACGGACCCCGAGGGCCGGTTCGGGCTCTCGCTCTCCGCCCCGGCCTGAGCGGGGCACGCCGGAGAACCGCAGAGCGTCGGGGCACCGGAGCGCCGAGGCGCCGGGACACCGGAGCGTCGGGACGCCTGAGCGCCGAGGCGCCGGGGAGGCCCAATTTGCTTGTTCACCTTACGAATTCTCAGAGCAAAATTTGAGCCTCCCCGTCTACAAGGCTTGAACGAACAGGGGTTACGATCTCGGCTACCGAGCTCAGCGTTGAGTACCAGGAGTCAAGATCGTGAGCGTCACCCAGAAGCCCTCCGGGGCGGCCGAGGCCACCGCGCCCGGCCGCCTCGGCTTCGTCGTCTTCATCACCGCCGCCGCCGCCCTGGGCGGCTTCCTGTTCGGCTACGACAGCTCCGTGATCAACGGCGCCGTCTCCGGAATCCAGGGGAAGTTCGGAGTCGGCAGCGGCGAGACCGGCCTGATCGTCTCCTCGGCGCTGCTGGGCTCCGCGGTCGGCGCCGCGCTGGCCGGCCGGTTCGCCGACCGCTACGGCCGGATCAAGGTCATGAAGGCGGGCGCGCTGCTGTTCGCGGTCAGCGCCGTCGGCTCGATGCTGCCGTTCTCCCCCTGGGACCTCGCCCTGTGGCGCGTCCTCGGCGGCGCGGCCATCGGCATCGCCTCGGTGATCGCCCCGACCTACATCGCCGAGGTCGCGCCGACCAAGTACCGCGGCCGGCTGGCCTCCTTCCAGCAGGCCGCCATCGTGCTCGGCATCGCGATATCCCAGCTGGTCAACTGGGTGCTGGCGGACGCCGCCGGCGGTGACACCCGCGGCCGACTGCTCGGCCTGGAGGCCTGGCAGTGGATGCTCGGCATCTGCGTCGTGCCGGCCGCGGTCTACTTCGTGCTCTCCTCGGTGATCCCGGAGTCCCCCCGCTACCTGATCCAGGCCGAGCGCCTGGACGACGCCCGCAAGGTGCTGGCCGAGGTCGAGGGCGAGGGCATCGACACCGACGCCCGGATCGCCGAGATCCAGTCGCTGATCGCCTCCGACCACCGCCCGCGCTTCCGCGACCTGCTCGGCGGCCGCTCCGGCCTGCTCCCGATCGTCTGGGTCGGCATCGGCCTGTCGGTCTTCCAGCAGCTGGTCGGCATCAACGTGATCTTCTACTACTCGTCGATCCTGTGGCAGTCGGTCGGCATCGACCAGAGCAACTCGCTGCTGATCAGCTTCATCGGCTCGGTCATCAACATCCTCGGCACCGTGATCGCGATCCTGCTGGTCGACCGGATCGGCCGCAAGCCGCTCGCCCTGATCGGCTCGGCCGGCATGGCCGTCACCCTCGCCGCCGCCGGCTGGGCGTTCTCCTCCGCGACCGGCTCCGGCGACAACGTCACGCTGCCCGACCTCCAGGGCACCGTCGCGCTGATCTCCGCCAACGCCTTCGTGCTGTTCTTCGCGATGTCCTGGGGCGTGGTCGTCTGGGTGATGCTCGGCGAGATGTTCCCGAACCGGATCCGCGCCGCCGCGCTCTCCGTCGCCGCCTCCGCACAGTGGATCGCCAACTGGGCCATCACGGTGTCGTTCCCGTCGCTCTCGCGCTGGAACCTCTCGGCGACCTACCTGGTGTACGCGGCCTTCGCGGCGCTGTCGATCGTCTTCGTGGCGAAGTACATGAAGGAGACCAAGGGCATCCGCCTGGAGGACATGGGCTGACCGAAGCCCCCGCCTTCCGGTCGTACGATCCGACCTTCGGCCCCCGCACCCTAGCGCGCTGAGCGCGGGCGCGGGGGCCGAATCGTTCACTCCCTGCGGTGGGCCGGACACCTCCGGTACTCCTGTTCGCCAGGAGGGATGTGTCCTTGATCTTCAACCGGCTCCGCACCCGCAGAACCGCCACCGCCCCGAGCGGCGGCTGTCCGTACGCCCACGCGCACCCCGCGCCGGGCTTCGCGCCACCCGTACCGCCGACCCCCGGGCCGAGGCCGCGACCGGCCCCGCAGCCGTCCCCGCAGCCGACGGACCCACAGCTGACCGCACGGCCGGCCCCGGAGCCGCAACTGCCGCCCGCGTCGCCGCCGTTCACCGACCCCGGGCAGGCCGCCGAGTTCGTCCGGCAGTTCCACCGGGAGCAGCCCGCCGCCGGTGACCCGGGGCCCAGGCTGCGCGCCGTCCGGGCGGAGATCGACCGCACCGGCAGCTACCACCACACCCCCGCCGAACTCGCCTACGGCGCCAAGCTCGCCTGGCGCAACGCCGCCCGCTGCATCGGCCGGCTGTACTGGCGCAGCCTGGTGGTCCGCGACCTGCGCCACCTGTCCGACCCCGACGACATCGCCGCCGAGTGCTTCGAGCACCTCCGGCTGGCGGGCAACGGCGGCCGGATCCGCCCGGTGGTCTCGGTGTTCGCCCCCGACCGGCCGGACCGCCCGGCCCCGCGGATCCTCAACCAGCAGCTGGTCCGCTACGCCGGGCACCGGGTCGACGGCGCCGTGGTCGGCGACCCGGCGGGCGCCGAACTCGCCGAGCGGGCCCGCGAGCTCGGCTGGAAGTGCGCCGAGGACCGCTTCGAGGTGCTGCCGCTGCTGCTCCAGGAAGGCCCGGACGAGCGCCCGCGCTGGTACGGCCTGCCGGACGACACCACCCTGGAGGTGCCGCTGAGCCACCCCGAGCACGCCTGGTTCGCCGAACTCGGGCTGCGCTGGTACGCGGTGCCCGCGATCAGCGACATGACGCTGGAGATCGGCGGCGTCCGCTACCCCACCGCGCCGTTCAACGGCTGGTACATGGGCACCGAGATCGGCGCCCGCAACCTGGCCGACGCCGACCGCTACGACATGCTCGGCACGGTCGCCGACGGGCTGGGCCTGGACACCTCCAGCGAGCGCACGCTCTGGCGCGACCGCGCCCTGGTCGAGCTCAACCTCGCGGTGCTGCACTCCTTCCAGGAGGCCGGGGTGACGATCGCGGACCACCACACCGAGTCGGCGCGCTTCCTCAAGCACGTCGCCCAGGAGCAGCGCCTCGGCCGCCCGACCCCGGCGGACTGGAGCTGGATCGTGCCCCCGGTCTCCGGCGGGCTGACCCCGGTCTACCACCGGTACTACGACCCGGTGGACCCGGAGCAGCGGCCGGCCTTCCTGGCCCGCGAGCCCTGGTGACCGGAGCGGCCGCCGCAGCTCCCGACACCCCGGCGGATCCGGCGCCCCCCGTGGGACCGCCGGTCGCCCGCGACTACGAGGGCGACCGCACGGCCAGGCGTTCGAAGCGCAGCGCGAGCCCGTCCAGCAGTGCCTCCAGGCCGGTCTCGAAGGCGCCCTCGTCGACCGAGCCCCGGTGCCCCGCGAGCCGGTGGGCCTCGCCGAGGTGCGGGTAGTCGGCCGCGTCGTACACCTCGGCGTCGGCCGGGAATCCGGCCGCGAAGGAGGCCAGCGCGGAGCCGGTGACGAAGTAGCGCATCAGCGCGCCGATCCGGGTGGCCTGGCCGCGCGGCCACCCGGATCCGACCAGGTGCCCGAACACGGCGTCGGCCAGCCGCAGCGCGTTGGGCCGCCGTCCCGGCCCCTGGGCGAGCACCGGGACGATGTTGGGGTGGGCGGCCAGCGCGGCGCGGTAGGAGCGCGCCCAGGCGCGCAGCGCCTCCGGCCAGGGGGTGGCCCGGTCGTCGAACATCGACAGGTCGACCTCGCCGATCACGCTGTCCACCACCGCGTCCAGCAGGTCGTCCTTGGTGGCGAAGTGGTTGTAGAGCGAGGGCCCGCTGACCGACAGCCCGGCCGCGAGGCGGCGGGTGGAGAGCGCCTCCAGCCCCTCGTCGTCGATCAGCCGCAGGGCGGCCGTGACGATGCGCTCACGGCTGAGCAGCGGGGTGCGCGGGCGAGCCATCGGGTCGCTACCTCCGGTCGGGTGGGGTGGGGACCGATTCTGGCAGGTGCCCCTTCCCAGCGCGGGCGGGTCGGGTCTACAGTCCACACGTAAAACTTGCAGCGCTAGTTTAACGAGGTGGGCACCGTCGTGAACCTGGAGTTGTCCGAGGAACAGGCCGCCGTCCGCGAGCTGGCCGCCTCGTTCACCGACCGCGAGATCGTGCCGTACGCCGCCGAGTGGGACCGCGCCGAACAGGTGGACCGCGCGATCATCGGCAAGCTCGGGAAGGTCGGCTTCCTCGGCCTGACCATCCCCGAGGAGTACGGCGGCAGCGGCGGCGACCACCTCGCCTACTGCCTGGTCCTGGAGGAGCTCGGGCGCGGTGACTCGGCCGTGCGCGGGATCGTCTCGGTCTCGCTCGGCCTGGTCGGCAAGTCGATCAACGCCTTCGGCACCGAGGAGCAGAAGCGGCACTGGCTGCCCCGGCTCACCTCGGGCGAGGCCCTGGCCTGCTTCGCCCTCACCGAACCCGGCACCGGCTCGGACGCCGCCCACCTCACCACCCGGGCCGTGCGCGACGGCGACGACTGGCTGATCAGCGGCGCCAAGACCTTCATCACCAACGGCACCTGGGCCGACGTCGCCCTGGTCTTCGCGCGCACCGGCGGCGACCACCCCGAGTGGCAGGGCCACCGGGGCATCACCGCCTTCCTCGTCCCCACCGGCCTGCCCGGCTTCGGCCGCACCGAGATCCACGGCAAGCTCGGCCTGCGCGGCCAGACCACCGCCGGACTCGACCTGGACGGCGTCCGGGTGCCCGACAGCGCCCGGCTCGGCGAGGTCGGCAAGGGCTTCACGGTGGCGATGGCGGCCCTGGCCAAGGGCCGGATGTCGGTCGCGGCCGGCTGCGTCGGCATCGCCCGGGCCTGCCTGGAGGCCGCCGTCCGCTACGCCGGCGAGCGCGAGCAGTTCGGCAAGCCGATCGCCTCGCACCAGCTCGTCCAGGAACTGCTGGCCGGCATCGCGGTCGACGTCGAGGCGGCCCGGCTGCTCACCTGGAAGGTCGCCGACCACATCGAACGCGGCCTCCCGTTCGCCACCGAGTCCTCCGTCGCCAAGCTCTACGCGAGCGAGGCCGCCGTCCGGGCCGCCAACAACGCGCTCCAGGTGTTCGGCGGCTACGGCTTCATCGACGAGTACCCGGTCGGCAAGTACCTGCGCGACGCGCGGGTGATGACCCTCTACGAGGGCACCAGCCAGATCCACCAACTGCTCATCGGGCGCGCCCTGACCGGCGTCAACGCCTTCTGACCCACCACCCTCCGACCCACCACCCTCCGACCCACCACCCTTCGATGAGGAGCACGACGTGCGCCCTGTCTACTTCGCCGCAGCCCGCCGCACACCCATCGGCCGGCTGCGCGGAGCGCTCGCCACGGTCCGGCCGGACGACCTCTCGGCCACCGTGCTGCGCGCCCTGCTCGCCGACGTACCCGCCCTCGACCCGGCCCGGATCGACGACGTCTACTGGGGCGCCGCCAACCAGGCCGGCGAGGACAACCGCAACGCCGCCCGGATGGCCGTCCTGCTGGCCGGCCTGCCGGAGACCGTCCCCGGCGCCACCGTCAACCGGCTCTGCGCCTCCGGCCTGGAGGCCGTCACCCTCGCCGCCCGGGCGATCGGCTCCGGCGAGGCCGACGTGGTGCTGGCGGGCGGCTGCGAGTCGATGACCCGCGCGCCGTTCGTCCTGCCCCGCCCCGACGAGGCGCTGCCGCACCGGATCGAGACCTACGACACCCGGCTCGGCTGGCGGCTCACCAACCCGCGGATGGCCGAACTGCACGGCGTGCTCAGCATGGGCGAGACCGCCGAGGAGGTGGCCGACCGGTACGGCATCGGGCGCGAGCGCCAGGACGCCTTCGCGCTGCGCAGCCACCAGCGGGCCGCCGCCGCCCGCAAGGACGGGCACTTCGACGCCGAACTGGTCCCGGTCGAACGGCCGGACGGGGTGACGGTGAGCCAGGACGAGGGCATCCGCGAGGACACCAGCCTCGACAAGCTCGCCCGCCTCAAGCCGGCCTTCCGCCCGGGCGGTACCGTCACGGCCGGGAACGCCTCCCCGATGAACGACGGCGCGGCCGGGCTCGTCCTGGTCGGCGAGGAGGCGCTGCGCGACCTCGGACTGCGGCCGCTCGGCCGGTACGTGGCCGGGGCCTCGGCCGGGGTGCACCCGGACGTGATGGGCATCGGCCCGGTGCCGGCCACCGCCAAGGTGCTCGGCCGGGCCGGGTGGGACCTCGCCGACCTGGACACCGCCGAGCTGAACGAGGCCTTCGCCGCCCAGGCGCTGGCCTCCGCCGACGGCATCGGGTTCAGCCCGGAGCGGGCCGACGAGGTGGTCAACCCCAGCGGCGGGGCGATCGCCCTCGGCCACCCGCTGGGCGGCTCGGGCGCCCGCATCCTCACCACCCTGCTGCACCGCATGCGCCGCACCGGCGCCCGGCGCGGCCTGGCCACGATGTGCGTGGGCGTGGGGCAGGGTACGGCCGTGCTGGTCGAGAACGTCTGAGACGGGTCGGGACAGGTTTCGAGTGAGCGGGAGCATCCAGTGAGCGGAGGAACGGACATGGCGCGGTTCGCAGGGAAGGTCGCCGTGGTGACCGGCGCGGCGCAGGGCATCGGCGCGGCCACCGCCCGTCGGCTGGCGGAGGAAGGCGCGAGCGTCGCGGTGGTCGACCTGACCGCCGAGCGGGCGGCCGGGACGGTCGCCGAGATCACCGCCAAGGGCGGCACCGCCCGGGCCTACGGCTGCGACGTGGCGGACTACGACGCCGTCGACGAGGTCTTCGCCCGGGTCGCCGAGGAGCTCGGCGGGCTGCACATCCTGGTCAACAACGCCGGGATCACCCGGGACAACCTGTTCTTCAAGATGCCCAAGGCCGACTGGGACACCGTCCTGACGGTCAACCTGACCAGCGCGTACAACTGCAGCCACGTGGCGCAGAAGTACATGGTGGCGCAGAAGTACGGGAAGATCGTCTCGCTCAGTTCGCGCTCCGCGCTCGGCAACCGGGGCCAGGCCAACTACGCGGCCGCCAAGGCCGGCATCCAGGGGCTCACCGCGACACTGGCGATCGAGCTGGGGCCGTTCAACATCAACGTCAACGCCGTCGCCCCGGGCTACATCGCCACCCCGATGACGGCCGCCACCGCCGAGCGGGTCGGCGCCACCGCCGAGGACCACCAGACCGAGGTGGCCTCCCGCACGCCGCTGCGCCGGGTCGGGCAGCCGGAGGAGGTCGCCTCGGTGGTGGCCTTCCTGGCGAGCGAGGAGGCCTCGTACGTGAGCGGGCAGACACTGTACGTCAACGGCGGGGCCCGGTAGCTCCGGCCGACGCGGATTTCCGGCACCCGTGCGCGAAGTGGGTGGGTGCTGGGTAGATACGGTTAATATTCATTGAATATTACTGACGCGTCATCACATGGCCGTCCCAGGTGCGCGGTTACTTTTCCCTGGGGCGGCCTTTACCCTTTCGCGTGGCCGATCATGACCATGTGCCTGGTCAAACGACCCCACCAAATGACTATGGCATGATCATGCGGCGCTCGATGGGATGTCCGAACCGACCCGACCGGACCTGGTCGGGCCCTCTGCGTCCCAAGGAGTCCCATGGGCAGCCCCGCCTCCCTCCGCCGTGCCCTGGCTCTGCTCGCCGTGGGGGCCACCGCCCTCACCGCCGGCACCGTCGCCGTTCCGGCCGTCGGCGCCGCGACCGCCGCCCCCGCGCACGACCTCTCGGGCGTCCACGTCCGCCCGGCCTCCTTCGGCCACCACCTCGCCACCACCCGCCCGGCGCCGCTGAGCACCACCCAGTGCGTCAGCCAGATCGGCATCCACTGCTACTCGCCGGTCCAGTACCAGGCCGCCTACAACCTGGCCCCGCTGTACAAGGAGGGCATCACCGGCAAGGGCCGGACCATCGTCATCGTCGACTCCTTCGGCTCGCCGACCATCCAGCACGACCTGGAGGTCTTCGACAAGCAGTGGGGCATCAAGGACACCCAGGTCGAGGTGCGCAAGTGGGGCAACGTCCCCGTCTTCGACCCGAAGAACCCCGACCACACCGGCTGGGCCGGCGAGACCACCCTGGACGTCGAGTACGCCCACGCGATGGCCCCCGACGCCCACATCGTCCTGGTCGAGACCGGCGTCGCCGAGACCGAGGGCACCACCGGCCTGCCCGAGATGATGGACGCCGAGAAGGACCTCATCAAGAAGGGCGTCGGCGACGTCATCTCGCAGAGCTTCGGCGCCACCGAGAACACCTTCCCGGGTTACGACAAGGGCGACTTCAAGTCGCTGACCGACCTGCGCTACGCCTTCAAGGCCGCCGCCGACCGCAACGTCACCGTGCTCGCCGCCTCCGGCGACAACGGCGCCACCGACTCGCAGACCAACGGCACCGACCTGTACCCGTTCAAGGTCAACTCCTGGCCGTCCTCGGACCCGCTGGTCACCTCCATCGGCGGCACCCAGCTGACCCTGGACGACAACGGCAAGCGCACCGCGGCCGACAAGGTGTGGCACGACAAGTCCGGCGCCGGCGGCGGTGGCGTGTCCGGCATCTTCTCGCGCCCGTGGTACCAGGCTGGCGTCTCCGACGTCACCGGCAACCACCGCGGCACCCCGGACATCAGCATGAGCGCCGCCGTCGACGGCGCCGCCTGGACCTACGAGTCCTACGACCCGACCGCGGTCGGCTGGCACCTCACCGGCGGCACCAGCGAGGCCACCCCGCTGTTCTCGGGCATCGTCGCGCTCGCCGACCAGCTCGCCGGCCACCGCCTCGGCCAGCTCAACCCGAGCCTGTACGGCCTGAGCCTGCTGCCGAGCAAGTGGAGCGGCATCGTCGACGTCAAGGACGGCGACAACGGCTGGGGCGGCGTCACCGGCTACAACGCCGCCGAGGGCTACGACCTCGCGTCCGGCCTCGGCACCATCGACGGCACCAAGTTCGTCCACGCGATCGCGGGCGACGTGCAGTTCGGCGACAACAGCCAGGGCAACGAGCAGTAAGTAGTGGGTAGTAAGCAGTAGGCAGTAGACAGTCGGTCAGGACGCGGTGCCTGACAGCTGACAAGTAACAGCGAACGGATAACAGATTTCAACATCTGTTATCCGTTCGCTGTTTTCTGTTATCTGTTACCTGTCCGCTGTTCGCTGTTCGCGCCGTCCGTCCACCGGCGGCTGCGCGCCGATGGCGGCGAGGGCGACGAGCACGACCAGGCCTGACGGCCCGGCCGGGCCGTCAGGCCTGGTCGGCCACCGCCGGTGCGGCGGCGGCGAGTTGGGCCAGGTAGCGCTCGGCGGCGCGGAGCTTGCGGTTGTCCGGGCCCGGGAGGAAGGCGCGCAGCTCGATGATCTCCGGGGCGATCCGGATCGCCTCCGCCCGGTCGCCGATCGAGCGCCAGCAGGCCTCGGCGTTGGTGGCCGCCCGCTGGGTCTCCTGGTGGTCGGCGCCCTGCGAACGGAGCAGCGTCAGGGCGACCTCACGGTAGATGGCGGCCGCCTCCGCGGTCCGGCCCGCGAGCCGGCACACGTGGGCGCGCACCTGGCGTACCTGGAGGACCGGCTCGGAGACGGCCCCGTGCTCGGCGATCGCCTCCAGTTCGAGGGCGAAGGCGAGATCGGTGGCGGCGGCGTGGTCCCCCGCGTCGGCGCTGCGGACGATCCGTCCGATCACCTCGCGGTAGTCCTCGCGCGGCGCGTTGGCGGCCGGTGCCTCGGCCTGCTCCTCGACCGGGGCGGGCGGCTGGTCGGCCGGTCCCTCAGCAGCCGGCGCCTCGGCGACCGGTTCCCCGTCCGTCGGGACCACGTCGGCCGGGACCGCGTCCGTCGGGACCACGTCGGCCGGGACGGCGTCGGCCGGCACCGCGTCCTGCGGGACCTCGTCCGTCGGGCCGGTCTCGTCCGGGACGGCGTCCCGGGGCTCCTCGACGGGCTCGACCGGCTCAGCCGGCTCGCTGAGCTCGGCAACCTCCGTGGCACCAGCGGCGGTTCCGGCCTCCTCGACGGCCTCGACCGCCTCCACGGCCTCCATCGCCTCGACCGCCTCCGGCAGGGCCTTGCGCAGCGTGACGCCCGCCGCGGGGGGCTCCTCCGCCGGGGCGGCGGGCTTGTGCAGGCTCACTCCCGCAGCCGCCTCGGCGGGCTGCTCGCCCGCCTTGCGCAGGCTGACCGGGCGGACCGGGCGGGGCGGGGTCGGCGGCACTCCGGGCTTGACCAGGCTCACCGGCCCGCCGGCGGGAGTGACCGGCAGCGGGGCGGGCGCCACCGGAGCCCGCTCGCCGACGGCGTCCTGCGGCTCCGCCTGCCGAGGCAGCGGCACCACAGCGGGCATCGGCAGCTCGGTCGGCACGGCGTCCGCAACGGCCAGCACCTCCGGCACCGGCAGCACGACGTCCGCCACCGGGGCCTCGCCCCGGCGGGCGGTGTTGCGGAAGACCGGGCGGTCCGGGGTGTGGGTGGCCAGGATGACCACGTCCGGGCGCAGCACCGAGTACACCTGCTGGCGCAGCTGCTCAGGGGCCAGCACCTCGCCCGCGCCCGGACGGCCGCCGTGCAGCGCCTCGATCAGGGCGCGGGTGAAGGTGCCGATCTGCTCCGGGTCCGGGCTGACGACCGCCCACAGCGGGATGCCCTCGCTGAGCGGCGAGACGGTGCCCTGGAGGTAGGGCCAGGCGTTCTGGTCGGCGCTCAGGTCGGCGATGACCAGGGTCTGCCATTCGGCCGGACGGTGGCTCAGCTCGGCGGCGATCGCCTGCCACGGCAGGCCGTCCTGCTTGGCGTCGCGCAGGGTGAGCTGGAGCTGCCCACCGCGCTTGTCGGCCACCACGTGCCCGCCCAGGTGGACCAGCAGCGGGCCCGGGTGGCGGGAGGCGGCGCGCAGGTGGGCGAGGACGGTGTGCGGGTCGCTGGCGCCGGGGAGGTGGACGGCGTCCACCGCGTCTGCGGCGAGCAGTACCTGCGGCGACACGGCCGCGAGCATCGCGGACAGTACCGGCGCCTGGGCGGGACCGCCCCGACCCCAGGTGCGGCGGCCGGAGTTGCCGTAACCGCCCTCGATCACCAGGATCCGGCCGCGCGGCGCCGCACCGAGCCCGCCGGGGCCCGCCAGGGCCGTCGACGGCATGGCTGCCGCGGAGACCGTCGGCACCGCAGCCGCGTACGGCGCCGGCGCCTGGGCCGGCGCCTGGGCGCCCGCGGCGGGCAGGCCGGTGAGGGTCCATCCGGTGGGCGCGACCGGCGGCGCGGGCGGCACCGTGGCGGCGAAGGCCGCGGGCGGCACCGGGGGCGCGGGCGGCGGCTCGTACAGCGCTGCGGGCCCGGGCGGGTGCTCCTCGGGCCGCCCTGCGGGCTGCGGCGGTACGGCGTCCCAGGGGCCCGAGTCCGCGGTCGGCTCGGGACCTCCGGAAACAGCAGTCGTCTCCGCCATCTTCTGGTCACCGCCCCGCCCCGCCGCGTCCGCGGCGTCTGATGCCCTTGCCTCCGTGGTGCCTGCCACCACGTCCCGTGCGCGCCACCCTACGAGATCCCGGCACGCCCGAGCCAGGCCGGGTGGCCGATCGGCGCACCACACCGCGGGCACCGGCCGCTATCGTGCCGTCATGACCGATCCGGGGCTCCCCCTGCTGTTCCTCGACGTCGACGGTCCTCTGATCCCCTTCGGCGCCCCGCCGCCCGGCGGCCACCCGACCTACCCGGGCCCGGGCGCGGGCCCGGGCGGCAACCCGCTGGTGGCCAGGGTCGACCCGGGGCTCGGGCCCCGACTGCTCGCCCTGCCCTGCCAACTGGTCTGGGCCACCACCTGGTTGGCGGACGCCGACGCCTGCCTCGCACCCCGACTGGGCCTGCCCCGACTGCCGTACGTGGACTGGCCGGACCCCGACAGACCGGGCGACGACGGCACTCCGGACACCCAACTGCACTGGAAGACGGCGGCCTTGGTCGCCTGGGCGGCCGGACGCCGCTTCGTCTGGGTGGACGACGAGATCACCCGGGCCGACCGGCGCTGGGTCGAGGCCAACTCCCCCGCCGCCGCGCTGCTGCACCGCGTCGACCCCCGAGTCGGGCTCACCGAAGCCGACTTCGCCACCATCGATGCCTGGCTGCGCACCGCGCGACCGCACTCCTCCTGACCGCGCTCCGCCTGACCGCACTCCTCCTGAGAGCGCTCCTCCTGAGAGCGCTCCGCCGCCACGGCCGACGCCGACCGGCCGCACCCGACGGATCGGGTACGGCCGGTCGGCCCTCCGGGCGGCCCCGGCGGCTCAGGACCCGGCGAGCAGGTCCCGCAGCAGGGCGACCGTGTCGGCGTCCAGGTCCCGGCCGGTACGGCGGCTCAGCGCGTCGAGACGGTTGACGGCACGCAGGAGCTGGTCCCGCGCGCCGGCCGACGCGTAGGCGTAGAAGAGGTCCCGGTGCAGGAGTTCGACGTCCGGGGCGACGGCGAGGCCGCGGAAGACGGCGGCCTCGGCGCTGCGGTGGTCGCCGTACTGGAGGCGGCGGGCCGCGAGTTCGTGGGCGGTGTCCACGATCGCGGCGATCATGTCCTGGCGCTCGGCCTCGGCCCAGCCGTAGGAGGCCGGCGGCGCCTCGGCGAACGGGGCCCCGCGGACCAGCGCCAGGGCGTGGGCGAGGGCGGCGTCGGCGGTGGCACTGGTGCTGCGCATGCCGCGCCGGTAGAGGCTGCGGAACTCGTCCCAGTCGCAGGTGACGGCGGGGGCGAAGGCGTAGCCCTCGGTGGTGTCGGTGGGCAGGTAGGCGCGGCCGTCCGGTGTGCTGCCGAACCATGCCGCCAGGTCGGCAAGTTTGGCCGGCAGTGGGCTCCTGGCGTCGGCGGCGGTGGGGTGCGGGTCGAGGTGGGCGGCGCCCGGGTGCAGGTCGTGGTCGAGCGCGTGGTGGTCGGCGCCCGGCCGCAGCGCGAGGTAGACGGCGAGTTCGGTGAGCCGGGGCAGCGCCCCGGGTTCGACGGCGCCGGGGGTGCCCGCCACGTCGACCGGTCCGAGCAGCCGGATCCGGGGGGCGTTGCGCGGGGTGTGCGCCTCCGGGGAGCGCAGGATGGCGAGCAGGTCGTCGCTGTCGCTGCGGCCGGACGTGGTCCGGGCGACGGGCGCGACGGCGGCCGGGCCGGGCTCGACCGTCGCCGTCGCCGTCGCCGCACCGGCGGAGCCGCCCTCGGAGCCGCCGTCAGGACCGCCCTCGGGACCGGGGACGGCTCCGGGGACGGGGCCGACGCCGGGGTCCGGCCGGGCCGGGACGCGCGGGTCGACGCCGGTGGGCGCGGGCGCGCTCTGGTGCGTCGGCACCGGCTCGGTGGGCGACGCGGGCGACGCGGGCGACGCGGGCACAGCGGGCGCAGCGGCCACAGCGGGCGCCTGTGGGGCCACGGGTCGCACCGGCTGGACGGGGAGCACCGTCACCGTGGCCTCGGCCGGACCGTCCGCCCCGGTCGACTCCGCAGGCCCGGCGGGCCCGCCCGCCTCAACCGGCTCAACCGCCTCAACCGGCTCGCCCGCCTCCGCGGACTCCCCGGGCGCGCCCGGCAACCGCAGGTCGCGGGTGGCCTCGTCGGCGGGCTGCTCCGTCCCGGTGGCCGCCTGCCGCCCCTGCCCGTTGACGGCGAAGCGCGCCGGGCCGGGCGGCGTGGGAGCGGGGACAGCGGCGGGCCCGGGCACCGGAGCCGGCAGCGGAGCAGCAGTGGGAGCGGGCGCGACCGGGTCGGTCCCGGCGAACGGGCTGGCGCCGGTCCCGATGACCCGGGCCAGCAGCCGGGGACCGGCCGCCGCTCCCGCGTCCTCCTCGGCCGCCGCCCCCGGAGCGCCGACGGCGGCCAGCACCGCTACAGCGAGCGGGAGTTCGGTGGTGTCGGTGTCCTCGTCCGGGTCGAGGCCGGGACCGTCCAGGGTCCAGGCGGGCGCCGGGTGCTGGGTGCTGTCGTCGGCGACCCGGAGCAGTTCGGCGACCTGGTCGTACTGGTGGTCGTCCAGCCGCTGGAGTTCGACGGTCAGGTGCAGGCCGGGAACGGCGGCCTGGCCGGTGGCCGGCAGGGTCCAGCGGGCGACCGGTCCGGTGCCGCGCTCGGGGGCGCGGGTGATGACGGCGACGCAGGTGCGCGGGCGGGCGTCCAGCAGGCGGCCGAGCTCGGCCGGGGTGTCCCCGCCGGGCTGCTGGGCGCAGAGCACGATCTCGGGCACCCAGGACTCGTCCGCCTGGCCCCGGCTGCGGGCCTCGCGCGGGCTGGTGGCCTCGGCCGCGACCAGAGTGGCGCGGGCCTTGGCGGTGCGCGGGCCGAGCGCGGCGAGCGCCGCCTCCAGGGTGGGGTGGCGGTGGACCCGCTCGGCGGCCGGTCCGGTGATCGGCACCTCCTCGGCGAGATCCACCAGGTGCAGGTGGAGCCGGTCGGCCAGCGGGCTGTGGGCGAGCTCGATGGCGAGGGTGCGCAGCACGGCGCGGGCGTCGTCGGGGTGCCCGGACAGGTGGAGCAGCCGGACGGCTTCCAGATCGGCGAGGACCACCGAGCCGTCGGGCGAGGTGCCGAGGGTGACCAGCGCGGGGTAGGGCGCGGGGGTCTTGCGGGCCTGGGCGGGGCTCAGCAGGTCGGAGGACTCCTCGCTGCACCACCAGACGTTGGCGGCGTGCGCGGCGCGGAACGGCGCGATCGGGGTGGCCGGGCCGGACAGGTGCAGCTCGATGGTGTGGTCGGGGGTGATCCGGGCCGCCACGATCGCGGGCAGCCGCTTGCCGCCACGGGTGGTGTTGCGGGCCAGGGTCCGCAGGGCGCGGTCGAGCAGTTCCAGACCGGCCTGGTCCTGACGGACCATCAGTTCGTTCTCGAAGGCGGCGGCCTCGGCCTCGGGCATCGCGATGCGGTGGCCGGGGCGGCGGCCGCGCTGCTGGGTGCCGCGCTTGTAGGCGACGGTGCCGACCATGACGGCGGCGAGCAGCACGCCCACGGTGGACGCGGCGAGGGCGACGCTGTAGTCGTCGCTGGGTGCCGGGGAGGCGTGCGCGGCGGGGGCGGGTGCGCGGTCGGGGGCGTGGGTCGGTGTCGGCGTCGGTGTCGGTTTCGGTGTCGGGGCCTGGGTGGCCGGCGCGGGCTGGGGCGTGGCGGCGGGGGCGGGGGCGGGCGCCTGCCCGGCCCCGGCCCCGGAACCCTCAGGCTCGGGCGCGGGGGCGGGCGCGGGCGCGGGGGCGGCCGCGCCGGGCACGGTGAGCACCATCCCCGGCTCCAGCACGTCCGGGTCGGTCAGCCGCTCCCCGTCCGGCGCCTGGACGCCCTTGTTGGCCTCGAACAGCTTCGGCCAGGCCTCGGCGTCCCCCAGCTCCCGCTGGGCGATGGCCGACAGGCTGTCCCCGGACCGGACGGTCACCGTCTTCGGCCCGTCCGCCCCCGGCTCGGTCCCGGCCTGCGGCACCTGCGCCGTGGCGGCCGTCGCCGAGGCCGAGGAGCCGCCGGACGAAGGCCCCTGGGCCGGTCCGGAGGCCGGTCCGGACTCCTGCCCGGCGGCCTGGGCGGGCGCCGGGGCCTTCGCCTCGTCCGGCTTGGCGTCCGTCGGCATCAGCAGCTCCCAGCCGGGCTGGATCGGCCGCTCCGCGTCGAAACGGATGCCCGAATCGCCCATCACCCGGCCTTCGTTGAGCTTGGCGATCTCCACCCAGCGTTCCCCGGAGCCCAGTTGGCGCTCCGCGATGGACCACAGGCTGTCGGCCGGACGGCTGTCCCGCACGGTGTAGGTGGGCTGCTGGTCCGCCGCCTGGACGGGCGCCGCCGCGGGTCGGGCGGCGGGCAGCGCGGCCCGCTGCACGCCCGGGGTCAACTGCGCCTGGGCGGACGGGCCCTGGGTGAGTTCGGGAACCGCGGCGAAGGCCGAACCGGCCACCGGCAGCAGCGCCAGCACCGAGCCGACCAGCCCGGCCGCCATCCGCTGGCTCCAGCCGAAGGCCGGGATCCGGCGGGCGATCCGGCCGCGCAGCTGGGCGGGGATCTCCAGCAGGACGGAGAGCGCGAAGCACGCCCAGGCCAGCCAGCCGACCACCACCAGCAGCCAGAGGAACAGCCGCCCGTCGTCCGGACTGGTGAGCGCCTCGCCCACCCCGCCGGAGGCGACCTCACCCATCGAGGCGACGGCCTGGGTGCCGTACAGCAGCAGGGCGGGCACGCCGAACAGCAGGGCGAGCAGGGTGACCAGGGCGGCGAGCGCGGCGAGCACCGCGCCGCCACGGCCTGGTCGGCGGCGCCCGGGGCGGGCGTGCCCCCTCACCGTCGGCCTGCCGCCCTTCCCTGTTCCGGGCTGCCCGGTTCCGCCGTTCCCGGTTCCACCGTTTCCGGCGCCGTTCTTCCCGGCTCCGCTCTTCCCGGTTCCGCCCGGGCCGGCGCCGGCCCCAACCGTACGGGCCTGGGCGGTACGGGCCTGGTCCTTGGCACGTGGCGCGGCCATCAGTCGGTCTCCGCTTTCTCGACTCCGTGGACGAGGGTCGCACTGCCCTTGCCCGTTACCTTCCGCTCCCCGAGGGCGCCCAGCAGGACCGGCCGGTAGTCGGCCCGCACGGTGACGGTGACGACCTTGCCGTCGTCGGAGAAGACGACGTCGTCGACCTTCAGGCCGTACCGGTCGAGGTAGATCCCGGCGGCCTGCCGGACGTAGTCCTGGCGGACCTTGAAGCCCTTCCCCTGCAACACGTCCGCCTGGTCGAGCTGCTGGCCGCCGACCCGCGCGGCCTCCTGGGCGTAGGCGTCGGTGCGTTCGGCGACCCGCAGGCGGCCGCCCGCGTCGATCACCAGCGCGATGACGAGCACCAGGTAGGCGGCGCAGATCGCGACGAAGAGGGCGACCGCGCCCCGGTCGGACCGTCGCCCGGCCGTACGCCGGCGGCGGCCCCGCAGCCCGCTCAGCACCCGCACCTCCTCCCCCCGATCCACACGATCTCTCCCCACCGGCTCCCCACCGGGCGCCCCTCGGTGTCGTTGCGTCATCCCCCGAGCGCTCTCCGCTTGCGTCTCCCCCGCGCGGGCCGTCCCCAATCCCCCGGCCGCGCCCGTTGCGGCCCGTGCGCCGCCCCCTGCCGTGGTCATGTGCCGCGGTAGCGGTCCATCACCGAGGTGAACTCCCCGACGAGGTGCTTCGTCACGGGCAGCCCGGACGGTCCGCCGAGCAGGTCGGCGAGTTCGACGTCGCAGGTCACGGTGACCGTCACGGCCACCACCCGGCCGCCCGGCAGGTCCATCGGCGCCTGGGCGACCTGGACGTCCGAGTTGCGGCAGGACACGCCCTGCTGGCGCAGCGTCGCGAGCGCGGATTTCTTGGCAGGCTCGTCCACCGCGGTGACGCTGCGCTGGAGCGAGCCGGTCCGGGCCCCGACCCGGGCCGCGGCCTCGACCGTGCCGGCCGCGGTCTGCACCCGCCCGGCGGCGATCGCGAGCAGCACCAGTGCGACCACGCCGGGCACGACGATGGCCGCCTCGATCGCGACCCCGCCCCGGTCCGGCCGCCGGAGCCGCCCCCGCCACCCCGGCCGTCCCAGGCGTCCCGACCGTCCGGACCGCCCCGGCCGCTCCGCCCGTCCCAGGCGCCCCGGCCGCCGCTCGCCCTCCGACCGGTCGGCACCGGCCGGTGCCCGCCTCACGGCGTCACCACCGGGGGGACGAAGCGCTCGCGCGGCGCCTCGGCGAACTGCCGGACGCTGGGCCCGGTGAGCCCAGGGATCAGCAGCGGCGGCGTCAGCTCCACCGTGACCTTGATCGTGTCGGCCGTGCTGTCGTCCGTCCCCACCTGGTACGCGTGCACGCCCTGCCGGTCCAGGAAGTCCCGGGCCTGGCGCGCGGCGGCCTCGTTCGCCGCCTGCTCCGTCGCGTTGCCCTGCACCCGGCCGGCGTCCACGCCCTCCCGGGCGGCGGTGAGCGCGACCTGCCGGTCGTACCAGATCAACGCGGCCTGGACGACCAGCAGCAGGAGCAGCAGGACGACCGGGAAGACGATGGCCAGACTGATGCTCATCGATCCCCGGTCGCCCCGGCGGCGGAGCGGACGGCGACGGGCCCGGATCACTTGGTGGCGCCCCCCGCGCCGCCCGCGCCGCCACCGCCGGGCAGGTTCGGGTCCTGCTCGACCTTGGTGACCACCTTGTCCTTCAACAGGTACAGCGCGGTCGCGACGGCCCCGGCGACGAACACCAACGCGATGATGGCGAGGGCGAGTTCGATGCTGATGGCGCCGCGGTCGCCGCGGGCCCGGGCGGCCCGCAGCCGGCCCATCCGCAGCGTGAACAACAGCAGGGCGAACTGCACGGGCAGCAGGACGGGCCGCAGCACCCGGCCTGCCAGCTGGACGAGTCGTACGGTCATCGGGGTCTCCCGGGGGTGTGGTGTGTGGTGTCAGCTGCTCGGTCGGGAAGGTCAGTTGAGCATCTGGTGGAGTGCGGGGAAGACGATCAGGACGGTCATCAGCAGGGTCAGGGCGGCGCCCGGCGCGACCATCCGCTCGCTGTCGGCGTTGGCCCGGGCCAGGTCCTCGGCGAGCAGTTCGCCGCGCAGGCCCTTGGCCCGGGCCCGCAGGGTGTCGTAGACGGCGGCGCCGTCGGTCCCAGACAGCCGCATGATGTCGGCCACGTCCTGGAGCGGGCTGAGGCCCAACTCCTCGGCCAGCGCGTCCAGTCCGGCCCACGGCGGGAGCCGGTCGGTGGCCGCGCGCTCCAGCGCGTCGCGGATCCGCCGGAACACCACGCCCTGCCCGACCGAGGCCGCCCGGCGCAGCGCCTCGGCGGGGCCGCAGTCGGCGGCCCGCTCCATCGCGACGAGTTCCAGGTAGGCGGCGATGCCGTGCAGGTACTCGGTGCGGGCCTCCTTGGCCTCGCCGCGCACCACGGCGTCCGGGACGAACCACAGCAGCCCGGCCAGCAGCGGCCCGGCCACCAGCGGCAGCGCGAACGGCAGGCCGACGTCCATCAGTACGGCCATCGCGCCCAGGTAGGCGGGCAGCAGCAGGCCGAGCGCGGCGAACAGCAGCTTGTGCACCATGAAGCGGGCCGGGGTGCGGCCGATCAGGGCGAGTTCGCGGCGCGGGATCGTCACCCCACGCAGGGTGAGCGAGCGCTCGCCGATCCGGTCGTACCAGCGCGGCCGCTCGTCCGGGTCCGGTTCGCGGTCGGCCGGGGTGCGGTGCAGCCGGTCCAGCGCCTGGCGCAGGTCCGGTGGCGCCGGCCGCAGTTCGGCGACCAGCAGGGCGAGGCCGCCGGCCGCGACGGCGCCGGCCAGCACGGACCAGGGGGAGATCACCGGACCTCCCCGAGCCGCTCGACCGGCTCCGGCCCGGAACCGCGCAGCCGGCGCCCGCTCCTGCTGCGCCGGTCCGGGGCGAGCAGCCGGGGCACCGGCGGGTGCGCGGCCAGGGCCCGCATCCAGGCGATGATCGCGACGAACAGGGCGGCGACCACGGCCAGCACGATCTGGCCGAGGAAGGTCCCGTACGGGCGGGTGTACTCGCTGTTGAAGGAGCCGACCGTGACGACCAGCACGATGATGCCGACCAGCCAGCGGATGGTGGTGCGGTGCTTGGCCCGGTCCGCCTCGATGGCGCGGCGCTGGCGGACCTCCTCGCGCACCGACTCGGCCATGTCGGAGAGCGTCCGGGCCAGGCCCGGTCCGCTGTCCCCGGCCCGCAGCACCAGGGCGGCGAGCACCTTGTCGGCGGTGGCGTCGGCCAGGCTGTCGGCGAAGGCGTCCAGCGCCTCCTCGGGCCGCCAGCGGGCCTGCAGCCGGGCGGCCAGTTCGCCGATCTCCTCCTCCAGGGCGGCGGGGGCGGTGCGGCGGCTGGTGACGATGGCCTGGTTGAGGCCGACCCCGAGCAGCAGCACGTCGGCGATCCGCTGGGTCCACTCGGAGAGCGCCTCCAGCCGCTCGATCCGGTGAGTGTCCGGGCGGGTGGTGTCGAACAGCCAGGGCAGGCCGAAGACCGCCAGCGGGACCAGCAGGGCGGTCAGCGGGATGCGGGTGAACAGCCAGGCCAGCGGGGCGCCGACGAGTGCCAGCGGCAGCTGGATCCGGCGCAGCCGCACCATCCGCAGCGAGGCGCTGCCGGGGGCGCCGTACCAGAACACGTGGGCGCGGCCCGCCAGCGGGTTGTCCCGGCCGGCCGTCTCGTCCTCGTCGACGGGCTCGCTGCCGCGCACCCAGACCACCAGGGCGACCAGGCCGCCCGCGAGCGCCAGCCCGCACAGGGCGAAGAGCAGCATCACCGCGCGCCACCGCCGATCCGCAGCTGGAGCGGGGCGGCCCAACTCCCGTACCGGGAGCCGAGCAGCGAGGCGTCGAAGCCGGCCCGGCGCAGGTCGTCCAGGCACTGCGGCGGGGTGTGCGGGACGGCGCGCGGCTCGCCGAGGTCCGGCCGGGGGCCGAAGACGGTGTTCAGCGCGGGCCGGCCGCTCTCGCCGAGGCCGGTGACCTCCAGGACGTGGGAGACGAAGCGGTGCCGACGGCCGCCGACGGCGGTCTCGTCGACCATGGAGACGTGCACGATGAGGTCCAGGGCGTTGGCGGTGAGCCGGTAGGCGAGCGCGTCGGTCATGTGCGAGCCGTACTCGAGGCAGAGTTCGGCGATGCGGTCGACCACCATGTGCGGCCCACGGGCGTGCAGGGTGCACATCGAGCCGCCCTCGCCGTTGGTCATCACCCGCAGCATCGGGACGACCTCGCCGGAGCGGACCTCGCCGACGATGATCCGGGAGAGGGTCATCCGCAGCGCGGCCGGGATGAGGTCGCCGATCGTCAACTCCCCGGCCAGGCGGCCCTCGACGCGCTCCCCGTTGCCCTCCCGGGCCTCCATCGGGACGACCTGGCGCAGGTGGCCGAGGGTGTGCAGCCAGAGCTCGAACTCCGACTCCAGGGTGCCGATCCGCTCGTCCGGCGGGATCTCTGCGGCCATCGCGCGCAGCAGGCTGGTCTTGCCGACGCCCTGGGTGCCGGTGATCATCACGTTCTTCCGGGCCCGGATCGCGGCGGCCAGGAAGGCAGCCAAGGTCCCGTCCAGGGTGCCGAGTTCGACCATCTCGGGGAGCGTCGCGGAGGCCACCCGGTGGCGGCGGATCGCCACGTACGGGCGGGGCGTCACCTCGGTCAGCGCCTGGAGGCGCATGCCGCCCTCCAGCCGCAGGGCGAGGGTGGGGCTGGCGGTGGACAGGCTGCGCTCGCCGCCGCCGTGCTGCCGGGCCAGGTCCTGGAGGAGTTCGACGAGTTCGGCGTCGCTGTCGGCCACCGGCGGTACCTGGCGCAGGGGTTGGTGCACCTTGGAGACCCAGACGTCGTCGCAGCCGTTGACCAGGATGTTCTCGATCTCCGGGTCGTCCAGGTAGGGCTGGAGGCGGCCGGCCCGGAACAGCAGGTCGAAGACGGCCTCGGCGAGGGCGCGGTCCTGCTCCCGGGTGGGCGGGATGCCGTGGGTCTGGGCGTACGCATCGGACCAGCGGGCGACCGCCTCCTCGATCAGCGCACGGCCGCGCTGACGGCGGGTGGCCCGGTCCGGCTCGGCACCGGAGGTGGCGGTCAACCGGGTGATCTGCTGGTGCAGTTCGGCCGCGACCTGGCGCTTGAGCTCGCGCGCGACCTGCGTGTCGACGGCCGGCCGGGTGGCGCTGCCGCGCACGTCCAGCGAGGGCAGCTGGGCGGGCACGGCGGTCGGCCCGGGGGCCACCGGCTGGGGCGCCGGCGGCTGCGACTGCGACTGCGACTGCGGATGTGGATGTGGATGCGGCGCGACCGGGCCCGGCTGGTACGGCTGCTGCTGCTGCGGTGCGGCGGCCGGGACGGGCGCGGCCCAGGGCAGGGCGGCCGGGTCGGCCGTCGGGTGCTGGTGCAGGGGGCTACCGCGCACGGAGCACCTCCCCGGGGTCGTAGGGGTGGCGGTCGTCGGTCCGACGGTCGGTCACCGTCGGCTGCTGGAGCTGGTAGGGGCCGTCGTCCTCGTCGGCCGGCCCGGCGGCCCCCTGGACGTGCGCCGGGAACGGCGCCGGGGCGGCCGGCTGGGGCGCCAGCCCGGCGAGCGGCGCGACCGGGCCGGTGGTGATCACCGGCGGGGCGTACGAGGGCGGTTCCGCCTCACCGGGGGCGGGCCCGGGGGCCGCCTGGCCGTAGCCGGGCTGGGGGTAACCAGGCTGGGGGTGGCCGGGCTGAGGGTGGCCGGGCTGGGGGTGGCCGGGCTGCGCGAACTGGGGGTGGCCGGGCTGCGCGAACTGGGGGTGGCCGGGCTGGGCCTGACCCTGGTACGTCCGGTCCGGGTACGCCTGCGGCCCGTACCCGGCCTGCCCGTACGGGCCAGGCGTGGGCGCCACGGGCGGCACCGGCGTCGGTGGAATGGGCGTCGGCGGCACCGGGGCCACCGGCACCGGGGTCGGCGGCAGCGACGCCGCCGTCGGGCCCGCGGTGGGCGCGAGCCGCTGCCGCCGTCGGCGGACCAGCAGCTGCACCTCGTCCGCCGCCGACCGCGCCGTGCGCATCAGCTCCGAGCGGATGAACCGCCGGTCGGTGGTGTCCCCGCCGTCGGAGAGCACCCGGGCGGTGCGGGGGGCGTGCGGCAGCTCACCGAGCACCGGCAGGCCGAACTCGCGGGAGACCTCGGCGCCCGAGTAGGGCCCTTCGGAGACCAGCAGCAGCCCGAGCGCGTCCGTCCCGGTCCCGGCGGCGGCCAGGTCCTCGCCGAGCGCGGCGAGCCGCGGCCGGGCGGCGCTCAGCCCGCGCAGCGTGCTGCGGACCGTCACCGCCACCACGTCGGCGCGGCGGGCCAGCACCGCGCCGGCCCCGGTGGCGCCGGAGCGGCCGAGGTCGACGATGACGTCGTAGCCCTGCTGCTCGATGCCGTGCAGCAGTTCGGCGAGCGGCTCCCAGGTGTAGGCGAGGCCGGGGGCCTGGGCCGGGTCGGTGAGGCCGGGCAGCAGCAGGCGCTCGGCGTCGCCCTCGGGCGAGAGGTCGATGAGCTGTTCCCAGATGGTCTGGGCGAGCAGTCCGCGCCGGTCGGCGACGGCCAGGTTGCGCAGCCCGTACACCGCCTCGACCCGGCCCTCCAGGGCGCCGGCCAGCACCGCGCCGCCGTCCGGGTCTGCCTCGACCAGCAGGATCCGGCGGCCGGGCTGGAGCGGCCAGGCGAGCAGCAGTGCCAGGGCGGTGGTGGTCGCCCCGGGCGCGCCCGGGCCGCCGACCACCGCGATCACCGCCATCAGGCGCCACCCGCCCCGGCCGGGGTCGAGGGCCCGCCGGTGCCCGCGGGGGCCGCCCCGCCGGCGGGCGTCGTGCCCGAGGGGGTGGCGCCCGTGGGGGCCGCGCCGGAAGGGGCGGCCGAGGGCGAGGCCGGGGCGCCGGTGGCGGCGCGCGGGGCCAGCAGCACCTGGATCCGTCCGCCGGCCACCCACTGCGCCAGCCGGGGCCCGTCCGCCGTGCCGACCGCCACGTCGATCACCTGGCTGCCGTCGGTGTCCACCCGGCCGACGGTGATGACCGTCGCGGCCAGCGAGTCGGGCCGGCCGTTGTCGGGGGTGTTGACCACGACGATCTGCACCCCGGGCTGGAGCCGGCTGGCGGGCAGCTGGGTCCGCTTGGCCGACACCCCGACCACGATCTGCCCCGGCTGCACGGTCAGGCCCTGCGCAAGGTCCGAACCGGTCAGCATGGCACCGCGCTTGAGGTCGGTGGCGGCCCGCAGGCCGACCGCCTTGGCCCGGTCCTGGGCGGACACCGGCCGCAGCGCCGGGTCGCCCGCGATCCGGGCCACCACCAGGTCGTCGTCGGTGATGACCTGCCCCCAGGGCACGTCCCGGGCGAGCGCCAGCACCGCGACCCGCTGGCCGGTGCTGTTGTAGAGGACGGCGCCGCCGAGTCCGCCGGCCGCGATCAGCGCGACCGCCATGGCGAGCACCGCGGGGCGCCGGCGCCGGGCCCGCATGGTGCGCCCGGGCGCGTGCGGCGTGCCCCGGCCCCGGCCCTGGTCCTGCTGCTCCGGTACCGCCACGGACACCGCGGCGCCCGCCGGCGTGCCGGACCCCGGCGTCGCGAATGTACGGTTCTCCACCGGGTTCCGCCCTTCCCTCGTTCGCTTTCCTGATCGTCAGTGGCCGAACTGCCCTTGTGGCGCGGTCAGTTGAGGACCTGAACCTCGGCGACCTTGAGCGCGAGGTCCGCTCCGCGCGGCATGTCGATGTCGAAGGTCTTCGCGTTCGGCCCGGTGATCACCACATGGGCCCGCCAGTGCGCGGTCACCGTGCCGGTGAACACTCCGCCCTTGCGGGTGCCCGAGCCGACCGCGAACTCGTAGCCGCAGTCGGGGGACTTCGCGTCCCCGTACTTCGGGTCGTACGGCGTCCCGGCCGTGGCGCAGTCCACCGTCATGCCCTGACCGAAGTCCCAGGTCATGCCGTTCAGTTGCGCGGTGACGGTGACCGAGGCGCCCGGCACGGTGAGCGAACTCGGCCTGGGCGCCACCATGCCCTCGGCCCAGAGCCAGACCGGCAGCTTGACCACCGCGGTGTCCTTGGGCGCCAGGCTCGCCTTCGGGGTCGGGAAGGCCATCCGGTCGGCGAGCAGCTTCGCCTGCACGGTCAGGTCGATCACCGGGGTCGCGCCCGCCGCGTTGCTCACGAACTGGGTCTGCAGGCCGTCCTGCCCGCCGCCGGTCTGCGGACAGACCCTGGAGTAGACGGCGCCCTCCGAGGGCTTGTGTCCCTCCCAGGCCGGGTCCCCCTCCGGCGGCTGCGCGTCCAAGGGCCGGAAGTAGCACCCGACGTCGCTGTTGAAGTAGCCGCGCTCCGGGTCGTAGCAGGCCCACTGGGTGCCGTGGTAGCTGCACAGTTGCGGCCCGCCGCTCCCGGTGTCGCCCCCGCCCTGCGCGGGGCCCGTCGTCGAGCCGGTACTCCCGCCGGTTCCGGCGTGCGAGCAGATCACGCTCGGGGAACAGGTCTCCGCCCCGGCGCCCGGTGGTTCGTCCGCGGTCGCCGTTGCCGCCGAGGACAACAACAGCCCGGCGGACAACGATGCGACGGCCGCGAACCGTCGGCCCGGTTTCCGCGAGTTCAGCATGTCCGGTCCACCTCTCGCTTGAAGTCGTAGATCAGCCAGTGCGCTTGGAACCATCGCAGGGAAGCGGTCGCGAGATAGCGGTCGAGCCGGTCGGCCGGATCCTTCGCGGTACGGGTGACGGCATCGACGCGGTGCCAGTCCGAGAGGTCGAGGCAGTCCTCGATCACGGCGGTCTGCGGATCGGCATTCAGGTCGACGGCCTTCACCACCGCCGAATTCCGCGGCATTCCGGTCATCACCAGTTTGGCGTCGTGGAGTTGACGCAGGCCGACCAGGGCGTCGGACAGCGCCCGCCCGGACGAGTACGCCTCGAGCGCGGAACCGTCCGAATCCGTACGCCCGAAGGCCGTGGCCTGCGCCTGCCACCAGTCCTGATACGTCCTCAGGGCCAGCCGCCCCCGGGCCCCTTCCGGTCCGTCGGTCGGCGCGATCGCGCCGTTTGCCGGACCACCCGAAGGAGTTAACGGGTTCACTCCCGCGACCGTGGGCACGGGCGACCCGAGACGATCGACGGAACCGCCGCCACCGCCACTCGCACAAGCGCCGAGCAGCAACACCAGAACCGCCCCGCCAGTCCCAATCGCCCCAGGGCGCAACACATTTCCGCGCTGCCGCATCGCCCCACCTCGTCGCGACCGAGCCGATCCGTGATCAACGGTCGCCAGGAGAATTCCGAAGACCCGCCGATGTTTCCGCTGGGGATCGATTCTTCGCCAACCCACCCCATCACGGCAACACCTCAGGCCCCCTGACCTTACGCGTAAGGCGGTTCCGTCGGGGCACTTTCCCGCCACAGAACGGCCAACAGTTCTTCGGAAAGCGACAATCCGGCCAATGCGCCCCGAACGGCGGCCCGATTGCGCATCAACAAGCGCCCGCCGTGCGGCGGAACGAGCAGGCGCGCGCCCGGCGCTCCCGAACCACCGGACGGATCGCCACCGTCCAGCAGCCCGGCCACGGCGGGCTGGAGGTCCAGCGGGGCGACCGCCGCCGGGGCACCCGGGACGCCCTGCCGCAGGACGGTGGTGAGCGCCCGGCTGAACGAGCCCTCCTCGCCCGGCAGTACGGCGTCCCGGCCGCGTCTGCCCGGGGCGTAGCGGCCGATCCGGCCCCACAGCGGCACCCGGGAGTAGCTGAGCAGTTCGCCCGCGCTGTCCTCGCCGGCCCGCTCCAGCGCCGTCCAGGTGTCCCGGTCGGCCACCGCGTCGACCAGCAGCAGCGCCTCCTCCTGGTCCCCGTGCACCATCGCGCTGACCACCCAGTCCCAGGCCAGGCCCCGCCGGTAGGCGTTGCCGGGGGTGCTGCCGCCGGTGACCAGGGCGAGCCGGCGCCCGCGCGGGTCGGCCACCAACTGGCCCACCAGGCAGACCACCAGCCAGCGGCCGGGGCGCCGGGCCGCGTCCCGGACGGCCGTGAGCATCGCATTGGCGTCCGCGTCCGGCGCCACGGCCGTCACCCGGCAGCCCGCGGCACCGGTGTCGAAGCACATCCCGGGCAGCACCTCGGCCAACAGCCGGGCGCCCGCCGGGGCGTGCGCCGACCCGCCGTAGGCCCGCTCGGGCCCGCCGTCCGCCCCGATCACCACCAGATCGATCCCGCCGGCCATCCGTCCGCCCCCTCCTGCGCCCGCCCCTCCACCGATCCCGACGCCGGGCAGGCTACCGCTCCGGGCGGGCGCCGACGGGGCTCCCGGCCCGTCCGCTCAGGGACCATGGGCCCTATCGACGCCCGCGCCGACCGAGGACGATCGGACGCATGGAGCGTGAGGACCGAGTGGAGACCCTGAGCGAGGCCGAGTGCCTACGGCTGCTCAGCACCGTGCCCGTCGGGCGCGTGGTGTACACCGAGCACGCACTGCCGGCCGTCCTGCCGGTCTCCTTCGAGGTCCTGGACGGGCGGCTGGTGCTCGCCGTGCGCCGGGGAAGTGCCACCGCGCGCGGGCTGGACGGCACGGTGGTGGCCTTCCAGGCGGACCTGCTGGACCCGGTGACCCGCACCGGGTGGAGCGTGCTGGTGCACGGCCGGGCGGACGCGGTCAGCGAACCCGAGCAGGTGCGCCGGGTGCTGCGCTCCGGCCTGCGGCCGTGGGTGGGGGACCCGGAGCCGCTGTTCATCGCCCTGGTGCCGGAACTGGTGAGCGGCCGACGGCTGTTCCCCACCGGACAGAGCTCGCTCGACCGACCGCTGCTGCGGCCCTGAGCTCGGCTTTCGCACTCCGCTCCTGACAGGTACCGGCGGGTAGGCATACGCTTCCGGCGTCCTGCCCCCGTGACCCCTCCCCGGGGCCGTCCCCTCCAGGAGCGCACCGTGACGACCTTCGCCTCCCTCGCCGAACTGACCGCCGCCGTCGGCACCGAGCTGGGCACCAGCGAGTGGCACACCATCGACCAGCGGAGGATCGACCTGTTCGCCGAGGCGACCGGCGACCACCAGTGGATCCACGTCGACCCGGAGCGGGCGAAGGAGAGCCAGTTCGGCTCGACCATCGCGCACGGCTACCTGACCCAGTCGATGATCCCGGTGCTGGCCAAGGAGTGCTACGGCGTCGAGGGCGTGCGGATGGCGCTGAACTACGGCTCGGACAAGGTGCGCTTCCCGGCCCCGGTGCCGGTCGGCACCGCGATCCGGGCCACCGCCGAGCTGCTCTCGGCCACCGAGGTGCCGGGCGGGGTCCAGGCGGTGGTGCGCTTCACCATCACCAGCGAGCGGAGCAGCAAGCCGCACTGCGTCGCGGAGGCGATCACCCGCTTCTACGCGTAGCGGCGGGCCGACGGGGGCGCGGGGCACTGGCCCGGCGGCGGGCCCTCGGTACGGACCCGACGGCGGGCCCCGGGTACGCCGATTGGACCGTGCCGGGCTCCTCACCGGGTCCGAACGGCCCACGGCGAGTAACGTCCGACGAGATGGTTGTCGTACCCCAGTGGCCCCACGGCCCCCGGGGTACGCGCCCCGGCCTGCCCGGTAGCCGTGACCGTCCCAGGAGGAGCCGTGCCCCGCCCCGCCCCGTGGTTCTCCCGTCTCGCCGGTCTGACGTCACAGTTCGCGCCGCCGCCCAGCGCACCGGAGGCCGACCGCGCCGCGCTCGGCCGCGGCGCCCCGGACCGCCCACTCCCCGGCCTGGCCGGACTGCCCCGGGCCGCCTGGCACCGGGTCCGCACCGACGCCTTCGGGGCCGACCCCCGGGGCGAACGGCTGGCCCGGATCCGCCGCTCGCCGCAGTTCTCCGACGGGGCCTTCCGCAACCCGGTGCCCACCCGCCGCCTGGTCTACGAGCGCAGCCCGCTGGAGATCACCCTCGCCCAGCTGAGCGGGGACAAGAGCCGCCGGGCGCCGTCCGCCGCCGTACCGGTGCACCGGCTGCTCCCGGTCGACCTCGCCGCCCCGCCCGCCTCCGGACTGCGGCTGACCTGGCTGGGGCACGCCACCGTGCTCGCCGAGATCGGCGGGCGACGCGTCCTGATCGACCCGGTCTGGGGCGAGCGCTGCTCCCCGTTCGGCTGGACCGGCCCCAAGCGGCTGCACCCGGTGCCGCTGCCGCTGTCCGAACTCGGACCGGTGGACGTGGTGGTGATCTCGCACGACCACTACGACCACCTCGACATGCACACCGTGAAGGCCCTGATCGGCAGCGGCGCGGTGTTCGCGGTGCCGCTCGGGGTCGGGGCGCACCTGGAGCACTGGGGCGTGCCGGCCGGGCGGATCGTCGAACTGGACTGGTGGGAGTCGGCCGAGGTCGCCGGACTGACCCTGACCGCCACGCCCGCCCGGCACTACTGCAGCCGGGGCCCGCGCACCAGCGCGCTGTTCCTCTGGGCGTCCTGGGTGGTCGCGGGCGGCGGGCACCGGATCTTCCACAGCGGGGACACCGGCTACTTCCCCGGCTTCGCGGAGATCGGCCGCCGGCTCGGCCCGTTCGACGCGACGATGATGCAGGTCGGGGCGTACAGCGAGTTCTGGCCCGAGGTGCACATGACCCCGGAGGAGGGCGTCCGGGCGCACCTGGACCTGGGCGGCGAGCTGATGCTGCCGATCCACTGGTGCACCTTCAACCTGGCGATCCACCCCTGGGAGGAGCCCGCCGAGCGCGTGGTCACCGCCGCCCAGGCACTCGGCGCCCACCTGGCGGTACCCCGCCCCGGCAAACCATTCGAGCCCGCCGACCCGCCGGCCCTGCGGCTGTGGTGGCGCGCTGTCGCGGCCACCCCGCGCGGCATCGAACCGCTGGTCGCGGAGCAGACGGAGGTGCGGGAACAGGCGACGGGTTTCAGCGAACAGATTTCAAACTCTGTCATCTGAAATCTGTTCGCTGAAATCTGTTATCTGTTCGCTGTCATCTGTTCGCCCTCCGCTGTTCTCCGCCGGTCCTCCGGCGGCGTCGGATCACCGCCCAGCCCGCCTCCTGCACCACCAGGGTGAGCACCCCGGCCAGCACGATCCCCAGCAGGTTCAGCAGCAACTGCACGCTGGAGCCCCAGAACTGATCGACCTTGCCGTAGCCCAGCGCGACCGCCGCGTTGGCCGCGGCCGGCACGGTGGTGACGGAGATCGCGACGCCCACCAGGGTGCCGGCCTTCGCCGAGGTCACCGAGAGCAGCCCGGCGACGCCCGCCAGGAAGGCGACCACGAAGGAGGTCGCGTCGGGCTGCCAGATGAACGAGGTGTTCGGACGCGCGGCGTCGAACCTCGCCTCCGAGAAGAGCCCCAGAGCGTCCATCAGCAGCCCGAAGCAGACGGTCAGCGCCATCGCCACCAGGAAGCCCGTGACCAGGGCGTTCAGCGAGCGCAGCGCCGGGCGCGTCCGGCGCTGGACGATCGCCACGCAGAGCCCGGCCAGCGGCCCGAACTCCGGGCCGACCGCCATCGCGCCGACGACCAGGATGGCGCTGTCCAGCACCGAGCCGCAGGCCGCCAGCATGGTGGCGACGGTGAGGAAGGCCAGGAACACCCAGCTGAGGGTGGACTCCTCGTGGGTGATCTCGGAGACCGACTCCCACACCAGCGCGTCGGCCCCCTCCCCCGGGGCGAGTCGCTCGGCCTCGTCGGCCGCCGCCGAGAGGGTCAGGTCGAGCGCCGAGACGTCGATCGCCCCGCGCTCGACCAGGCCCGTCCCGCGCAGTGCGCCCAGCACCTCGTCCAGCGCCTCCCGGGCCACGTCGCAGAGCACCACGTCCCCGGCGGGCCGGACGGCCGCGTCCGGCAGGACCACCACGTGGGTGACCCCGACCGAGTCGTCCAGGCAGCCGAGCACCGGCTCGCGCAGGTCGGGCGGGACGATCAGGCGAAGGTGCAGCACGGGCTCTCCGGTACGTAGCGGACGGGACGGAAATCCCGCCCACCCTAGAACCTGACGCCCCGCCCGCCCGCTCGGCCCGCCCCACCTGCCTACCCGCCCCACCCGCCCCACCGGCCCGCCCCGTCAAGGTGCCCGACCGACACGCCCCGCTCAGCCCGCGAGGACGTCCCGCAGCGCCCGGGCCTCCTTCGCCACCCGGCTCGACCCGCCCTGCTCCGCCACCGCCGTCACCTCGGCCACCGCACCCCGCGCCCCGGTCCGCCGGGCACAGTCCGCGGCGAGGGCGAGCAGGTCCCCGAGCCCGCGGACGGTCGGCCCGGACGGGCCGAGCAGCCCGGGCAGCGCGGCCCGCAGCACCGTCCACACCGTCCGGTACGCGCCGGTCTCCGCCGCCTGGCCGAGCACCGCCACCAGCCTGGTCGGCTTGACCGCTCCGAGCGGGACCAGCTCGCCCAGCTCGCGCCCGAGCAGCCCGCCGTCGAGGTCCCCGCGCGCGGCGAGCACCAGCAGCGCGTCGACGGCGCCGGTCCGGTCCTCGGCCTGCCGGGCGCCCAGGCCGTACGCGAGCGCCAGGTGCAGCGCGAGCCCGGCGGGGCCGCCGGACTCGGCGAGCAGCGGGAGGTGGCGCGCGGTCCCGCGCTCGTCCCGGTCGGCGCCCGCGGCGAACTGGTCGAGCCAGCGGGCGGCCAACTCCTCCCGGTGGTGGGGCAGGACCGCCACCCAGTGCGGGACCGGCCGCCAGACCCACTCCTCGACGGCGCGGGCCCGGGAGACGCTGGGCCCGGTCGGGTCGAGCAGTTTGCGGAACTCCGGGGCGAGCCGCTCGCCGGCCGGCCCGGTCGGCCCGGAGCCGGTGCCCGGCTGGGCGACGACGATCCGCTCGATCTCCTCCCACCAGCGGTCCAGGTGGGTCCGCCGGCTCCGTACGCCCCGGCCGGGCGCGAAGAGCACTCGCTCGGAGGGCTGTCCGGGCAGGCCGCCGGTGCGCAGCCAGTGCGCCAGCCACCGTCCGGCGGGTGAGGTGAGCGCCTCGGCGGCGGCCAGCACCCGCGGCTCGGCGGTCGGCCGGACCCTGAGCAGGGCCGCGCACAGGTCGGCCTGGCCGGGGGTGATGCGCGCCGCCTGGTACCCGGCGAGGCGTTCGACCAGCGTGGCCGGCTCGATCGCCCCGGTGGTGTCGGTCGGGACGGCGAGCAGGTACGGCGGGCGGTTGGCGGTCACCTGCCAGGCGGCCTCCTCCAGCCGGGCGGCGAGGACGGCGCCGTGCGGGCTGGTGCGGGGGCCGCGCAGCGGGGTGCGGCCGTTGCCGGTGAGGGCGTCCCAGAGCCGGCGTGACGGTGTCTCGCCCGCGAGCGCGGCCACCACGTAGGAGATGTCCCGGGGCGTGCAGTCGGCCCAGTGGCCGGCGCCCTGCCAGGGGTGCGTCCGGCGGACGGGTTCCAGCGCCGCGAGGAGCGCGGCCCGGTCCAGGTGGGCCTGCCGGACCAGCCCGTCCAGCACCCGTTCGAAGGCGGCGACCTCGGGTGCCCGGGCCGCGAGCAGCGCGGAGAGTTCCTCGGCCAGTTCGGCCGCCGAGCCGATCGGCGGCCCGAGCGGGCGCGGTCCGGGCACCGGCGGCAGGATCTCGTCCGCCCCGGTCGCCGGGTCGTCGGCGTCGCCGACGGGCGCGCCGAACAGCTCCCCGGCCCGGGCGTGATGGGCGGGGTTCAGCAGTTCGGCGGCGCCGCGCAGTTCGGGGAGCACTGCCTCGCCCGCCGCGGCGAGGTGCCGGGCCACCACGTTCAGCGCCCGCTCCTGGATGCCGGGGTCCGGGTGGCCGAAGGCCCCGGCCGCCGCGAGCACCGCCGGCCCGGAGCGGTCGGGCGTGCGCCGGGCGGCCTTCTCCAGCCAGGCCAGTTGGGCCCGCACCAGCTTCTTCTCGGTCCGGAACAGCACCACGGCGGAGGCCTCGGTGAGGGTCCCCGGCGCGGTCAGCCCGGCCTCGTCGAGTCCGGCGAGCACCTCCTGGGCGTGGCCGGCGAGCACCGACAGCCCGTCCAGCAGGGCCAGGACGTCCCGCTGCCGGGCGGCGTACTCCCGGGGCGTCGGGTCGAGCGCCCGCAGCAGTTCCAGGAAGGCCCGCTGGTCGGCGGGTTTGCCTCCGCGCAGCAGCCGGGCCAGGCAGCGGTCGAGCAGTTCGACCCGGTCCACCACCCCGGCCGTGGCCAGTTCGGCGATCGCCTCGGTCCAGACGTCCCCCGGGCGCGGGCTGTGCCGGCGGGTCAACGTGCCGCCGATGTCGGCGAGTTCGATGATCCGGGGCAGCAGTACGGGCGTCAGGGCGTCGACCCGCAGCCGCTGGACCAGCGGCGGGCGGGGGCCGTACTCCGTGGACAGGGCGCCGAACCAGCCCCGGACGAAGGGCTCGCTCACCGGCACGGCGCAGCCGGTGCGCCGGACGATCGCCTCGGCCAGCGGGTGCATCGACCAGCTCCAGGAGCGCGCCGGACGCTCAGCGAGCCGGGTGGCCACCTCGATCTGCCACTCCTGCGGCTGGGCCTCGACGACCACGTGCAGCGCCGGGTGCCGGGCCCAGTCGCGGCTGCCGAAGTCGGTGCCGGCGAGCCAGGTGGCGGCGCCCGCCGGGCCGGGGTGGCAGCCGGCTCCGGCGACCAGCAGGGCGCCCCTGGTGTCCGTCCCGGACTGCGACCAGTCGTCGCGCAGTTCCTTGCGCAGTTCCTTGAGCGCGGCCAGGCACTCCCGCCGCTGGGCCCGGTCCAGCTCGGCCAGCAGGTCCGGGACGGCTCCGACGAACCCGGCCCGGACGGCCGCGAGCAGTTCCCCGACCGGCCCCGCCGTCCGCTCCGCGTTCGCCATCTCCGCCTCCATCTCTGCCTCTGCCTCTGCCGACCCGACCACGGCCTTCTCCCCCCGGCCCCGCTTCTCCGCCCGCTCCCCCTGGCTCATGCCCCGGCCTCCCGCACCATGCCGACCGCCAGCGCGTGCTTGCACGGCCCGCGCCCGCCGCGGTACCGGGCCCACCACAGGCAGGTGCAGCTCACCCGCCCCGACGGGTCCGTCCGCACCCGCTGGATGTGGTCGTCGACCGTGACGACGGCCGTCGCCCCGCCGCCTTCCAGCCGGACCGCGCCCGCCGCGACCAGCGCGCGGGCGGCCCGCAGCCGGGGGTTGGCGGCCTCGGCGCGCCCGGCGTCGTACGGGAGCCGCCGGTGGAAGTGGGCGGCCTCGGCGGTGTCGTAGCCGATCTGCCCGGCGGTGCCGAGCCGGATGAGCGCGGCGCGGGCCCGCTCGACGCTCAGCCCGGACTGCTCGGCCAGCTCGGCGACCTCGATCCGGGGCTCCCAGGCGAGCAGCACCGCGATCAGCTCGGCGTCCTGCTCGGCCGTGCCGGTGGCGAGCGCGTCGAGCACGCCGCCCTCGCCGGAGAAGCCGCGCGAGGCGTCCGGCGAGAGGGTGAGGGTCAGCCGCATGCCGGGCAGCACGACCTCCCAGGCGGAGGCCGTCGGGGCCGGACCGGCGACCGGCCCGTACACCCGCAGGGCGAGCGCGTGCCGCAGCACCCGCTGGAGGGCGACCAGCCGCTCGGGCCCGGGCAGGCAGACCGCGCCGGGCGCCGGGCGGGTGGTGGGCCGCAGGGTGCGCCCGGCCGGGACGACCCAGCCGGTGCCGCCCCGGCCGCCGCGCGGCAGCGAGCGCAGGAAGCGCACGGCCTCGGCGGCGCCGAGTTCGGCGCGCAGGTCGAAGCCGGCGGCGACCACCTGGGTCTCGGCGAAGCCGCGCAGCCAGCGCTCCGGCAACGGCACCTTCTTCTCGACCAGCGTGCCGTCGAAGCCGGTGACCTCCAAGGCGTCCGGCCCGACCGCGAGGTGCAGCGGCTCGGCCGGACCGATCCTGGTCAGCGCCTCCCGCAGCGGGTCGTTGACGTCCACGTTGGTGGTGCCGTGGCCGATGTCGCCGCCGTCCAGCCCGGCCCGGAGCACGTCGAGCCGGGCGTACACGCCGCAGCAGCCGGAGAAGGACTCGAAGCGCAGCCGGTCCCCGTCCGCGGTGACCACCGGGTCGAGCGAGGCGCGCAGCCGCGGCTGGTGGTAGCGGGCGGCGGCGACGTCCGCGACGGCGAGCAGTGCGGCGGCGGCCGGGGCCGGCTCGGCCAGGAAGCCCGCGAAGAAGCGCGGGTTGGCGGCCGCGCCGAGCGGGGTGGCGCCGCCGGAGGTGGCCAGGTCGAGGCTCCGGCCGGCGGCGCCGTCCAGGACGGCCGACGGGCGCAGATAGGCGTACGCCTGTGCGGATTGCGTCATGGGCAGCACGCTAGGTGACCGGTCCGACATTCCCCCGACCGGGCGTCTCGGTGAAACACGTTCTACCCAGGGTCCGCGTTACCCAGGTCACACCACCGCACGGTTGGCTTCTGCCACTATGGGCCGGTGACCGACCTGACAGAGCAGCAGAGACCGACCGAGCAGGCGCCCGCTCCGGCCACCCCGTTCGCCGCCCTGCTGGAAATCGAGCAGCTGAACGAGAACACGTTCCGGGGCCACTGCCATGCCGGCGCCCCGATGCGCGCCTTCGGCGGCCACGTCGCCGCCCAGGCCCTCGCCGCCGCCGGACGCACCTGCGCCCCGAAGCGCGCGGTGCACTCCCTGCACGGCTACTTCCTGCTGCCCGGCGACCCGACCCGGCCGATCGAGTACCAGGTCGACCGGCTGCGCGAGGGCTTCACCTACACCACCCGCCGGGTCCGGGCGGTGCAGGACGGCAAGGAGATCTTCAACCTCACCGCCTCCTTCAAGCTCCCCGAGGCGGCGGCCGGCGACCGCCAGCGCGAAGTGCCCCCGCTGCCCGCCCCGGAGACCCTGCCGGACGCCTTCTCGCACTGGGACGAGGAGCTGCGCACCGCGATCAAGGCCTCCGACGGCTTCCGCGACCTCGAACTGCGCTTCGTGCCCCCGGACGCCCCGGGCCTGCCGCCGGCCGTCCCCGGCATGCCCCAGCAGTTCGTCTGGCTGCGCATCGCCACCCGGCTGCCGGACACCGACCCGCTGCTGCACACCTGCGCGCTCACCTACCTGTCCGACCTCACCCTGGCCTCCACCGCCGGGCTGCACGAGCAGGCGAACTTCTTCCAGCGCACCGAGCCGCCCCGGCTGCTGATGACCTCGCTGGACCACGCGATGTGGTTCCACCGCCCCTTCCGGGCCGACGAGTGGCTGCTCTTCGCCCAGCGCAGCCCCTCCGCCTCGGACGGCCGCGGCCTGTCGCTCGGCGAGTTCTACGACCGGGCCGGCCGGCTGGTGGCCTCCGCCACCCAGGAGGCGCTGATCCGCCGGATGCCGTGAACCGGGCGGCCCCCGGAGGCCGCCGGGAGCCGCGGGGGAGCCGCCCGGGAGGCCGCCGGACGCCCCCGCGCGCCGCCCGGGGCGACCGCGGTGGACGACGGGCGAACGGAAGGGGGCCGGTCGGCGTCATACTCCTGAGCGGCCCCGGCCCGTATCATGGTGCGGGTGACCAAGGTTGACCTGTCACCACGGCCGGTGGAGGCGATGTCTCCACGTCAGCTCGAACGCCGCGAGAGCCTGATCGCGGCCGCGCTCGCCCTGGTGAACGAGATCGGCGTCGAGCGGCTGCAGATGAAGCAGGTCTGCGAGCGGTCCGGAGTCGCCCTGGGGACGGCGTACCGCTACTTCTCCTCCAAGGACCACCTCCTGGCGGCGGCGATCGCCGAGTGGCACCGGCTGCTGCTGGCGGACCTGGTGGCCGAGCTGCGCGGACCGCGCGCCGGGCTGGGGGCCACCGACCGGGCGGTCCGGTTCGTCCGGGGCGGGATGCGGGCCTACCAGCGCCAGCCCGAGCTGGCCCGGTTGCGGGTCGCCGTCGCCGCCTCCACCGACCCCTTCGCCAGCGAGGCCCTGCAAGGCATGGCCCGGGCCGACAGCACCGCGCTCCAGGCGGTGACGGCCGAGGTGCCGGCAGCGGCCAGCGACCTGGTGCGGCACATCGTGGCGCACGCCTGGCAGGGGGAACTGACGGCCTGGGTGACCGGCCGCACCACCCTCGGGGACGCCAGACGGCGGCTGGAGGACGTGGTGCGGCTGGTGCTGACCCCGTACGAGGCCCACTACCCGGCCCCGTACGAGGTCCAGTCCACCGGCTGAGCCCGGACGCCCCGAACCAGCATGCCCCGAGCCAGCATGCCCCGAGCCCGGGCGCGCGGGCCCGAGGCGCCCCGGGCCGCGCCCCGACGGCCGCTCAGACCACCGTCACCGGGTGCGCCACCACCGCGCCGAACAGGTAACCCTCGCGGTTGAGGGCCGCCCGCTCGGGCTGGGTGGCGCCGCCGCGGTCGGTCGCGCGGGCGCGCAGCTCGTACCGGCCGGGCCGCTCGGGGCGCCAGCCGACGCTCCAGCATGCCCAGTCCCCGGCGGGCGGCTCGCCGTCCAGCTCGGCGGGCCGCCAGTTGCGGCCGCCGTCGGTACTCACCTCGACCAGCCGCACCGGGGCCGTCCCGGACCACGACCGCCCGTACAGGCGGTGCTCGCGCCCGGCCTCCAGCCGCGCGCCCTCGGCCAGTTCGAAGGCGGACTTGACCACCTGGGTGGTGAGCGCGACGCCGCCGGGCGGGTGGCCCGGGCCGAACATCCGGTAGAAGACGGTGTTCCAGGGCGACCGGAGCGGGTGGTCGGCCACCTCGATGCTGCCGACCCACTTGATCGAGGCGATGCCGACCCAGCCGGGCACCACCAGCCGCACCGGCGCGCCGTGGTCGGGGGTCAGCGGGGCCCCGTTCATCTCGTAGGCGAGCAGCGCGTCGTCCAGCGCCTTGGCGATCGGCAGCGGCCGGCGGACCGGGCCGTGGTTGGTGCCGTCGACGACGTAGTCCGGGTCCAGGCCGGTGGGCAGCACGTCCACCGCGCGGTCGGTCAGCCCGGCGGCCCGCAGCACCTCGGCGAGCCGGACGCCCCGCCAGGCCGCCGAGCCGATGCTGCCCAGCGTCCACGGGGTGCCGGGGACGCGCTGGCCCTGCTGGCGGTGGAAGAAGTCGCGGCCGTTGCCGGCGCACTCGATCAGCGCGTCGGTCCGGGTGGCGGGCATCGCCCGCAGGTCGGCCAGGCCGAACTCGACCGCCCGCTCCGGCGCCGGCGCGCCGTGCAGGCCGCTGCCGAACAGCCGCAGCCGCCAGGCGGCCGGGTCGATCAGCGGGGTGCTGGTGTGGTTGCGGACGAAGAACCGTTCCACCGGGACGTGACGGCCGACGGCGGCCCCGCCGTCGGCGTCGCGCAGCGCGTCCCACCGCATCTCGGCGTTGGTGTCGCGCCGGACGAACCACCGGGCGGGCAGCGGCTTGACGATTCCGGGCAGCTCGATGCTCCCCGGCGGGTCGACGCTTCCGGGCACGGGTCTGGTACCTCCTCGACGGCGGGGCGCGACGGCATCCGGACGGCACTGTCCGGATGGCGCTCCCGCTCTCCCAGCGTAGGCGCTCCGGCGCTTTCCGTGACCAGGGCGACGGGCGGAGGTTCGCTCCCGGCCCCGGCCTGCTACTCGCCCACGGCGCCGCCGGCAGCGCCCGGGAGGACTGGGGCCCGCTGCTGCCCGACCTCACCGCGCACCGCACCGTCGTCGCCCCCGGCTACCCGGGCTCGGGCGACAGCCCGTACGAACCCGGCGAGCCCACCCTCGACGAGTACGCCGACCGGCCGGTCGCCGCCGACGAGGAGGGCCCAGACACCTTCGACCTGGCCGGCTACTCCCTGGGCGCCGCCGTGGCCGTCCGGATCGCCACCCGGTATCCCGGGCGGGGCCGCTCGCTGCTGCTGATCGCGGGTGTGGCCGGCGGCTCGCCGCGCCGGAGCGCGCTGTCCGAGCTGATGGTCCGGCTCCGCGACCGGCCGGCCGAGCTCGCCGACCTGATGCTCACCGTCGTACTCGGCCACCGCCGGGTGGACGCGCTGCCCGCCGACCGGTTCGCCGCGCTCCGGGAGGGGCTCAACTCCCCGCTGCCGACCGGTTTCCCGCAGCAGCTCCGGCTCGCCGCCCGCACCGACGTACGGGCCGAACTGCCCTCGATCACCGTGCCCACCCTGGTGATCGGCGCCGCCGAGGACATGCTCGTCCAGCCGGACCAGCACCGGCTGCCGACCGAGGGCATCCCCGGCGCCCGCCACCTCGAATTCCCGTCCGGGCACCTGGCGATGGTCGAGGCACTGCCCCAACTGCGCGGAGCAGTGCTGGAGTTCGTCAAGGGCTGACACCGCGCCCGCCGACCTGGGCCGGGGCCCGGGAACACCCCGGCAGCGGCCCACGTTCGGACCGTCATGCGCATCGGAGAACTCGCCCGCCTCACCGGGGTGTCCGCCCGCCTGCTCCGCTACTACGAGGAGCAGGGGCTGCTCCGGCCCGGCCGCACCGCAGCCGGGTACCGCGAGTACGCGGAGGGGGACACCGTCCGGGTCCGGCAGATCCGCAGCCTGCTCGCGGCCGGCCTGCCCACCCGGATCATCGCCGGGATCCTGCCCTGCGCCACCGGCCCGCTCCCCACCCTGACGGCCTGTCCGGACCTGCTCGCCACCCTGCGCGGCGAACTCGCCGACCTGGACGCCCGGATCGGCGACCTCACCCGCAGCCGCCGGGTGCTCTCCCGCTACCTCGCGACGGCGCACGCGCCGAGCGGGGAGCGGGCGGCCTGACGGGACGAAGGTCCCCACACTCCGCCTGCCCGGCGCGCCCTCCCGCCACTCGCGCCGCCCACTGGACATAGTGCGACATACATCGCGATTCCCCGTGTTCCGAGTATGTCGAGAGGTCCGCCCGCATGAGCAGCCAGCCGCCGCAGCCCTCCCCGCGCGTGCGGGAGCCCGACGAGCCCGGCGAACCCGCCGCCACCCTCCCCACCGACCGGGCGGTCTTCGGGATCAGCGCCGTCCTGGTGCTCGCGGTGGTTGCCTGGGGCGTGTTCGCCGAGGACTCGCTCGGCCGCACCTCCAGCACCGCGCTCCGCTGGGTGCTGCACAACTTCGGCTGGCTGTTCGTGGTGGCCGCCGACGTCTTCCTGGTCCTCACCGTGCTGCTCGCCTTCAGCCGCTTCGGCCGGATCCGGCTCGGCCGCGACGACGACGAACCGGAGTTCTCCACCCTCGCCTGGGTCGCCATGATGTTCAGCGCCGGCATGGGCATCGGCCTGATGTTCTACGGCGTCGGCGAGCCCCTGCAACTGTTCGCCGCCCCGCAGCCCGGCTCCGGCCTCGAACCGCAGAGCGCGGCCGCCGCCCAGCAGGCGCTGGAGTTCTCGCTCTTCCACTGGACCCTCCACCCCTGGGCGATCTACGCGGTCGGCGGCCTCGCCCTCGCCTACACCACCTTCCGCAAGGGCCGGGGCAACCGGATCTCCGCCGCCTTCGTCCCGCTGATCGGGCAGCGCGGCGCGGACGGCTGGCAGGGCAAGGCGATCGACCTGCTCGCCGTCTTCGCCACCGTCTTCGGCTCCGCGACCAGCCTCGGCCTCGGCGCGCTCCAGGTCGCCGACGGACTCGGCTACATCACCTCCGTGCGCAACACCCAGAACGCCCAGCTCGTCATCATCGGCTCGCTGACCGCCGCCTTCGTGCTCTCCGCGTTCTCCGGGGTCCACAAGGGCGTCAAGTGGCTCTCCACCGCGAACGTCGTACTGGCCTCGCTGATCATGCTCTTCGTCTTCGTGTTCGGGCCCTCGGTGTTCGTCCTCGACTCGATCCCGTCCACCGTCGGCGGGTACCTCTCCGATCTGCTCGGGATGTCCACCCAGACCGGCGCCTTCACCGACGAGAGCTGGCTCGGCTCCTGGACGATCTTCTACTGGGCCTGGTGGCTCTCCTGGGCGCCCTTCGTCGGCACCTTCATCGCCCGGATCTCGCGCGGCCGCACCATCCGGCAGTTCCTGCTCGGCGTGCTGCTGGTGCCCAGCGGAGCCACCGTGATCTGGTTCTGCGTCATGGGCGGCACCGCGATCCGGCTCGTCGGCACCGGCACCGCCGACCTGGTCGCGACCATCCCGCGCGGCGCGGAGGCCTCCCTGTTCGAGATGTTGCGCTCGCTGCCGCTCGGCTCGGTCACCAGCGTCGTCGCGGTCCTGCTGGTGATGACCTTCTTCATCACCAGCGCCGACTCCGCCTCCCTGGTGCTCGGCTCGCTCTCCAGCCGCGGCTCGCTGCACCCGCGCACCCCGCTGGTGGTGGTCTGGGGCGTGCTGATGGGCGGGGTCGCCGCCGCCCTGCTGCTGGCCGGCGGACTCACCGCGCTGCAGAACGCGACCATCCTGGTCGCGCTGCCCTTCGTCGTGGTGATGCTGCTGCTCTGCCTCTCCCTGGTGAAGGAGCTCCGCGAGGACCCGGCGGCCGGCCCCTCCCGCTTCCACCCCGCCCACGGCCTGCGGGACGCCGTCCGGGTCGCGGTGGGCGAGGCCCTCGCCGAACGCGGCCGACGGCGCTGAGGCCCGGCCCGGACCTCCTGTTGGACCCCGTTCCGGACCCCGTTCCGGGCGTCGCTCCGAACCTCGCTCCGAACCTCCTGCCGCACCAGGGCTGACCAGCGCATACGCCCCACCAGACGGCCGGGTGGGGCGTATGCGGCCAAGCGACGCCCGTTCCCCGTCCGGACTTCACCCGCGCGTACCGACCGTTCACACCGCCCTGGGAGCCTCCCTGTCATGAACGCCAGCCCTCAGGCGCCCTACCAGGAACCGCGCTTCCCGCTCCCCCAGCGCCACCGCCGTCTCCTCGCCTGCACCGCCGTCCTCGCCTCCATCGCCCTCGGCACCCTCGGGGTCGGTGCCACCGTGGAGACCGTCCAGCACGGCCCGATCGCCGCCGCCACCGCGAGCAAGTAGCCGACCGGGCCGCGCCCCGTACCACCCGCCCGCCCCCCAGCACCGCCCCCAGCACCGCCGTCCGGCACCGGACGCGGTGCTGCCGCCTTTCCGGGGCCGCGGTCACGGGCTCCTGGGGGCCGTGTCAATCCGAAGATCAGCAAGCCCTATGATCGCTCTGCAACACGACGCGAAGGGGATGCAGTGGCGCGGGTTGCAATCATCGGAGGCGGGATCAGCGGGCTGGGAACGGCCCTCATGCTCGGACGACGGGGCCATGCCGTCACCCTGTTCGAACAGGAGACCCGGCAGGCCGACACCGACCTGGACCAGGACTTCTACCAGTGGAAGCGGCCCCGCGTCCCCCAGGCCGACCAGCCCCACTCCTTCCTCGCCCCGGTCCGCACGGTGCTGCGCGCCGAGGCCCCCGACGTCCACGCCGACCTGCTGGCCCGGGGCGCCAGGGAGTACCACGACTTCGACTGGTTCGACCAGCGCCCGCCGCACCGGGACGGCGACGACGACCTGGTGACCCTGCGCACCCGCCGCATCGTGCTGGAAGCCGCCCTCACCGCGGCCGTACGGCGGGAGCCCACCGTCGAGGTACGGCGCGGCCGGCGGGTGAGCGCCCTCACCGTCCAGGACGGCCACCCTCCCCGGGTCACCGGCCTGCGGGTCGACGCCGAGACCCACCCGGCCGACCTCGTCGTCGACGCCGCCGGCCGCCGCTCCGCCGTCCCCGGCTGGCTGACGGCCGCCGGCTGCCGCCCGCCCGTCGTCGACAGCCACCGCACCGGCATCACCTACCTGTGCCGCTGGTACCGCCTGCGGGCCGACGGTCCGCGCGACCCCGGACGGGTACGGACCGGCTCGGTCGCGGGATTCGCCGCCGCCGGGGTCTTCCCCTCCGACAACGACACCTTCGCGCTGAGCATGGTGCTCTCCACCGGCGACCCGACCCGCGGCGCACTCCTCGACCCCGCCGTGTTCGAGGCCGTCCTCCGCCGCTTCCCCGCCTGCGCCGCCTGGCTCGACCTCGACCCCGAACCCCGCTCGGCCGTCCTGGCGATGGCCGGCCTGGACAACCGCTGGACCTCCCTCACCGACGACGCCGGCCCCGTCGTCACCGGCCTGGTCAACGCCGGGGACAGCCTCATCCACACCAACCCCACCCTCGGCCACGGCGTCGCACTCGGCCTGCTCGCGGGCCAGTACCTCGCCGGCCACGCCGACCAGGTCGCCGCCGACCCCACCGGCTACCACGACTGGGCCACCCGGACCCTGCGCCCCTGGTTCGACGCCCAGGTGGCCGGCGACCGCGCCAACGAGCAGCGCCTCCTGGACGGTTCGGCCCTCCCCGAGCGCCGCGCCGCCGCCCTCGCCGCCTGCGCCTTCGACGACCCGGTCGTCATGCGCGCCCGCGCCCACGTCCGCCACCTGGTCCGCACGCCCGACGACGCCTACGGCAGCGAGGAGGTCGACCGCCACGTCACCGCCTGGCTGGCCGCCCACCCCGACTTCACCCCACGCCACGACGGCCCCACCCGCACCGAGTGGGAAGCCCTCATCCCGGCCTGACCGGCCCGCTCAACGGACCACAACGGGGCCCGGGGCTCAGCTCCCCAGCGAGGTGGCGGGGCGGGAGTGGCGGCCGGTGCCGGGGGTGGGGTGGAGGTCCGGCGCCGGGGCGTAGCGGGCGGCCGGGGGGCGGAGGAGCCAGGTGGTGCGGGGGGTGGGGGTGATCAGGCCGAGCCGGTGGAGGAGGTCGAGGGCGTCGCGGCGCAGGGCGGTGCGGTCGGCGAGGTAGCGGGCCGGGAGGTCGTGGTCGTCGGCGATGTCGCCGAGGAGGCCGTCTATCAGCGCGTCGGCGATCGGGACGTCACCCTTGGTGGCCTCGCCGGGCAGTGGCCGGACCTCCTCCACCAGGCCTTCGACCAGCAGCAGGGCGGCCTGGGAGAGGGTGCCGGTGCCGGGGAGGGCGAGGTCGGTGAGTTCCGCGGCCGGGTCGAGCAGGGCGACGCCCTCGGCCCGCAGTTCGGCCTCCAGCCCGAGGAAGTCCGCGAGTGCGGCCGGGCCGCTGAGCCGGTGCTCGTGCAGCCAGGCGCGCCGGTCCTCGGGGAGGTCGGCGGCGAGGACGGCGGGCGTCTCGGCGAGGAGGCGCCGTACGGCGGTGGCGGGTTCGGCCTCGGCGGCGCGGCGGATCAGGTCGGCGGCGTCGGCGGCGAGGGCGGGGGGTCCGGCCGGGACGGCGCGGGCGAGTTCACGGTCGACGGTCAGCACGAAGGCGGTGTCGGCCGGGTCGGCCGGCAGGTCGCCGAGGACCTGCCAGTCGGCCAGCGCGGCGAGCGCCATGGCGGGGGCGTCCGGGTCGGCCGCCTGGGCGGCGAGTTCGGGGGCGGCGGCCCGCATCGCGTCGAGCAGCCGCCCGTACGGGAGTTGTTCGGGGGCGTCGACGAGCAGGGCCAGGGCGAGGGCGAGCTGGGCGTAGCCGGCCGGGGTGAACGGGGCGCCGGTGGCGGGGTGTTCGAGGCGGCGGGCGGCGCCGGGGCCGAGGCCGGCCTTGCAGAGCCGGGCGTGCCAGGGGCCGACGACCAGGCGGTAGCCGAGCAGGGTGTCGAAGCGTTCGACGAGCCAGTCGCGGTGACGGCGGATCAGCGGGAAGCCGTCGGCGTGCGGGCCGGAGGCGGTGACCAGCGGGTGGGCGAGCAACAGCCGGGCGGCGATGCGGCGTTCGGCGTCCGGGAGCTCCTCGCCCGCCGGCTCGGGGGCTTCGCCGGGCGGCTCCGGCAGGGCCTGGGCGCGCTCCGGCCTGCGGTGGCGGCCGGGCCGGCCGGGCTTGGCGCCCGACCGGACGACGGGCAGGGCGGCGGCGTCGCGCCGGGCGCGGCGCAGGCCGCCGTCGGCGCGCCCCTCACGGGCCTCGCGGGCACGCGGGACGGCGGCCGTGTGGGCGGTCGGGCCGTGCCACCAGCTGACGGCGGGGTCGCCGGGCTCGGCGGCGGTGCCGAGGTGCCGGGCGGGGTAGAGGCCGAAGGAGGCGGTGCACAGGTCGTCGGCGGCGCCGGGGGTGGCGGCGGCGAACCAGTGGGCGAGCCGGAGCAGTCCCGGGTCGGGCGAGAGCGCCCCGTCGGTCTCCTGCGGGCCGTCAGCACCGTGCCCGCCCACGGCATCGGCCGGGTCGGCGGGCCCGGTGGCGGCGGCGCGGGCTTCGGCGGCTTCCGCCTCCGCCTCCGCTTCGACTTCGGTTTCGACTTCGGCTTCGGGTCCGCGTACGGCGAGGACGGCGGCGGCGGTTCCCCGCCCTGCCCCGCCCCTGCGTCCGTCCGGCCTGCCGGCGGCCACCCGGGTGGCGCCGACCGCGTACTCCTGCTGCTCCATGTCGGGGTCCAGCGTAGACGGTGACCGGCTCACCCGGTGGCAGCAACCGTGCTCCTGAGGAAGTCTCCGCAAGAGCCGTCGAAGCGGTCGCGGCCGCTCCGCTCTCCCGGCCGGGCCGTCACTCCCCGCTCCCCGCTCGGGTTACGCACCGGTAACCTGGTCTTCCCCCACCCCGCCGGCTCCCTTAGGGTCGGTGGACCCCCACCCCGGGCGACCTCGGAGGCAGACGCCGCATGAGCATCCGTACGACCACCCGCGCCACCGGCCTCGGCGGGCGCCTGCGTTCGGCCACCGGCCTGCTCGGCGGCTTCGCGGCCACCTCGGCGGTGCACCTGGGCTCGATCCTCTCCGGGGCCCAGGTGCTGCGCAACGCCACCAAGCCGGCCCTGATGCCGCTGCTGGCCGCGCACGGCGTGGCGGCGGCGGCCCGGACCGAGCGCGAGGCGCCGAAGCTGCTGACCCCGGCGCTGCTGGCGAGCGCGGGCGGGGACGTGCTGCTCCAGTTGAAGGACGACACCGCGTTCCTGGCCGGGATGGGCTCGTTCGCGGCCGCGCACGTCTGCTACGTCGCGATGTTCGTCCAGCGCGGGGCGCTCACCGACCGGCGGCGCGCCCTGGTGGTCGCGGCCGCGTACGCGACGGCCTGGGCGGGCATGATCGGTCAGCTCTGGCCGGATCTCGGGGAGCTCAAGGTCCCGGTGGCCGGCTACAGCCTGCTGCTCACCTCGACGGCGGTCACCGCGGCCGGCCTGGGCTGGCGGACCGGGCTGGGCGGGGCGCTGTTCCTGCTCTCCGACACCCTGATCGCGACCCAGCTGGCGAAGTGGCGCGAGCTGCCGGGGCATCAGTTCTGGATCATGGCGACGTACGTGCTGGCCCAGTACCTGCTGGCCAGCGGGCTGCTCCAGCACGAGGAGCGGCAGGAGCGGGCGGCCCTCTGACGCACCGCCGCACCGCCGCGCCGCCGGTCCGGTCAGGGCTCGGCGGCGCGGCGCGCGCGTACGCGGGGGGGCGTGGCCGTCAGGCACCGCGCCTCCGGAGCAGCCAGAAGCCGCCGACGGCGCCCGCGACCAGGGCCAGCCCTCCGGCCAGCTCCGCCGGGTCCGCCGCGACCGAGCCGCCGAGCCCGGTCTTCACCGCACCGTGCGGGGCGACCTGCTGACTGCCGGCGCCGGACTGGCCGAGCGAGCCGGCCCACTCCCCCGCCGCCTTGCCCCAGTCGCCGAGGCCCGTCTCGGGGGCGGTGGCGGCCACGGTGGTGACCTTGACGGTGGTGGAGAAGGCGCCGCCGTCCGGGCAGGTGCCGTCGACCTTGCTGTCCCCGTTGTGCTGGGAGGCGAGCCGGGCGGAGCCGGTGTGCCTGCCGTCGGAGCCCAGGGTCAGGGTCGCGGGGCCGCCCTCGAAGGCGGCGGAGTGGGCGGTGATGGTCTTGGCGTCGGGCTTGTCCGACTTCTCGCAGGAGACCGTGACCGTCACGGTCTGGCCCGGTGCGGCCTGGGACGGGCTGACCGAGGCCGCGCCGTCCCTGGCTGCTGCGAGGGGGGCCGTCAGACCGGTCAGCACCGTCGCGCCGATCAGGGCGGCGGCGGCCGTACGCGTGGGGCGCATGCCGGAACCTCCGGGATTCTCGGGCGCAGCCGGGGACTCCCATGTCCACGTGGTGTGTCTACTGCACCCGGTCATTCACCGACGGTAGGCAGGCCCAGCGGGCCCGGCCACCGCTCAGGACCGTTCGAGCGACGGCCCGTCACCCCGCGTGACCGTCACGCGGCGTCACCGCCGCCCCGGGGCTCAGAGGTCCAGGTCCACCACGACCGGGGCGTGGTCCGAGGTGCCCTTGCCCTTGCGGGCCTCGCGGTCCACGTAGCTGTCGGTGACGGCGTCGGCGAAGGGCTTGTTGGCGTAGGTGAGGTCGATCCGCATGCCGCGGTTCTTCGGGAACGCCAGCTGACGGTAGTCCCAGTAGGTGTAGGGGTGGTCGTACTTGAGGGGGCGCGGCACCACGTCGTGCAGGCCGATCTCGCCCAGCGCCGCCAGCGCGGCGCGCTCGACCGGGGTGACGTGGGTGAGGCCCTCGAAGGCGGCGACGTCGTAGACGTCGGCGTCGGTGGGGGCGATGTTGAAGTCCCCGAGGACGGCGAAGGGGCGGGGGCCGGCCGCGTCCTCGGCGGAGGCCTTGCGCAGCGCCTCCAGCCACTCCAGCTTGTAGTGGTAGTGCAGGTGGTCGACCTCGCGGCCGTTGGGCACGTAGACCGACCAGACCCGGACCGGGCCGCAGGTGGCGGCGATGGCGCGCGGCTCGACGTCGGGCAGCAGGGCGCCGTCGGCCAGGTAGCCGGGCTGGCCGGGCAGATCGCGCACGACGTCCTCCAGCCCGATCCGGGAGACGATCGCGACGCCGTTCCACCGGCCGGTGCCGTGCGCGGCCGTCTCGTAGCCGAGCTCGCGGACCTGCTCGTACGGGAAGGCGTCGGCCGCGCACTTGAGCTCCTGGAGGCAGAGCACGTCGGGCTTGGCGCTCTCCAGCCACTCCAGGAGCTTGGGCAGCCGCGCGGTGACGGAGTTGATGTTCCAGGTGGCGATGCGGACGGTCACGGCGGGCGGCCTTCCCGGTGGTTCGGTCGGTACGGACGGGGGTGGGCCCCACGGGGAGACCCACCCCGAACATACCGCCCGGCACCGACAACCCGGCCCGACCGGCGCCACGGCCGGGCGCTCGGCGGTCGGCGCCGCGCCGGGCCGGGTCGGGCAAGGCCGGGCAGGGCCGGCGCCGGGCGGTCAGCCCGCGGGGCGGACCACCGCGGCCGAGCCGCCGCCGCGTCGCACCGGCTCGGCGGCGGCCACCCAGCGGCCGTCCGGCAGCCGCTCCACGCCGGTGGCGGCGCCGATCTCGCCGCCGTCGGCGAACCGGTGCCCGAGGGCCTCCAGCGCGGACCGCTCCGGCAGCGCCAGGAAGCCGGGCTCGGCCTGGGTGACGGCGCTGTTGCGCTGGCTGGCGCGCGGCGCGGCGATCGCCTGCTCCAGGCTCAGGCCCCGGTCGAGGCGGCCGAGCAGCACCTGGAGGGTGGTGGTGATGATGGTCGCGCCGCCCGGGCTGCCGGTGGCCAGCAGCGGCTCACCGTCGCGCAGCACGATGGTCGGGGACATCGAGGACCGCGGCCGCTTGCCCGGGCCGGGCAGGTTGGGGTCGGGGACGCCGGCGGCGAGCGGGACGAAGTCGAAGTCGGTCAGCTCGTTGTTGAGCAGGAAGCCCCGGCCGGGGACGGTGATGCCGCTGCCGCCGGTCTGCTCGATGGTGAGGGTGTACGAGACGATGTCGCCCCAGCGGTCCGCCACCGTCAGGTGGGTGGTGTTGGGGCCCTCGTACGGCTCGGGAAGAGCCTGCCCGGTGTCCGCGCAGTCGGCCGGGTGGTACGGGTCGCCGGGGGCGAGCGGGCTGGTGAGCGCGCGGTCCGGGCTGATCAGGCAGGCCCGGGAGGCGGCGTAGCGCTCGGAGAGCAGTCGCTCGGTCGGGACGTCGCCGAAGGCCGGGTCGCCGACCCAGCGGTTGCGGTCGGCGAAGGCGATCCGCGAGGCCTCCAGGAAGTGGTGGTAGTACTGCGTGCCGCTGTAGCCGGAGAGGTCGCCGTCCTCCAGGATGTGCAGCGCCTCGCCGACGGTGGTGCCGCCGGAGCTGGACGGGGCCATCGAGTAGACGTCGTAGTCGCGGTAGGCGACGTGGGTGGGCGTCTGGCGGCGGGCCTGGTAGGCGGCCAGGTCGGCGGCGTCGACCTTCCCGGGGCGGGCGTTGCGGCCGGAGGCCGGGTCAACTGGCGGGTGCTGCACGGTGTTGGCGATGTCCTGCGCCAACTCGCCCTGGTAGAAGGCCTTCACGCCGTCCTTGGCGAGCAGCTTGTAGGTCGCGGCGAGGTCGGGGTTGCGCAGGACGGAACCGACCTCGGGGAGCTTGCCGTTGGGGAGGTAGATCTTCGCGGTGGCCGGGAAGTCCTTGAAGCGGCTGTAGTTGTCGGAGGTCTGGCCGCGGAAGGTGCCGTCGACGACGAAGCCGTTCTCGGCGATCCGCTCGGCGGGTTCGAGGTTCTGCGCGAGCGAGCGGGTGCCCCACTGGCGCAGTGCGGAGTCCCAGGTGGCCGGGGTGCCGGGGACGCCGACGGACAGTCCGCTGGTGACGGCGTCGGCGAAGGCGAGCGGCTTGCCGCCCTCCAGGAACAGTCCGGTGTCGGCGGTGCGACCGGCCGTCTCGCGGCCGTCGATGGTGTGCACCTTGCCGGTGGCGTGGTCGTAGTAGACGAAGTACCCGCCGCCGCCGATCCCGGAGGAGTAGGGCTCGGTCACGCCGAGCGCGGCCGCGGCGGCGACGGCCGCGTCCACCGCGTTCCCGCCCTTGCGCAGCACCTCGATCCCGGCGGCGGTGGCGTCGGCGTCCACCGAGGCCACCGCCCCGCCCCAGCCCACCGCCTCGGGCGCCTTGGGCGGCGGCGCCGCGGCGCCGGCGGGCCCGGTGGTGGCCCAGACCAGTGCGGTGGCGATCAACAGTGATGGCGCTAGGCGGGACAGAGCCCTCATCCGAGTCCTCCTGAGTCGACGTCACGTCAGTTGTTCCACAGGAGACATGAATCCGACAACCACACCGCACGGCTACCAATGGGTAGTTGACAGGAGGGACGGAAGGGGCGAAGGGCGTGCGGGGGAACGGATAACAGCTGACAGATTTCAGCGAACAGATTTCGTTATCTGTTCGCTGAAATCTGTTATCTGAAATTTGTCAGCTGAACCCTGTTCGCCGCCCCACCCCGCCCCCGCTACAGCGCGCTGCGCTCCACCCGCCGCCGCTTGATGGTGCGGAACCTCCGCGCGACCTGCCGCGCCAGGTCGGCGGCGCCGACCAGCCCCGCCTCGTTGCCGAGGGCCGCGTGGACGATGCTGGCCTCGGGCCGGAAGCCGCGGCCGGTGAGGGTGCGGCGGAAGGTGTCCCGGGCCGGGCCGAGCAGCAGGTCGCCGGCCTCGGAGACGCCGCCGCCGATGACGAAGCGCCCCGGGTCGAGGCCGGCCGCCAGGTTGGCGATGCCGACCCCGAGCCAGGTGCCGACCTCGTAGAGCAGCTCGATGGCGGTCGGGTCGCCCTCCCGGGCGGCCTCGGTGACCAGCGGCCCGGTGATGCCCTCGACCGTGCCGCCGGCCCGGGCGAGCAGCGGCTCCACCACCGGGGACTCCTCGGCGACCAGTTCCCGGGCGTCCCGCACCAGGGCGTTGCCGGAGGAGTACTGCTCCCAGCAGCCGCGGTTGCCGCACGGGCAGCGGTGGCCGCCGGGCACCACCTGCATGTGCCCGAACTCGCCCGCCAGGCCGTACTTGCCGCGGTCGACGTAGCCGTCCCGGACGACCGCGCCGCCGATGCCGGTGCCCAGGGTGAGCATCACCATGTGGTCCTCGCCGCGCCCGGCGCCGAAGCGCCACTCGGCCCAGGCGGCCGCGTTGGCGTCGTTCTCCACGATCACCGGGAACCGCAGCCGCTCGCTGAGCGCCTGCTGGAGCGGCTCGTTGCGCCAGTTGAGGTGCGGGGCGAAGAGCACCCGGGAGCGCTCGGCGTCGACCCAGCCGGCCGCGCCGATGCCGACGGCGTGGACGTCGTGCCGGTCGGCGAGCTGGAGCACCAGCTCGACGATCACGTCCTCGACCACCTTGGCGCTCTTGCTCTTGTCGGGGGTGTCGGTGCGCAGCTTCTCCAGCACCTTGCCCTCGCCGTCGACGACCCCGGCGACCACCTTGGTGCCGCCGATGTCGACGCCGATGGTGGGCAGCCGCAGTATGCCCGCGGGCAGGGCGCGGCGGCGGCGCTCGGCGCGTGGGCCGAGGCCGAGCAGGGTGGGCAGGACGGCCGGCCGAGTGCTGCCATGGGGGCTGGTCACGGCTGCGGACGCTCCTCACGAGAGTCGGGTTCGGTGGGGCCGGGGGCCGACGGTCGGGCCAGCTCGTGCGAGAGTTCGGCGAGGTCGGAGCCGCCGGCCATCTCGGTGGTGAGCTGTTCGAGGCCGATCTCGGCACGCGGGTGGCTGCCGGCCATCCGCCCCCGTTTCAGCAGGGTGAAGTGGTCGCCGACCAGGTAGGCGTGGTGCGGGTTGTGGGTGATCAGGACGACCCCGAGCCCGGCGTCGCGGGCCGCGGTGACGTACTTGAGGACCACCCCGGACTGCTTGACGCCGAGTGCCGCGGTCGGCTCGTCCAGGATGAGCACCTTGGCGCCGAAGTGCACGGCCCGGGCGATCGCCACGCACTGGCGCTGGCCGCCGGACAGGGTGCCGATCGGCCGGTCGACGTCGTGCAGGTCGATGCCCATCCTGGCGAGCGCCTCGCGGGTGGTGGCGCGCATGCCCTCGGCGTCCAGGCGCAGGCCGCCCCAGCGGCGCGTGCCCCGCTCGGAGCCGAGGAAGAAGTTGCGCCACACCGGCATCAGCGGGACGACGGCGAGGTCCTGGTAGACGGTGGCGATGCCGCGGTCCAGCGCCTGGCGCGGGGAGTCCAGCCGGACCTCCTCGCCGCCGACGGTGTAGCGGCCCTCGTCGTGCCGGTGCAGCCCCGCGATGATCTTGATCAGGGTGGACTTGCCGGCCCCGTTGTCGCCGAGCACGCAGCTGATCTCGCCGGCCCGCAGGGTCAGCGAGACGTCCTGCAGCGCGCGGACCGTTCCGTAGGTCTTGCCGACGCCCTCCAGCGCGAGCAGTTCGGTGCCCGCCGGTTCGGTGGCCACCGGGCGCTCCGTGCCGGAGCCGAGCTGGTCGTTCATCGCGGACCCCGTTCCGCCCGGCGCTTGACGTAAGCGTTGAGCAGCGCGGCCAGCAACAGCATCGCGCCGAGGAAGAACTTGAACCAGTCCGGGTTCCACTGGGCGTAGATGATCCCCTTGCTGGCCATGCCGAAGATCAGCGCGCCGAGCGCGGAGCCGGCCACCGAGCCGTAGCCGCCGGTGATCAGGCAGCCGCCGATCACCGCCGCGACGATGTAGATCAGCTCGTTGCCGACGCCCTCGCCGGACTGCACGGTGTCGAAGGAGAACAGCAGGTGCTGCCCGAGCACCCAGGCGCCGAAGCCGACGCCCAGGTAGAGCAGCGTCTTGGTCCGGGCGACCGGCACGCCGACCGCGCGGGCGGCCGCCGCGTCGCCGCCGACGGCGAAGATCCAGTTGCCGAAGCGGGTGCGCAGCAGCACCCAGCTGCCGACCACCAGCAGGCCGAGCCACCACCAGACGGTGGCCTTGACGGTCAGCCCGCCGATGTTCACCTCGGAGGCGAACAGCCACCGGCAGCTTTCGAAGCCCTGCATGTCGGCGATCGACTTGGTGGAGACCGTCCCGGAGATCGCCTTGGTGACGCCCAGGTTGGCGCCGGTCAGCATCAGGAAGGTGCCGAGGGTGACGATGAAGCTGGGCAGCCTGGTGCGGCCGAGCATCCAGCCGTTGAACCCGCCGATCGCCAGCGTGGTGGCCAGCGAGACCAGCACGCCGACCCAGGTGACGGCGGTGAACTGGTACGAGACCATCGAGGAGGTCAGCGCGGCGGTGGTGACCAGCACGCCGGCCGACAGGTCGAACTCGCCGCCGATCATCAGCAGCGAGACCGGCACGGCCATGATCCCGATGGTGGAGGCCGCGTAGAGCACGGTGCCCAGCGAGGAGACCCGCAGGAACGGTTCGGCGACGGCGGCGAAGACCGCGAACACCGCGACGGCGGCGATCAGCGAGCCCAGCTCCGGGCGGGCGAGGAGGCGCCGCAGGGCGGCCGGACGGTCCTGGACGAGCAGGTCCGGGGTGGTGGAGCCGCTCACCTGGTCCCCCTCGCGACGTACTCGGCGAGCGCGCCGGCGTCGTCCTTGGTCAGGATCTGCGGGCCGGTCGCGACGGGCTTGCCGCCGCCGAGCATGTCCAGGTTGGACTTGTACAGCCAGAGCAGGTCGACGCCCTCGTAGCCCTGGAGGTAGGGCTGCTGGTCGACGGCGAAGCCGACAGTGCCGGACTTGAGCCCGGCGACCACCTGCTGGCCCAGGTCGAAGGTGTCCAGCTCCACGCCGCGGTGGGCGTCCTGGACGGCCTGCAGCCCGGTGGCGGCCATCGGGCCGGAGAGGGTCAGCACGGTGTCGATGGACGGGTCGGCCTGGAGCTTGGCGGAGATCGCCGCCCGGGCGTCGGGCATGTCGACGCCGTTGACGTACAGCACCTGGAAGCCGCCGCCGGCCTTGGACTGGGCGCCGGAGCAGCGCTGCTCCTGGCCGACGTTGCCCTGCTCGTGGATCACGCACAGCACGTTCTTGCGGCCGCGCGAGGCCAGCTCGGTGCCGGCGGCCTGGCCGGCCGAGGACTCGTCCTGGCCGATGTGGGTGAGGGCGCCGAACTTCGCGGAGAACTCCTGACCGGAGTTGATCGTGATGACCGGGATGCCGGCCGCCTTGGCCTTGCCGAGGACGTCGGCCATCGCGTCGCCCTTGGCGAGGGTGACCAGCAGGCCGTCGACCTTCTGGTCGATCGCGGCCTGGACGAGCTGGACCTGGTTCTGGGTCTGCGCGTCGTTGGAGTACAGGAAGGTGATGTTGTCCTTGGCGGCGGCCTGCTCGGCGCCCTTGCGCACGCTGTCCCAGAAGGCGTCGCCGGCGCCGGCGTGGGTCACCATGGCGACCTTCCAGCGCGGGGTGGTGACGGCGCTGCCACCGGCGGCCGCGGCCTTGGCGCGGGCCTCCTCGGCGCGTCTGCCTCCGGTACTGCTGCAACCGGCCGCGGTGACCGCGAGGGCCAGGACGGCGCACACGGGCCAGAAGCGGCGGGACGGGCGAAAGCGGGTTGTGCTCATCCCCATAGTCTCTCTGGCCCGGCCGCGCGGGATCGCACCGCCTCGCCCGGCAGTGCGAACGGCGCGCCAGGTAAGGTGCCCCGGGGGACCTTCCTGGAAGTTCGCTGAACATCTGGTCCGGAGCACCGCCGCCCGGGTGACAGACTAGGCGCCGACCCGAAGCGGGAGCAGCTCGGAAACGTGATGTTCCTCTCAGGTTCCGCACAGATTCGGACAGCAACCGATCATCCGCTGGTTGCCGTCTGATGCCATTGACGTGCGTTCGGGCGAGTGGGGCCCGGGCGGCGAGCGACCCGGATACGAGAACTCGATGGAACTGACAGGTACGCCATTCTTCATCCTCACCGTCATCCTGGTGCCGGTGTCCATCACGGTGGCGCTGCTCTTCTGGGGGAAGGTGCGCGGCCCCCAGCCGGTGCGCACCCTGTCCCGGATCGTCATGATCATGTTCTGCCAGGTCACCGCCGTCCTGATGGTCTTCGTGATGGTCAACAACGCGAACCTGATCTACGGCAACTGGGACGACCTGCTCGGCACCGGTGACCACGTCCGCGCGGTGCCCTCGGTGGCACCGGTGGACCCGGCCGGCAACGGCAAGGACGGCTCCGGCGACGCCGCCAAGCAGCCGCCGAAGGTGCTGCAGAAGTTCGGCGGCGTGAACGACCCGGCGGTGCCCGGCGACGTCCAGAAGACCGAGCTCAAGGGCCAGGTGTCCGGGGTCGACGGCGAGGTGCTGGTCTGGCTGCCGCCGCAGTACAACGACCCGGCGTTCAAGGACAAGAAGTTCCCGGTGGTCGAGCTGATCCCCGGCTACCCGGGCTCCTCCTCCACCTGGTACGGCACCCTCAAGGTCTCCGAGCAGCTCAAGCCGCTGATGCAGCAGGGCAAGGTCGCGCCCTTCATCCTGGTCTCGCCGCGCACCCTGCTGCTGGGCAGCCACCAGGACGCCGGCTGCACCGACATCCCCGGCAAGATCAACGCGGACGCCTGGATCACCCGCGACGTCCCGCAGATGGTGATGGACAACTTCCGCGCCGACCCGTCCTCGGACCGCTGGGCCATCGCCGGCTACTCGGCCGGCGCCCACTGCGCGGCCAAGCTCGCGGTCGCCCACCCCAACCGCTACCGCGCCGCCATCGCGATGTCCGGCTACAACGACCCGGCCACCGAGGGCGACTCGCTGGTCGGCAAGGACCCGAAGCTGCGCACCGAGAACAACCCGGTCAACATCCTCAAGTCCGCCCAGCAGCCGCCGAAGGTCGCCCTGCTGGTCAGCGGCGCCAAGGGCGACGGCTACGAGGACGGCCAGGCGATCGCCGCCGCGGCCAAGGAGCCGACCAAGGTCCAGGTCGAGGAGAGCACCGGCCCGCACACCACCGACATGTGGAAGCGGATGGTCCCGAGCGCCTTCGAGTGGCTGACCGGGATCATCCCGGTGCAGTGACCGACCGGCACCGCCGGAACGGCCGGGGGCCCGTCGCGAGTGTTCGCGACGGGCCCCCGGCCGTTTCCCTGACGGCTTCCGACCGGTTCCGAGCACTTCCAGCCGCTCCCGACCGGTTCCGGCGGCCCCCAGCGACCTCCCAGGAAGCGGCCGTTCCCTGGACCGGCGTTCACCGGGCGGAACTGTCAGGAAACGGTCAGGCCAGTTCCAGCGCCAGGTAGAAGTCCACCCGGTCCTCCAGGCGGGAGAGGTCCCGCCCGGTCAGCTCCTCGATCCGGCCGATCCGGTAGCGCAGGGTGTTCACGTGGACGTGCAGCTGCCCGGCGCAGCGGGTCCAGGAGCCGTCCGAGCGCAGGAAGGCCTCCAGGGTGCGGACCAGGTCCGCCTGGTGCTCGATGTCGTACGCGATCACCTTGTCCAGCAGCCGGCTGCGGAAGGCGCGGCGGACCTCGTCCGGGACGGCGGCCAGCAGCAGCACGTGCGAGGCCAGCTCCTCCGGGCCCGCGACGCAGACCCGGCCGACCCGGGCGGCGGCGATCCGGCGGGCGTGCCGGGCCTCCTCCAGGGCGCCGCGCAGGCCGCCGGCCTCGGAGGCGGGGGCGGAGACGCCGAGGGTGATCCGGCCCTCCGAGCCCAGCCCGGCCTCCAGCGGGGCGAGCAGCTCGCGCAGGGTGTCGGCGGGCACCGGAGTGTCCATCGCGGGCAGCACCACCACGGCGCCGTTGCCCGCACCGGCGACCAGGGCGCGGTCGCCGGTGCCGCCGAGCGCCTCCTCCAGCACGGCCCGTACGGTGCCCTCGGGCAGGCCGGTGCCCTCGGCGCTGAGCACCAGCCAGGAGGCGTCCTGGGCCGGGGACTTGGGCTCGTGGCTCTCGTAGCGGGCGGCCATCGCCGAGGAGGCGTACAGGGTGCGGCTGATCTCGGCCGGGTCGGCGTCCCGGCGCAGCAGGGCGAGCAGTTCGTCGGCCAGCCGGCGGCGCAGCCGGCGGCCCTCGTCCCGGCGGTGGCGCTCGGCGGCGACCAGCCGGGCCAGGTTCTCGGCGAGCTGCTGGCGCTTGGTGGTCCATTCGGTGACGTCGCCGGCCACCGCGAGCACCCAGTCGACGAGCGGCGCCTCGTGCTCGGCGGAGGCCGCGGCGGGCAGCAGCGAGTAGGCGCCGCCGGCCAGTCGGGCCCGGTGCGGGGGACGGCGGCGCTGGCGCTGGGCGGCGAGGTGGGCGCGGACCAGCTGGTCGCGGTCCTCGGCGGTGAGCCGGTCGGCCGGGCCGGCGATCACCGCGCCGGTCGGGGTCAGCACCCAGCAGTCCAGGTCGAGGTCGCCGCCGAGCAGGTCCAGCACGGCGTCCAGTCCGCCGCCGCCGGCCGCCGACACCAGCAGCCGGTGCCGGTCGACCAGGGCGGCGAGGTCGGCGGCGCGGTCCGCGGAGACCTGACGGCCGATGAACTCGGTGACGGTGCCGAAGGCGATGTCGTCGGGGACGGCCAGCAGCGGCATCCGGTGCCGGCGGCAGGCCTCGACCAGGTCCTCGGGCACCGGGCCGACCTCGGCCTCGCCGGCCGCCAGGGCGACCGCGCCGCCGGCCGCGATGGTCCGCACGAAGCGCTCGGAGTCGGCGGGGCCGCCGCGCCAGAGCATCCCGGTGAGCACCAGCTCACCGCCGTGCAGGTAGCGGCCGGGGTCGTGCAGGTCCGTGGTCATCACGCCGCTGACCTGCCGGTCCAGCTCCTCCTCCGCCGCGAGCAGGCGCAGTCGGGGGGCGCCGGGGGCGAGCAGGTCACGGACACGCATCCGCGGACTCCTAACGGGGGGCTGGAACAGGGTGGCGAGGCGGGGTGGAAGCGGGGGTGGAAGCGGGGATCGGGGGCCTGGACGGGGGGTGGGGGCTGCCGGGCACGCCGTCCGGGGCTGACAGTGTGCCCGAACATCCGTGCTCGGCGTTACGTACCAGCGGGCCGCCGGGTCACGGGCCCGTAGCCCGTGAATCACGGCCGGATTACGGTCGTAGGTAGCACTCGGCGAACACCTGGGCTGCGGATTCTCCTGCTTAGAGGAACGTACAGGATGCCGGGCGGGCTCACAGCCGGGGCTTCATGCCATCGGTGACTGCCAGTGGGCCGCGTCACAGGGGTTCACTGGGCGACACGCCACCGGACACCCGGTCGGCGAAGACCTGAGGAGAAACCCGCATGGAGTTCCTTCGGCCCGCCACCTGGGACGAGGCTCTCGCGGCGAAGGCTGAGTACCCGACCGCGCTGCCCATCGCGGGCGGCACGGACGTCATGGTCGAGCTGAACTTCGACGTGCACCGGCCATCCGCGATTCTCGACCTGAACCGCGTCACCGAGCTCACCGAATGGACGAACGACGGCAGCGTCGTCCGACTCGGCGCCTCCGTCCCGTACGCCCGGATCATCTCGGAGCTGTCCGGGCCGCTGCCCGGGCTCGCCCTCGCGGCCCACACCGTCGGCTCGCCGCAGATCCGCAACCGCGGCGGCGTCGGCGGCAACCTCGGCGGCGCCTCCCCGGCCGGTGACGCGCACCCCGCGCTGCTGGCGGCCGGACGGGACGTCTTCGTCGAGGCGGCCTCGGTGCGCGGCACCCGGCTGATCCCGATCGACGAGTTCTACGTCGGTGTGAAGCGCAACAGCCTGGAGGCCGACGAGCTGATCCGGGCCGTGCACATCCCGGTCGCGGACGGCCCGCAGCAGTTCTCGAAGATCGGCACCCGCAATGCCATGGTGATCGCGGTCTGCGCCTTCGGTTTCGCCCTTCACCCGAAGAACGGCACCGTCGGCACCGGTATCGGTTCGGCTGCCCCCACGCCGCGCCGCGCCGTCGAGGCCGAGGAGTACCTCCAGGGCGTGCTCGCCGAGCGCGGGCTCTGGGAGTCCGGGGAGCTGCTGGGCACCGAGGTGATCCAGCGCTTCGGCGAGCTGGTGAAGGCCGCCGCCTCCCCCATCGACGACGTCCGCGGCACCGCCGACTACCGGCGGCACGCGCTGGCCGTGATGGCCCGCCGCACCCTCACCTGGTGTTGGAACGACTACAGCAAGCAGATCAGGAGCGCGGCATGAAGGTCACGTTCACCGCCAACGGCAAGCCGGTCGAGGCCGACGACGTGTGGGAGGGCGAGAGCCTGCTCTACGTCCTGCGCGAGCGCGTCGGCCTGCCCGGTTCGAAGAACGCCTGCGAGCAGGGCGAGTGCGGCTCCTGCACCGTCTACCTGGACGGCGTGCCGGTCTGCTCCTGCCTGGTCGCGGCCGGCCAGGTGCAGGACCGCGAGGTCCGCACCGTCGAGGGCCTGGCCGAGGAGAACGGCGAGCTGGGCCTCGTCCAGCAGGCCTTCGTCGACGCCGGGGCCGTCCAGTGCGGATTCTGCACCCCGGGGCTGCTGGTGCAGACCGACGCCCTGCTCGGGCGGGACGCCCAGCCGAGCGACAACGACATCCGCGAGGCGCTGTCGGGCAACCTGTGCCGCTGCACCGGCTACGAGAAGATCATGGACGCGGTGCGGCTCGCCTCCGCCCGCAAGTGCGCCGGTGAGGGGGCTTCGGCATGACCACGCGGACCATCCAGGGCCAGAAGAACCTGCAGAACATCAACCAGGCGTCCAAGGACGGCATCGGCGGCTCGCCGCTGCGCCCGGACGGCAACCTGAAGGTCAAGGGCGAATTCGCCTACTCCTCGGACATGTGGCACGAGGACATGCTCTGGGGCATGGCGCTGCGCTCGCCGCACCCCCGGGCCAACATCCTCTCGGTGGACATCTCCGAGGCGCTCAAGGTGCCCGGCGTCCACGCGGTGCTCACCCATGAGGACATCCCCGGCGCCAAGTACTACGGCCTGGAGATCCAGGACCAGCCCGCCCTGGCGATCGACAAGATCCGCTACCACGGCGAGGCGATCGCCCTGGTCGCCGCCGACCACCCGGAGACCGCCCGGCGCGCGGTGAAGAAGATCGTGGTCGAGTACGAGGTGCTCACCCCGATCGTCACCGAGGAGCAGTGCCTCGACCCGGAGACCCACGGGTACGTGCACGAGCCGCACGAGTACAAGTCCCACGCGTACGGCAACATCTGCCACGAGCAGCGACTGGTCTCCGGCCTCGGCGTGACCGACGAGGTGCGGGCGATGGCGGACGTCATCGTCAGCGGCGACTACGAGGTCGGCATGCAGGACCAGGCCTTCCTCGGCCCGGAGTCCGGACTGGCCGTGCCCGCCGAGGACGGCGGCATCGACCTCTACATCGCCACCCAGTGGCTGCACGTGGACCGCGAGCAGATGGCCCCGGTGCTGGACCTGCCCGAGGAGAAGGTCCGGCTCACCCTGGCCGGCGTCGGCGGCGCCTTCGGCGGCCGCGAGGACATCTCGATGCAGATCCACGCCTGCCTGCTGGCCCAGCACACCGGCAAGCCGGTCAAGATCGTGTACTCCCGGGACGAGTCCTTCTACGGCCACGTCCACCGCCACCCCGCGCGGATGCACTACGAGCACGGCGCCACCCGCGACGGCAAGCTGGTCTTCGCCGACTGCCGGATCGTGCTGGACGGCGGCGCCTACGCCTCCGCCTCCCCGGCCGTCGTCGGCAACGCCGCCTCGCTGGGGCACGGCCCGTACGTGATCCCGAACGTGAAGATGCATGCCATCGCGCTCTACAGCAACAACCCGTCCTGCGGGGCGATGCGCGGCTTCGGGGCCGTCCAGGCGGCCTTCGGCTACGAGACCCAGATGGACAAGCTGGCCGTCGAACTCGGCATGGACCCGGTCGAGTTGCGGCAGCTGAACGCGATGTCGGAGGGCGACTTCATGCCCACCGGCCAGCAGATCGACTCCCCCGCCCCGGTCGCCGAACTGCTCCAGCGGGCCAAGGACATGCCGCTGCCGCCGCCGCTGGACACCGAGCACCTCGACGTGCGCTCACTGCCCGGCGCGCTCTCCAACACCTCGCACGGCGAGGGCATCGTGCGCGGGGTCGGCTACTCGGTCGGCATCAAGAACGTCGGCTTCTCCGAGGGCTTCGACGACTACTCCACCGCCCGGGTGCGCCTGGAGGTGATCGGCGGCGAGCCGGTCGCCATGGTGCACACCGCGATGGCGGAGGTCGGCCAGGGCGGCGTCACCGTGCACGCCCAGATCGCCCGCACCGAGCTGGGCGTCGAGCAGGTCACCATCCACCCGGCCAACACCGAAGTGGGATCGGCCGGTTCGACCTCCGCCTCGCGCCAGACGTACATGACCGGCGGCGCCGTGAAGCTCGCCGCCGAGGCCGTCCGGCGGGAGCTGATCGAGAAGGGCCGGCGCCGCTACGGCTGGACCCACAAGGACATCACGCTGGCCGGCGGCAAGGTCGTCTCGGAGAGCGCCGGCGTGCTGGTGCCCATGGTGGACCTGCTCGGCGACGAGGCCATCGACCTCACCCGCGAGCACCACCACCGGCCCACCCAGGCCTTCGACAAGGAGACCGGCCAGGGCTTCGGCCACGTCCAGTACACCTTCTGCGCCAACCGCGCCGTGGTGGACGTGGACGTCGAACTCGGCCTGGTCAAGGTGGTCGAGCTGACCGCCGTCCAGGACGTCGGCAAGGCGCTCAACCCGCTCTCCGTGGTCGGCCAGATCCAGGGCGGCTGCACCCAGGCCCTCGGCCTGGCCGTGATGGAGGAGATCATCGTCCGGGACGGGAAGGTGCGCAACGCCTCCTTCACCGACTACCTGATCCCCACCATCCTGGACACCCCGCCGATCCCGGTGGACGTCCTCGAACTGCCCGACCCGCACGCCCCGTACGGGCTGCGCGGCGTCGGCGAGGCGCCGACCGTGTCGGCGACCCCCTCGATCGTGGCGGCCATCCGCAACGCGACCGGACTCGCGCTCAACCGGATCCCGGTCCGGCCCGAGCACCTGACCACCGAACAGCCCGGCTGATCCCGGGAGTTCGACCGGCACGGTTCCACCAGCGCGGTTCCACCACGGCCGTACTTCCCGGGGCGGCGACACGTCTTCCCCGCCGCCCCGGGACCCCCCACATCCGCTGCCCTGCCCACGCCGGGGTTCCGCAGTGGTGCGCACCACCCTCAACTGCACCACCCTCAACTGCACCACCCTCATCCGCACCACCACGCACCACAACCACGCACCACCCCATCCGCACCACCCAGCCGCACCGCTGGCACTCCCCGACGAGTGCCACCAGTGAGTCGATACCGTCCCCCTGTGCCAACTTCGTTGACTGGCAGTCAGGTCGGCTCGCCCACCCCAACCCCCTTTGACACTTGGGAGTGGACATGACCAGGATCCCCACGGAGCCCGGCACCACTGAAGCAGACAGACCCGTTGAGGACGAGACCCACCCCTCGTCCTCGACAGCAGAGCCCAAGGGCGCGCTCGACGCGTACTTCAAGATCTCGGCCCGCGGCTCGACCCTCGCCAACGAACTACGCGGTGGCCTCACCACGTTCATGGCGATGGCGTACATCATCCTGCTCAACCCGCTGATCCTCAGCGGCGCGGACGTCAACGGCCTCAAGCTCGACCACGCCGCGCTGACCACCGCCACCGCCCTCGCGGCCGCCGTCACCACCATCCTGATGGGCGTGGTCGGCAACGTGCCGCTCGCGCTGGCGGCCGGGCTCTCCGTCTCCGGCGCGGTCTCCGCACTCGTCGTACCGCACACCACCTGGCCCCAGGCCATGGGCCTGTGCGTGATCTACGGCCTGCTGATCGTGCTGCTGGTGGTCTCCGGACTGCGCGAGAAGATCATGAACGGCATCCCGCTGCCGCTCAAGCACGCGATCACCATCGGCATCGGCCTGTTCGTCACCATCATCGGGCTCTACAAGGCCGGCTTCGTGCACACCGGCGGCCCCACCCCGCTGTCGCTCGGCCCCTTCGGCGAGCTCTCCGGCTGGCCCGTCCTGATCTTCAGCCTCACCGTGCTCACGATCTTCGTGCTGATGGCGCGCGGCGTACGCGGCGCGATCCTGATCGGCATCGCCGGCGGCACCGTGGTCGCCGTCGTCGTCAACAAGCTCGCCGACGTCCCCGCCAAGGCCTGGGGCAACTCCGTCCCGGTGTGGCCCGGAAGCCCCGTCGCCGCCCCCGATTTCAGCCTCTTCGGCCACGTCGACCTGTTCGGCGCCTTCGGCGGCAAGGGCCTGGGCGCGATCAGCGCCTCCGTGGCCGTGTTCACCCTCGTCCTGGCCGGCTTCTTCGACGCGATGGCCACCATCATCGGCGTCGGCACCGAGGCCGGGCTCGCCGACAAGCAGGGCCGGATGCCCGGCCTGTCCAAGGCCCTGTTCATCGACGGCGCCGGCGGCGCGGTCGGCGGCCTGGCCGGCGCCTCCGGACAGACCGTCTTCGTCGAGTCCGCGACCGGCGTCGGCGACGGCGCCCGCACCGGCCTCGCCGCCACCGTCACCGGCGGCCTGTTCGCCCTGATGCTGTTCTTCTCGCCGCTGGCCGGCATCGTCCCGGTCGAGGTCGCCTCCGCCGCCCTGGTGGTGATCGGCTCGATGATGATGAGCCAGGCCCGGCACATCGACTGGTCCGACCGCGAGGTCGCCATCCCGGCCTTCCTCACCTGCGTGCTGATGCCGTTCACCTACAGCATCACCGCGGGCGTCGCCGCCGGCGTCATCTCCTACTCGGTGATCAAGGCCGGCCAGGGCAAGTGGCGCGAGCCCGGCCTGCTGATGTGGATCCTCACCGCGGTGTTCGTCGTGTACTTCGCCCTCAGCCCCGTCAAGTCCTGGCTGGGCGTGCACTGAGTGCCCCTTTGATCATCACCGCCGCCGTACGGGATCGTTTCCCGTACGGCGGCGTCCCCGCTACTGTCGAAACGTGTAAGGAGCATCCGACATGCAGGACATCGCCGAGCAGTTGCAGGCCTGGCACGCGTCCGGGCGCTCCTTCGCCGTGGCCACCGTCGTCGGCGTCTCCGGCAGCGCCCCGCGCGACCCCGGAGCGGCCCTGGCCGTCGACGCCGCCGGGGAGGCCGTCGGCAGCGTCTCCGGCGGCTGCGTCGAAGGCGCCGTCTACGAGCTCTGCCAGGCCGCCGTCGAATCCGGCGAACCCGTCCTGGAACGCTTCGGCTACAGCGACGAGGACGCCTTCGCCGTCGGCCTGACCTGCGGCGGGATCCTCGACGTGTTCGTCCAGCCGGTCGTGCCCGGCACCGACCCGGGCATGGACGCCGGCCTGCGCCACATCGCCGACGGGACGCCCGTCGCCCTCGCCCGGGTGATCGACGGCCCCGCCGGACTCCTCGGCGCCACCCTCGCCGTCACCGCCGACGGCCGGCACGGCGCGCTCAGCGTCGGCCCGTCCACCGTCGGCGCGCTCGAACGCGCCCTCGTCGCGCAGGCCCGGGCCATGCTCGACGCCGGACACACCGGACGGATCGTGTTCGGCCTCGACGGCCGGCCCTGCGACGAACAGGAAGAGGGGACGGTCACCTGCTTCGTCGAGTCCTACGTGCCCGCACCCCGGATGCTCGTCTTCGGCGCGATCGACTTCGCCGCCGCCGTCGTGCGGATCGGCAAGTTCCTCGGCTACCACGTCACCGTCTGCGACGCCCGGCCCGTCTTCGCCACCACCCGGCGCTTCCCCGACGCCGACGAGGTCGTCGTCGACTGGCCGCACCGCTACCTGGACTCCCAACTCGGCCGGATCGACGGCCGCACCGTACTCTGCGTGCTCACCCACGACGCCAAGTTCGACGTCCCGCTGCTCGAACGCGCCCTGCGCCTCCCGGTCGGCTACGTCGGCGCCATGGGCTCCCGGCGCACCCACCGCGACCGGCAGGCCAAGCTCCGCGACGCCGGCCTCACCGACGCCGAACTCGCCCGGCTGCGCTCCCCCATCGGCCTCGACCTCGGCGCCCGCACCCCCGAGGAGACCGCCGTCTCGGTCGCCGCCGAGATCATCGCCCACCGCCGCGGCGGCAGCTGCCTGCCGCTGAGCGCCGGCCACGGGCCGATCCACCACGACACCGCGGCGCTGCCCGCCGAGGAGCGGACGCCCGCACGCCGGACCCACGCGGCCTGAGGGCCGTCCCGTCCGGTGTCACGTTGCGTGGCCGCCGCGGCGGCGGGAGGCTGGAGGTGCGGACTCACCCCGAGCCCGGGGAAGGAGCGGGGACCATGCGCGCCCTGCTGGATGTCACCCTCGACACCGCTGCCTCCAACAAGCTCATCGCCGACGGCTCGATGGGCGCCGAACTGGAACGCGTCCTCGGCCAACTCAAGCCCGAGGCCTCGTACTTCTTCGCCGGCGGCGACGGCCGCCGGGGCATGCTGCTGGTCGTGGACGTACCGGACGAGGCCTCCGTCGTCGCGATCTGCGAACCGTTCTGGCTGCGGCTGGAGGCGAACGTGGACGTCCGGATCTGCATGAACGCCGACGACCTGCGCGAGGGGCTGCGGCGGCTCGCACCGGCCTGAGCCGGCCCGGAAGCGGCCCGCTCCGACCCCGTACGGCAGCGCGACTCAGTCGGCCAGCGCCAGCTTGAGGCCGAAGCCCACCACCACCGCGCCGGTCACCCGGTCCATCACCCGCCGGGCGGCCGGGCGGCGCAGCCAACCGCGCAGCACCCGGGCGAAGCCGACCAGGACCGTCGACCAGAGCACGCCCTCCACCACGTGCACGCAGGTCAGCGCCACCCCGGCGGCGAAGTGCGGGGCCCCGGCCGGGATGAACTGCGGCAGCACCGCCACGTAGAACACCCCGACCTTGGGGTTCAGCAGATTGGTCAGCGTCCCGCGCCGCCAGCCATGGACGAACCCGCCCTCGGCGGGCTCCTCCTCGGTCGCGGCCTCCGCCCCGCGCTTGCGCAGCATCCCGACGCCCATCCACACCAGGTAGGCGGCACCGGCCCAGCGCAGCACCTCGTACGCCGCCTGCGAGGCGGTGAGCAGCGCCGTGACGCCCGCCGAGGTCAGCGTCCCCCAGATCAGCGTGCCGGTCTGGATCCCCAGCACCACCCCCCACGCCTGCCGCCGCCGCCCCAGCGCGGACGTCCGCAGGATCAACGCGGTGTCGAGCCCGGGGGTGAGGGTGAGCAGCCCCACGACGAGGGCGAAGGACCACAGAGCCGTTGTCATCTCCATGGGCCTCGATGCTCTCACAGCCCCGGGCGGCCGCTGCGGGCCGCCCGGGGGCCGCTCGGAGGCCGCTCAGGGGCCGCTCAGGTGACGTTGAGGCGGGCGGCGAGGCGGAGCAGCCCGGGGCTGAGGCGGGAGAGCAGGCGGGCGGCCTTGGCCTCGGGGGTGACCGGGACGACCGGTTTGCCGGTGCGGACGGCGGTGACGATGGCGGTCGCGACCTTCTCCGGCGGGAAGCCGCGGCGGGCGTAGAGCCTGGCGGCGCGGGCCCGCTTGGCGGACTGCTCGTCGGCGGTGGTCGCCGAGAAGGTCGAGGTGCGGGTGATGTTGGTGTTGACGATGCCCGGGCAGATGGTCGAGACGCCGATGCCGTGGCCGACGAACTCGGCGCGCAGGCAGTCGGAGAGCATGAAGACGGCGGCCTTGCTGGTCGCGTAGGCGGTGAGCGCCTTGGCGGGCAGGTAGGCGGCGGCCGAGGAGACGTTGACGATGTGGCCGCCCTGGCCCCGGTCGGCCATCAGGGTGCCGAAGGCGCGGCAGCCGTGGATGACCCCCCAGAGGTTGACGTCCAGGACGCGCTGCCACTCCTTCTCGGTGGTCTGCAGGAACGTCCCGGAGTGGCCGATGCCGGCGTTGTTGACCATGACGTCGGGCACGCCGTGCTCGGCGGCGACGCGCTGGGCGAAGGCGTCCATCGCGGCGCCGTCGGAGACGTCCACCTGGTAGGCGTGCGCCTGCGGGCCGATCAGGGAGGCGAGTTCGGCGGTGCGCTCGGCGGCCGCGAGGTCGAGGTCGCAGACCACCACCCGGGCGCCCTCCTCGGCGAAGGCCAGCGCGGTGGCCCGGCCGATGCCGCTGCCACCGCCGGTGACCACCACCAACCGGCCGTCCCCGTAGGACTCTTGGGCCCCTCCCGCGCTCCCGGTGTCGATCCGGGTGGTGAACTCGCGGACCATTGCGGCCACGGTGGCTCCCTTCTCCAGCAGCGCCGACCAGTGGCCGGCGTGCAGCGTGCGGCGGGTCAGGTGGGGCACCCAGCGTTCCAGGCCCTCGGAGAGGTAGGTGCCGACGTAGCGGTCCCGGGTGAGGGTGACCAGCTGGACCGGCACCTCGGTCGGCCGCTCGCGCGGACTCCCCAGCGTGGGACGGAAGTTGGCACGGTACAGCTCGATGCCGCGGACCGCGTCGCGGCGCAGGGTGTGCTGCGGGTGGTCGGCCCGCGGGGTGACGTGCTCCAGGTCGCGCAGCACCCGCGGCCAGGCCCGGGCGAGGCCGAGGCGCCACACGGCCGGGGCGAGGAAGGGCAGGTGGAAGGCGGTGATGTACCAGGAGTGCGCGCCCTGGTGCAGCAGTTGGCGCAGGTGGCGCGGGGTGGGGCGGCGCAGCCGGTGGCGCAGCCAGAAGCCCATGTGGTCCAGGCTGGGGCCGGACAGGGTGGTGTAGGAGGCGATCCGGCGCTCGGCGCCGGGGGCGGTGACGGCCTCCCAGGACTGGATCGAGCCCCAGTCGTGGGCGACCAGGTGGACCGGGCGGTCCGGGCTGACGGCGTCGGCGACGGCGAACAGGTCGGCGGCGAGCTGCTCCAGGCGGTAGCCGTCGCGGTGTGCCGGGGCGCCCGACTCGCCGGCGCCGCGCACGTCGTAGCGGACCACGTGGTGGTCGCGGGCGAGGTCGGCGGCGATGTCGTCCCAGACGGTGTGGGTGTCCGGGTAGCCGTGCACCAGGAGGACGGTGGGGGCGCCGGGGTCGCCCTGCTCGAAGACGGCGAGCGGGATGCCGCCGGAGTGGGCGGTCCGGCGGCGGGTGGGGGTCGTCATCGGGTGGCCTCCTGGGCGGTCGGCTCGGCGGGGGCGGCATCGGCGGCGGGGGCGGGGGCGGGGGCAGGGGCGGGGGCGGCCGGCTCGGCGGGGGCGTTCCCGGCGCCCGGGGCGGCGGCGGTCCAGCGGCGGACGTGCGGGAGGCCGTCGTCCAGCCAGTAGGCGTCGTCCTCGGTGACCACCAGCAGTTCCTCGAACTTGATGCCCACGCCGCGGAACCCGATGTGCGGCTCCACCGCCCACAGCCCCGGGGTGGGCGCGTGCCGGGACGACCGCCCGTCCGCCCACAGCGGTGAACGGCCGTGCAGGCGCTCGGAGATGAGCTCGCGGCCGAGGGTCTGCAGGGTGCGCACGCCGAAGCCGAAGACGTTCACCCCGGCCGGGCCGCGCGCCGTGTTGCGGGTGACCTGGTGACCGATCACCCGGCCCGGGTAGACCTGGTGCCGGTTGTCGTAGCCGTGCGCGGCGATCTGCGCGTCCACCGCCGCGTACACCTCGCTGAGCGGCTTGCGGGCGCGCACCTCGGCGAGGATCAGCTCGCGGTAGACCTGGAGGTCGGCGGCCAGCCGGTCCCAGACCCGGTTCTCGCCGACCTTGCCGCCGTAGCCGATGTCGGCGGTGTAGCCGTCCACGACGGGCGCGCAGTCCAGCACGTACGGCATGCCCTCCTCCAGGCGGCGGTTGCCGGCGAAGAACTGCAGCGGGGTGTGGAAGTGCCGGAAGGCCGTACGGTCGCCGAACCAGGCGAAGGGGACGTGGAAGAAGTCCTGCACCCCGGCGGCGACCAGGCGGCGGCGCAGCTCGGCGGTGGTCTGGCGCTCGGTGACCCCGGGTTCGATCCAGGCGGCGACCTGTTCGGCGCAGTGGTAGGCGAGTTGCTGGGTCTCGCGGAAGCGGGCGAGGTCGCGCTCGGAGTAGGAGAACGTCGGCATCGCATGCGCCGTCGGGGGCATCGGGGGCTCCTTCTAGACGTCGAGGTCGAGCACGAGGGTCTCACCCTCGGCGGCGCGGGAGACGCAGGGCAGCAGGGCGCCGGCGGCGCGCTGTTCGGGCGTGAGGCGGCGGTCCCGGTGCTCGGGCGCACCGGCCAGCAGGCGGACCTCGCAGGTGCCGCAGAAGCCCTGGTGGCAGGAGTACGGGAGGTCGGGGCGGGCCTCGCGCAGCACGTCCAGGGCGGAGCGGTCGGCGGGGACGTCCAGGATCGGGCCCTCGGCGCCGAGCCGGACGGCGAAGGGCCGGCCGTCGGTGACCGGGGCGGCGCCGAAGCGCTCGAAGTGCAGGGCGGTGGCGGAGGATTCGTCCAGCGCCGCCTGGACGGCGGCGAGCATCGGGGCCGGACCGCAGCAGTAGACGGCGGCGCCGCGCGGGGCGTGGGCGAGGAGTTCGGCGCCGGTGGGGACGCCGCCGTGCTCGTCGTCGGTGCGCAGCACGACCCGGTGCGGGTCGAGGGCGCGCAGCTCGCCGCTGTACGGGAGGGTGTCGGCACTGCGGCCGACGTGCACCAACGTCCAGTCGAGGCCGTGCCGTTGGGCCTCGCGGGCCATCGGGAGCAGCGGGGTGACGCCGATGCCGCCGGCGAGCAGCAGGACGGCGGGCTCGGCACAGAAGGCGAAGCCGTTGCGCGGGCGGCGGGCGGCGAGGCGGGCGCCCGGGTGCAGGGCGTCATGGACCTCGACGGACCCTCCGCCGCCCCCGGGCAGCCGCCGGACGGCGATCCGGTAGTGCCGGCGGTCGGCGGGGTCGCCGCTGAGCGAGTAGTGGCGCTCCCGACCGGAGGGCAGGGCGAGCCGCAGGTGGGCGCCGGGCTGCCAGGGCGGGAGTTGACCGCCGGAGGGGTCGGCCAGGGTCAACTCGATCACGTCGGAGGCGAGTTGACGGCGCTCGGCGACGACCAGCCGGAGCAGCGGGGTGGGGCGGCTGAGCGGCCGGCGGGGGTTGCGGCGCAGCAGCGGGCCGCCGAGCGCCGGGGAGTAGCGGTCGCCGAAGGCGGTGAGCCAGCGCATGAAGCCGTCGGCGCGGGGTCGGCCGTAGAGGTCGGGGGGCGGGGTGAGCAGGTCCATCCGGGCGGATCCTTGGCGGGGAGAGGGGACGGGCGGCGGGCGGGCGAGGGGGTGACGGGCCGAGGGGGCGGCGACGGCGGGCGGCAGCTGCCGGCCGACGACTGATGACTGACAACTGACAGATTTCAGATTTCAGATTTCAGCGAACAGATAACGTTCGCTGTTCGTTGAAACCTGTCAGCTGTCAGCTGTTCCCCTCAGCCCCGCCCCGCCGCCGCCCGGGCGGCCGGGGAGGTGGCGAGGTAGCCCAGCGCCTGACTGGAGGAGCCCTCCTGGGTCGGGTGGTAGCCCGGCCGGAGGTAGCGCAGCCCGGAGCGGACGGAGCGGATCGGGTCCGGCAGCAGTCCACGCTTGGCGATCCGGCCCGCCTCCCGCCAGGTGGGCTTGAGCCGCCCCGCCAGGGTCGGGTCGGCGGCGAGCAGGAAGCGTGCGCCGCGCACCCAGAGGTGCACCAGCAGCGGCCCGGAGATCGCCATGCCGCGGACCCGTCGAAGGTAGCCCGGGTCCAGGTGGACCATCAGGTCGAAGGCGACGCTGCGGTGCTCGACCTCCTCGGCGCCGTGCCAGCGCAGCAGGTCCAGCATCGTCGGGTCGGCCTTGGCCCGGTCCAGGCCGGGGGAGTTGAGCGCCCAGTTGCCGAGGAAGGCGGTGAAGTGCTCGATCGCCGCGACGAAGGCGACCCGTTCGATGACGTTCTCCCGCCGCTGCGCCGGCGTCAGGCCCGGCTTGTCACCGAGGACGCGCTGGAACAGCCAGGAGATCTGCCGGACGTACGGGCGCGGATCGAGGCCCTGGCCGAGCAGGTGGTCGAGCACCTCCTGGTGGGCCTGGGCGTGGATGGCCTCCTGCCCGATGAAGCCGAGCACCTCCTCGCGCAGCTGCTCGTCCCGGATCAGCGGGAGCGCCTCCTTGAACACCTTGACGAACCAGCGCTCGCCCTCGGGCAGCAGCAGGTGCAGCACGTTGATCACGTGGGTGGCCATCGGCTCGTCCGGGATCCAGTGCAGCGGCAGCCGGGCCCAGTCGAAGCGGACGTCCCGGGGTTCCAGGACGAGGCTCTCGTGCACCCGCGCGGCGGGGGCGGCGACGGCGGGGACGGGGGTGGAGCGGGGCATGGCAGGCCCTCCTGACCTGGGGGCGGCGGCTCGACTCTCGGAAACGTACTCGCCGGTAGCGGTGCGGACAAGGGGTTCGACCACTCTTATCGACATCGAGTCTAATAAGTGATGTGCACCGCGGGACACCCCCGGAAACCCTCCCGTGGAAAGCGCGCGGGCCCCGCCGGACGGCGCGTCCGACGGGGCCCCACGAGCGAGCGGTGCTCAGACCGCCATCGCCAGCATCAGCGGTGCCGCCCGGGCGGCCAGCAGTTCGGCGGCGGCCCTGAGCTTGTGGATGTTGTCCACCGGCATCGAGGTGGCCAGGCAGCCGACCGTGCTGCCGGCCGTGATCGGCACCGCCGCGCAGACCGTGCCGAGCGCGTACTCCTGGATGTCCAGCACCGGCACCGTCGCGGGCTGGCGCTCCAGCCGGTGCATCAGCTGGTCGGCGTCGGTGACGGTGCGGGAGGTCAGCCGGGCGACCGGGTGCCGGGAGAGGTGGTCCCGCCGGCCGTCCGCGTCGAGCTGGCTGAGCAGGCACTTGCCGATCGCGCTGGCGTGCGCGGTGGCGCGGAAGTCCACCCACTCCTGCACGGCGGGCGCGTAGTCGGCGGCCGCGACCGCCTCGACCGACAACTCCCCGTCGTGGTACCGGGTGAAGTAGACCGCGGCGCCCAACTCGTCCCGGAGTTCGGCGAGTTTGCGGTTCAGCCGGGCCTTGACGAGCTGTTCCCGGTTGTGCTGCCCGAGCAGGGCGAAGGTGCCGCCGAGCACCCAACCGCCGTCCTGGCACTGGAGGTAGCCCTCGATCTCCAGGATCTCGGCGAGCCGGCGGACGGTCGGCAGGCCCAGCGAGGTCTCCCGCGCGAGCCCGACCAGGGTGGCGCCGTCGGGGTGCCGGTCGACGGCCTCCAGCAGTCTGAGGGCGTGCTGCAGGGAGGTGAACGGGCCCGTCGGGCCCGGGTCCAGCGCGGCGTGACGACCCGGGGCTGGTGTCGACATGTCGTCCCCTTCCGATGTCCCCCCACGGAGCGACCGCGGGCGGTCTCCAGCCTATCCACCCCCGGCCCCGGGCGACTGCCGTCCGTGAATATCCGTGAACATTCCGTGGAGCACGGCCGGTCGGCTGGTACAAGGGGCCCCGCGCACACGCACCAACGGAACCCGCGCCCGGCGCCCCGTGCGCCGTGAGGCCCCCACCACGAAGCCCGACGGGCCCCTCCCCCACTGCCCGGGGGGAGGGGCCCGTCGTGGAGCCGCCGGGGTGCGGGCCCCGGCGGTCCTGAGGGTGCGGAGGGTACGGCGGGTGCGGCGGGAGTCGACCCGCGGCGGGTGCGGCGGGAGTCGGCCCGCGGCGGGTCAGCCCTCGTCGCCCGCGCGGAGCTTGGCGACGGCGGCCTCCAGACGGGCGCCGTACTCCTCGTCGGCGGCGTGGAAGTGGGCGAGGTTCTTCTCCACCACGTCGTCCCGGGTGACCTGCGCCAGGAAGCCCGCGATGTTGTCGATCAGGCGGCTCTTCTCGCCCTCCGACATCAGCCGGTAGAGCTCGCCGGCCTGGAAGAAGTCGTCGTCCTTGGTGTGGGCCGGCGTGGTGTAGGTGCCGGTGTAGCCGTCGACCTTGACCGGCGCGGCGAGCGCGCTGTCGGTCTGGGCCGGGCCGTCGTACGAGTTGGGCTCGTAGTTCTTGCCGCGGCCGGCGCTGTTGGCGGCCATGAGGCCGTCCCGGCCGTAGTTGTTGGCCTCGGTGGCGCGCGGGGCGTTCACCGGCAGCAGGGTGTGGTTGACGCCGAGGCGGTAGCGCTGGGCGTCGGCGTAGGCGAACAGCCGGCCCTGGAGCATCTTGTCCGGGGAGGGGCCGATGCCGGGCACGAAGTTGTTCGGCGAGAACGCGGACTGCTCGACCTCGGCGAAGACGTTCTCCGGGTTCTTGTTGAGCACCAGGCGGCCGACCTTGACCAGCGGGTAGTCGGCGTGCGGCCACACCTTGGTGAGGTCGAAGGGGTTGAAGCGGTAGTCCGCGGCCTCGGCGACCGGCATCAGCTGGACGTAGAGGGTCCAGGACGGGAACACGCCCCGCTCGATGGCCTGGTGGAGGTCGCGCTGGTGCGAGTCGGCGTCGGCGCCGACCACCTCGGCGGCCTGGCCGCCGTCCAGGCTGCGGATGCCCTGGTTGGTCTTGAAGTGGTACTTCACCCAGTAGGCCTCGCCCTCGGCGTTGACCCACTGGTAGGTGTGCGAGCCGTAGCCGTTCATGTGGCGGTACGAGGCGGGGATGCCGCGGTCGCCGAACAGCCAGGTGATCTGGTGGGTCGAGGCCGGCGAGTGGGCCCAGAAGTCCCAGACGTTGTCGGCCTCCTGCACGCCGGTGTACGGGTCGCGCTTCTGCGAGTGGATGAAGTCGGGGAACTTGACCGGGTCCTTGATGAAGAACACCGGGGTGTTGTTGCCGACGAGGTCGTAGTTGCCCTGCTCGGTGTAGAACTTGAGCGCGAAGCCGCGCGGGTCGCGCACCGCGTCGCTGGCGCCGAGGTTGCCGGCCACCGTGGAGAAGCGCAGGAAGACCTCGGTGCGCTTGCCGACCTCCGACAGGAACGCCGCCCGGGTGTACTTCGACACCTCGTCGGTGACCTCGAAGTAGCCGTACGCGCCGGAGCCGCGGGCGTGCACGACGCGCTCCGGGATGCGCTCGCGGTTGAACCGGGCCAGCTTCTCCAGCAGCTGCTGGTCCTGGATCAGCAGCGGGCCGTACTCGCCGGCCGAGGCCGAGTTCTGGTTGTCGGCGACCGGGGCGCCGGACTCCGTGGTCAGGATCTTGGACATGGAGGGTCCTTCAGGTGTCGATAAGGCGGTGCGTGGAGAGGTGGAGCGGGCGAGCGGGCGAGCCCCGCTCAGACGCCCAGCAGGCGCCACAGCGCCGAGCGGCGGCGGGCGGAGTGCTCGCCGTCCGGGCCGTCGGCCGGCTGGAGGCCGGCGACCGCGGCGGTGGCCGCGGCCGGGTCCGCCAGCGGGCGGGCGGCGGCCAGGGCGGCGGCCTCCTCCGCGCCGAGGCCGGCGTCGGCGAGGGCGGCGGCGGCCTCCGCGGCCGGGACGGCGTTGAACCAGCGCAGCGCCAGGGCCGCGCGGCCGGCCTCGGTGAGGCGGCCGGTGAGCCGGAGGCGGGCGAGGCCGCCGTCCGGGTAGACGTTGATCCGCACGTGGGTCACCGGACGGCCGACGTCGAGCCGGAAGCGGTGCCGGGTGTCGGGCTGCAGGCGGGTGCGGGGCAGGATCTCGAACCACTCGCCGTCGGCCGGGTCGTGCCCGGTCGAGGCGTCGAAGCCGATCAGGTCGGCCCAGCCGGGGGCATTGGCGACGAAGTGGGTGGTGTCCACCTCGGCGGCCAGGACCTCACCGCCCCCGGCCAGGGCGATCTGAACCCAGTCGTTGGCCTTGTCGCGCCGACGACGGGTCTCCCAGCCCTCGCCCATGACGGAGGCGCGACCGGGAGCGTTCAGGTTGTGCGGGGAGGAGAAGTAGCGGTCGGACGCCGCCTCGGCCACGCCGCCGTACTCCTGGGCGGCCAGGTCGAAGGTGAGGCCGTCCAGTTCGCGCGGGTCGGGCAGCACCTCGCCGTGCACCCGGAGCCGGGCCACGCCGCCGTCCGGGTAGATGTTGAGCCGCACGTGGGTGTAGCGGGAGTCGTCCTGGACGGCGAACTCGTGGGCGGTGTCGCCGCGCAGCGGGGTGCGGGGCACGAGGACGGTCCACTCGGCGGCCTGCAGCTCCTCGGGCGAGGGGTGCCCGGGGACGGAGGCGGCCTCGACCACGGCGCTCTCCGGGTAGTTGCCGGTGAAGTGCGCGGTGTCGACGATCACGCCGCGGATCGCACCGCCGACGCCGAGCCGGACGATCGCCCAGTCGTGGTCCTGGTCGGTGGGGTGCGGCTGGTCGGCGGAGACGCCGCGGCGGCGCTTGGACTCCCAGCCGTCCATGATCTGGCCCTTGTGGCCGAAGGTGTGCGGGCGGAACTCGGCCGGCTTGGCCACCAGCAGGTTCTCGGCGTCCGCGAAGGTGTCCTCATTGGTGGCGACGACGCCCGCGCCGAGCAGCCGGGAGGCCAGGTTGACCAGCTCGGTGAAGGGAGCGCTCGGGGTGTCGGCAGTGGTCACTGACTCTCCTCGGAAGACGTGGTGGGTAAGGGAGTTGGCGGGCCCGAAGACGCCCTAGTCCGCCGGGCGCAGCAACTGGCGGCCGAAGGGCTCGGCCCCGGTGTCCACCGCCCGGCCGCGCAGCCAGGTGGTGCGGACGGCGCCGCTCAAGGTCCGTCCGGCGTACGGGGTGACCGGGTTGCGGTGGTGCAACTCGCCCGCGTGGACGGCGAATTCCCCGTCGGGGTCGAAGGCGACCAGGTCGGCGTCGCAGCCCGCCGCGATGGCGCCCTTGGTACCGGTGAGGCCGACCAGGCCGGCCGGTCCCGCCGACATCCAGCGCACCACGTCGGCCAGTGTGTGGCCGCGCCGGCGGGCCTCGCTCCAGATCGCGGGCAGGCCCAGCTGGAGCGAGGCGATGCCGCCCCAGGCCGCCGCGAAGTCGCCGCTGCCGCCGAACTCGGGCAGCAGCTTGAGGTCGGGGGTGGACGGCGAGTGGTCCGAGACGACGGCGGTGAACTCGCCGTCGGCCAGGGCCTCCCAGAGCGCGTCCCGGTTGGCCTCGTCGCGGATCGGCGGGCAGCACTTGAAGGCGGTGTCGCCGTCGGGCACCTGCTCGGCGGCGAGCGTCAGGTAGTGCGGGCAGGTCTCGGCGGTGACCCGCACGCCCTCCTCGCGAGCCCGGCGCAGCAGGGGCAGCACCGCGGCCGAGGAGACGTGCAGGATGTGCACCCGGGCGCCGGTGCGCCGGGCCGTGTCGAGCAGGTGGGCGACCGCCGCGGTCTCCGCGCCGGCCGGGCGGGAGGCGAGGAAGTCCCGGTAGTGGACGCCGGGTTGCTGTGGCGCGGCGGCCAGCACGGCCGGGTCCTCGGCGTGGATGATCGCCAGCGCCCCGAGCCGGGCCTGCTCGGCCAGCGCGGCCTCCAGGTCGGCGGCCTCGACGTGCGGGAACTCGTCGACGCCGGACGGGGCGAGGAAGCTCTTGAAGCCGAACACGCCCGCCCGGTGCAGGGGTTCGAGGTCCGGGACGTTGCCGGGGACGGCCCCGCCCCAGAAGCCGAGGTCGACCCAGGCCTGGCCCTCGGCGGTCTTCCGCTTGACGTCCAGCCCCGCCACCGTGGTGGTGGGCGGCACGGAGTTGAGCGGCATGTCGATGATCGTGGTGACGCCGCCGGCCGCGGCGGCCCGGGTGGCGGTGGCGAAGCCCTCCCACTCGGTCCGGCCGGGCTCGTTGACGTGCACGTGGGTGTCGACCAGGCCGGGCAGCAGCGCGGTGTCGCCGAGGTCGACGAGTTCGCTGTCGCCGACCACGAGCGATCCGTGGGCGGCGACCTGCTCGATCCTGCCGTCCCGGATCAGCACGTCCGCGGGGCGCTCGCCGTCGGGCAGGACCGCCCGGCGGGAGCGGATCACCGCTGGCTGGCTGATCGGCATGGGGACCTCCGAAACCTGGGACTGGGGGGATGGCGGTACGCGGGGGCGCACCGGGCACGCGGCCCGGGAGGCGCTCGCGCGGCGGTGGGCGGGGGGCGGTCGGCGTGGGGCGGTCGGCGTGGGGCGGTCGGCGTGGCTGGAACCGAAGGATTGCCGGGAGCCTAGGCCCGCCTTCAACAAAACGTCAATGGAGGAACGTACGGAGGAACGTCCAGCGGAACGCCCGCGGGATCAGCCCGGCAGCAGCGTTTCGGCCAGCCGCTCCCCCGCCACCTCGGCCAGCTCGCCGGCCCTGGTCATGCTGTCCCCCGGCTGCTCGGCCAGGTCGGTGAGGGCGATCGCGGCGGTGAAGCCGGCCGCCCGCCACTCGGGCTCGGACAGCTCCAGCCGACCCGCCACAGCGGCCACCCGAACCCCCGCCCGGGCAGCCGCCGCGGCGACTCCGGCGGGGGCCTTGCCATGGAGCGTCTGAGCGTCCAGGCAGCCCTCGCCGGTGACGACGAGGCGTGCCCCACGCACGGCCTCGTCGAAACCCAGCAGTTCGAGCAGCAGCTCGATACCGGGTCGCATGGTGGCACCGAGCAGGGCGAGGGCGGCGAAGCCCACCCCGCCCGCGGCCCCGGCGCCGGGGGCCTCCCGCACGTCCCGTCCGGTCACCGCGGCCACCTGGTCGGCGAAGCGGGTCAGCCCCTGCTCCAGGACCACCAGGTCATCGCCGTCGGCGCCCTTCTGCGGGCCGTAGACGGCGGTCGCGCCGCGCGGGCCCAGCAGCGGGTTGTCCACGTCGCAGGCGACCACGACGTCCACGCCGGTCAGCAGCTCGGCCAGCGGGCCGAGGTCGATCCGCTCCAGGCGGCGCAACGCGGCTCCGCCGGGCGGCAGTTCGACGTCGTCGGCGTCCCGCAGCCGGACCCCGAGCGCCTGCACCATGCCGGCCCCGCCGTCCGTGCAGGCACTGCCGCCGAGGCCGAGCACGATCCGCTTGGCGCCCATCGACACCGCGCGGGCGATCAGCTGGCCGACGCCGTAGGAGCCGGCCGCGAGCGGGGCCGTCCGGCCGCCGGGCAGCCGGGCGAGCCCGGAGGCCTGGGCCAGTTCGACCACGGCGGTGTCGCCGCGGACGGCCAGTGCGGCGTCCACCGGCAGGCCGGTCGGGCCGGCCACCTTGGCCGGGACGCGGTCGAAGCCGGCCGCGAGCGCCGCGGCCAGGGTGCCCTCGCCGCCGTCGGCGACGGGCAGTTCGCGCACGTCGCTGCCGGGCGCGGCGCGCCGGATGCCGGCGGCGATCCGGGCGGCGACCTCGGCACCCTCCAGGGTGCCCTTGAACTTGTCCGGCGCTACGACCACGTGGCCCTTGAGGGGGGTGGGGGGCATCGGTGGTCCTCACTTCCGTGCGGGTCGGGCGGTGTTCGACGAACTCTGGTCCGGACAAGCATGGGTCCGGTGGCGCCGGGTTGCGACCCCCCGGCCGGGCGGTGCGGCCCGGCCCGGGCCCGGGCTCCCACGGGAGCGCCGCTCCCGAAGGAGCGCTGCTCCGGTTGGAGCGCCGGTCCTGGAGGGGGTGCGACCCCCTCCCCGCCGTTCCCCTCGACCCGCTTCCGACGTTCGAGGGGCTCCCCTCGGCGAGGAGGGGGCCAGGCGACGCACCGCTGGCACGACCGAAGTGCCCCCAGGGGAGGGTGGGTGCGTCACCGGCTTGGATCGACCGGCGGGCGGGCGGATGAGCCCCTGCCCGCACGCCGGTCGGGTCTGGCCTCCTGGTGGCGCGGGCACGACCGGATCAGGTACACGCCACCAGGAGGAGTCTGGGGGGGCCGTAGCCCCTCGGGTCAGGCGACCTCGCGGCCCGAGAGCCGCTCGACGCCGCGCAGCAGCGCCGAGTGGTCGAGCGAACCGTCGCCGTTGGCCCGGGCGGAGGCGACCAGCTGGGCGACCACGGCGCCGACCGGCAGCGCGGCGCCCACGGCGCGGGCGGCGTCGGTGACGATGCCCATGTCCTTGTGGTGCAGGTCGATCCGGAAGCCGGGGGCGAACTCGCGGTTGAGCATGTTCGCCTTCTTGCGGTTGAGCACCGTGGAGCCGGCCAGGCCGCCGCCGAGCACGTCCAGCGCGGCCGCGAGGTCGACGCCGGCGTTCTCCAGGAACACCACGGCCTCGGCGAGCACCTGGATGTTGACCGCGACGATCAGCTGGTTGGCGGCCTTGACGGTCTGGCCGGCGCCGTCGGGGCCGACGTGGACGACCGTGGTGCCGAGCGCGTCGAACAGCGGCTTCGCCTCGGCGAAGTCCGCCGCCTCGCCACCGACCATGATCGACAGCACCGCCTCGACCGCACCGGCCTCGCCGCCGGAGACCGGGGCGTCCAGGGTGCGCACGCCCTTCTCACGGGCGGCCTTGCCGACCTTGATGGAGGTCTGCGGGGTGATCGAGGACATGTCGATCACCAGGGTGCCGGCCTGGACGTTCTCCAGGACGCCGCCCTCACCGAGGATGACCGCCTCGACGTGCGGGTCGGCCGGGACCATGGTGATGACCACCTCGGCGTCCTTCACCGCTTCGGCGATGCTGGCGGCGCCGTGGCCGCCGGCCGCGACCACGGTGTCGATCGAGGCCTGGGAGAGGTCGAAGCCGGTCACGTCGTGGCCGGCCTTGACCAGGTTGACGGCCATGGGCTTGCCCATGATGCCGAGGCCGACGAAGGCAATCTTGCGGGAGGCGCTCATCGCGTCGGGTTCCTTACGTGTGCGGGTGGGGAGGGGTGACGGGCCGGACGGGCGCTGCGGTACGCCGCGTACGCGGACCGGACGGGCGCCGCGGGCGCCGGCTCAGCGGGCCGCGCGGGCCGGGCCGGCGGGCTGCGGGCGCCGGCTCAGCGGGCGGCGCGCAGCTCGCGCGGCAGCCAGTCGAAGCTGTCGGCGCTGACGCCGGTGGAGGGGCGGTACTCCAGGCCGATCGAGCCGGTGTAGCCGGCCGCACTGAGCCGGGCGAACAGGTCCTCGAAGTCCAGCTCGCCGGTGCCGGGCTCGTTGCGGCCCGGGTTGTCGGCGATCTGCACGTGGCCGATCCGGTCGGCGTAGGTGTCGATGACGGCCGCCAGGTCCTCGCCGTTCTTGGCCAGGTGGTACAGGTCGCAGAGGAACCTGGCGTTCCCCAGGCCGGTGGCGGCGTTGACCTTGTCGACCACCTCGACCGCGGCGGCCGCGGAGACCAGCGGGTAGTCCGGGGACTCGGCCTTGTTGAGGGCCTCGACCAGCAGGACGGCACCGATCCCGTGGGCCGCCCGGGCCGCGAGCACCAGGTTCTCCAGTGCGACCGCGTCCTGCTCGGCCGGCTCGACGCCCTCGACCCGGTTGCCGTACAGCGCGTTGAGCGCGGTGGCACCGAGCGAGGCGGCCAGTTCCGCGGCGACCGGGACGTTGGCCCGGAAGCGGTCCCGCTCGGACGGGACCGAGACGGTTCCCCGGGCGCCCTGGCTGAGGTCGTCCAGGAAGTTGAGGCCGGTGAGCCGGATGCCCGCGTCACTGAACGCCTTGCGCAGCGCGTCGAGCTCGGCCCGGTCCGGGCTGTGTTCGGTGCCGAAGGGCCACCAGAGTTCGGCGGCCGTGAAGCCGGCCGCCGCGGCGGCCGCGGGCCGCTCCAGCAGCGGGAGTTCGCCGAACAGGATCGACAGGTTGACCGTGAAGCCGTGCTTGGCAGCCGCCGTCACGTCCATCACCTCTCACTCTCTCTTCCTTCATCCGCAACTTCCACGATCCGGAAGAGGGATTCTGTGTGGTGGAAGCATCTCCGGCCCGCCGAGCGGGTGTCAAGGCTGCCGCAACATTTTGTTGAAGTAGCCCGGAGGGGTCCGCCCACCGGCCCCGCGACTGTTCGATCGCCCAGCCCCTGCCCCCGCCCACCCCCGCTCGCTACAGTGAGCAGGTGCGATTGATGGTGGAGTTCACGACAGAACCGTTCGAACTGGACACGTTCCCCGAGCACGCCGCGACGGCCCGCAAGGTCGTCGACGAGGCCGGCCTGGACGTGTCGGTCGGCCCCTTCGGGACCGGCGCCGAGGGCGAGGCCGACCAGGTCCTCGCCGCGGTGACCCGGCTGCTCCGGGAGACCCTGGACGCCGGGGCGACCCGCATCTCCGTCCAGGTGAGCGTGCTGGGAGAGGAGGGCGGTACGCCGTGACCGAGCACGTGGAGCACCCGCTCGCCGCGGCGGTCAAGCCGCTGCTGGACGCGGTCGGCGCGACGCCCGTCCCGCTGGACGAGGCGAAGGCCGAGGACGTCGTCCTGGAGTGGGAGGGCACCCCGGCCCTGGCCGTCCGGCTGCCGCACCTGAGCAGCGCGCTGGACCGGCTGCTGGCCGAGATGGCCCGGCAGTTCGACGGCCGCCCGCTGGCCGAGCTGGACCGCTGGGAGAAGCAGCGGGTCGTCGCCCTCCTGGAGGAGCGCGGCGCCTTCACCGTCCGCCACGGGGTCGAGACGGTCGCCTCGGCCCTGGGCGTCAGCCGCTTCACCGTGTACAACTACCTGAACCGCCAGGACGGCTCGAAGCCGTCCTGAGCGCGGCTCGCGAGGAGCTCGCGAACGGGTGACCCCGCCGCTGTGGACAGTCTCGACCGGCCCACGGCGGGGCACACTTGGCGAATCGCACACGAAAGGGCCCCGCAGCGCGGCCCGGTTCAAAACGTAACCACCAAGCGTTCAACAAACTGTTGACGGCAGGGTGGGGCCGATCTAGCTTTTCCGGGTGGCACCACTCTTCAGGAGGTCCACTCGTGACCAACCACCCCCACGCCCTCGACTCCCTGGCCGCGGCCGATGCCGCGAAACTTGAGGAGATCCTGCTGGAGATATGCTCCAGCCCCCGTTGGGCCGCCGCCGTCGCACAGGCCCGCCCCTGGTCCAGCCGTGAGGCCCTGCTCGCCGCCAACGCGGCGGCGATGGCCGCACTGACCGTCGCGGACCTGCATGACGCGATGGCCGGACACGCCCGGATCGGCCGGCCCAAGGAGGGCGACGCCACCTCCGAGCGCGAACAGGCCGGCATCCAGGGCGTGGACCGGGCGATCCTCGACGAACTGCGCGAGGCCAACGCCGCCTACGAGGCGAAGTTCGGCCACGTGTTCCTGATCTGCGCGACCGGCCGCACCGCGGCCACCATGCTCACGGCCCTGCGCGAGCGCCACCCCAACGACCCGGCCACCGAGGCGGAGATCGTCCGGGGCGAGCTGCGCAAGATCAACGACATCCGGCTGAACCGCCTCCTCGACGCGTCCTGACGCATCGTCAAGAATGCTTCGTGGGAGCGACGTCCCACTCGGGAGGCCTCACCCCGGACGTGCGCTCCGCGCGATCTGACGCACCATCATCTCTGCCATCAGTAAGGTCACTTCACCCATGACTGGCATCTCCACCCACGTGCTCGACACCAGCCTCGGCCGCCCGGCCGAGGGCGTCCCGGTCGAGCTCGCACTGCACACCGAGGGTGGCTGGCAGGTGCTCGGCACCTCCGCCACGGACTCCGACGGCCGGGTCAAGGACCTCCCGGCCGTGGAGGCGGGCTCGGTCGTCCGGCTGCTCTTCGACACCGGCGCGTACTACGCGCTCAAGTCCGCGGAGCAGCCGTTCTTCCCCGAGGTCTCGATCGTCTTCACGGTCGCGCCCGAGCAGCACCACTACCACGTGCCGCTGCTGCTGAACCCGTTCGGATACTCGGTCTACCGCGGAAGCTAGTAGACCGACCTGGAAGCTTAGGAGCCTGTCATGGCCCACGTGCTCGGTCAGAACCAGTACGGCAAGGCGGAGAACCGCATCGTCCGGGTCTACCGCGACTCCACCCGGCACGAGATCAAGGACCTGAACGTCTCGGTCTCCCTCCAGGGCGAGTTCGAGGACGTCCACCTCACCGGGTCGAACGCCAACTGCCTTCCCACCGACACCACCAAGAACACCGTGTACGCCTTCGCCAAGGAGTACGGCATCGACTCGGCCGAGGCCTTCGGCATCCTGCTGGCCCGGCACTTCGTCGACGACACCGAGCGCGGCGTCGTGCACAGCGCCCGGATCCGGATCGAGGAGTACGCCTGGGACCGGATCCGGACCCCGGACAGCTCGGCCCGGTTCATCGGCTCGGAGGAGGTCGGCCACTCCTTCGTCCGCACCGGCCAGGAGACCCGCACCACCGAGATCGTCTACGACGGCGAGCGGATCCAGGTCATCTCCGGCCTCAAGGACCTCATCGTCATGAACTCCACCAACTCGGAGTTCTGGGGCTACATCAAGGACCAGTACACCACCCTCCAGGAGGCGTACGACCGCATCCTCGCCACCCAGGTCACCGCCCGCTGGAAGTACGGCTACAGCGGTCGCGACGGCGAGGCCCAGCCCAACTGGAACCGCTCCTACACCCACGTGAAGCGGCACATGCTGGAGGCGTTCGCCGAGACCTACTCCTACTCGCTGCAGCAGACCCTGCACGCGATGGGCACCCGGGTCCTCAACAACCGCGCCGAGGTGGACGAGGTACGCCTCGAACTGCCCAACAAGCACCACTTCCTCGTCGACCTGGAGCCGTTCGGCCTCAAGAACGAGAACGAGGTCTACTACGCCGCGGACCGCATGTACGGCCTGATCGAGGGCACCGTGCACCGCGAGGGCGTCGTCCCGGTCATCCCGGTCGTCTGACCTCCCCCACCGGCACCTCCCCGTACCAGCCGTACCACCCGCGCCACCCGCGCCACCCGCACCACCCCATGGACTCCGCCCGGAATCGCCGCACCCTCCGGCCCGCTCGGGCCGGTCGAGTTCGGGCGGACCGCACCACCCGCACCATCCGCACCACGCTCCACCTGTTTCTCCACCCCCACCAACCGGAGTTCGTGCTCGCCTCGCGGCGGCCGGCCCGGGGCACTGGAGAAGCGTCCCGAGGGATCCTTGCTCCGCCGTCCCGCCCTCGGGGAGTCTCCAGCGCCACGGGCGCGCCGGGAGCCACGGGCACAAGAGGGGCTCGACATGGCACCCAGCAACACCAGCAGTAACGACGGCGGTTCCACCCCTGCAAGAACCCCAGGCCCGGACGGTACGTCGACCCGCCTCCCCGGCGGGCCGTCCGGGTCCGGGACCCACCCCGTGGACGAGGTGCTGCCCCCGGTGAAGCTGTTCTCCACCGGGCTCCAGCACGTCGCCGCGATGTACGCGGGAGTCGTCGCACCCCCGCTCATCGTCGGCGCCGGCGTCGGACTCTCCGCCACCGACCTCGCCCTGCTCATATCGGCCAGCCTGTTCACCGCCGGACTGGCCACCCTGCTCCAGACCCTCGGCATCTGGAAGATCGGCGCACGACTGCCGTTCGTGAACGGCGTGTCGTTCGCGGGCGTCGCGCCCATGATCGCCATTGCCAAGGGCTCCATCGAACGGACGGGGGGACCGAAGGACGCCCTCCCGGTGATCTTCGGCGCGGTGATCGTCGCGGGAGCACTGTGCTTCCTCGCGGCGCCGTACTTCTGCAAGCTCATCCGGTTCTTCCCCCCGGTCGTCCAGGGCACCGTGATCACCCTCATCGGGGTGTCCCTGCTCCCGGTGGCGGTGAACTGGGCGCGCGGCGGCTCGCCGGGCGCCCCCGGGTACGGCTCCGTGCGGGCCGTCGGCCTCGCCGCGATCACCCTCGTCGCGGTGGTGCTCTGCAACCGGCTGCTGCGCGGCTTCTGGCAGCAGCTGTCCCTGCTCATCGGCTTGGCGTTCGGCACCCTGGTCGCCTTCCCGCTGGGGCTGGCCGACTTCGGCGCGGTCCAGGACGCGAAGGTCTTCGCGCTCCCGTCCCCGTTCCACTTCGGCGCGCCCGCCTTCGACGCGGCCGCGATCGTCTCGATGTGCATCGTCATGGTGGTCTCGATGACCGAGTCCACCGCCGACATGCTCGCCCTCGGCAAGATCGTCGAGCGCGAGGCCGACGAACCCACGCTCGCCGCCGGCCTCCGGGCCGACGGACTGGCCACCGCGCTCAGCCCCGTCTTCAACGGCTTCGCCGCCAGCGCCTTCGCCCAGAACATCGGGCTGGTGGCGCTGACCAAGATCCGCAGCCGCTTCGTGGTCGCGGCCGGCGGCGGCATCCTGATCCTGCTGGGGCTCTTCCCGGTCCTCGGCTCGGTCGTCTCGCTGGTGCCGCAACCCGTCCTCGGCGGTGCCGGGATCGTACTCTTCGGCACGGTCGCGGCGAGCGGGATCCGCACCCTCGCGGAGGCCGGCATGGAGTCCAGCGCCAACACCATCCTGGTGTCGGTCTCGCTCGGTGTCGGCATCATCCCGATCGCCGTACCCACCTTCTACGACGCCTTCCCGGAGGCGGTCCGGACCCTGATGCACTCGGGGATCTCGGCCGGCTGCGTGATGGCCGTCCTGCTCAACCTGCTGTTCCACCACGTCGGAACCGCCCGCCGGTCCGAATCGCAGTCCAGATCCGGCGAGGCCCCCGGCGCGACGGTGCCGACGGCGACACCGTCCTGACCGGTCCGGGCAGGGGCGCACACCACGGTGCGCGCCCCTCCTGGCCCTCCCCCATAGGAGTGACACCATGGCAGTCCAGCCCCCGCCCGCCGACCAGCGGATCGTGATCGAGAACGTCGCGATCGCCACGGTCGACGCCGTCGACACCGAGTACGCCCGCGGCCACGTGGTCATCCTCGGCAACCGGATCGAATCCGTCGGCAACGGCCCCGCCCCGGCGTGGCTGGACAACGTGGTGCGCCGGATCAACGGGGAGGGCCACCTGCTCACCCCCGGCCTGGTCAACACCCACCACCACTTCTACCAGTGGATCACCCGCGGCCTCGCCCAGGACAACATCCTCTTCGACTGGCTGGTCGCCCTCTACCCGACCTGGGCCCGGATCGACGAGAAGCTCGTGCACGCCGCCAGCCAGGGCTCGGCCGCCGCCCTGCTCAAGTCCGGCTGCACCACCGCCTCGGACCACCACTACGTCTTCCCCAAGGACGGCGGCGACGTCCTCGGCGCCTCGATCGAGGCCGTCCAGGAACTCGGCCTGCGCTTCACCGCGCTGCGCGGCTCGATGGACCGCAGCAAGAAGGACGGCGGACTGCCGCCGGACCACGCCGTCGAGGAGCTGGACGACATCCTGGCCGCCTCCGAGGCCGCCGTCGACCGCTACCACGACTCCTCCTTCGGCTCGATGCTGCACATCGCGCTGGCGCCCTGTTCGCCCTTCTCGGTCTCCACCGACCTGCTCCGCCAGTCCGCCGAACTCGCCCGCCGCAAGGGCGTCCGGCTGCACACCCACGGCTCCGAGACGGCCGAGGAGGAGCAGTTCTGCAAGGAACTGTTCGGCATGGGGCCGACCGACTACTTCGAGTCGGTCGGCTGGCTCGGCGAGGACGTCTGGATGGCGCACTGCGTCCACATGAACGACTCCGACATCGCCAAGTTCGCCGAGACCGGCACCGGCGTGGCCCACTGCCCCTCCTCCAACGCCCGCCTGGCCGCCGGGATCGCCCGGGTGCCCGACATGCTCAAGGCCGGCGTACCGGTCGGGCTCGGCGTCGACGGCACCGCCTCCAACGAGTCCGGCGAACTCGGCACCGAGCTGCGCAACGCGCTGCTGATCAACCGGCTGCACGGCTACCCGACCGCGCTGACCGGGCGCCAGGCGCTGCGACTGGGCACCATGGGCGGCGCCCGGGTGCTCGGGCGGCAGAACGAGATCGGCTCCATCGAGGCCGGCAAGCTCGCCGACCTGGCGCTCTGGAAGATCGACGGGGTCATGCACTCCTCGATCGCCGACCCGGTCGCGGCCCTCACCTTCGGCGCGCTGCCGCCGCTGGCGACCCTGTTCGTCAACGGCAACGCCGTCGTCGAAAAGGGCGAGCTGACCACCGTCAACGAGGACCGGATCGCGCGTGCCTGCGCCCGCGCGGCCAAGGAGCTCGCCTCCCGGCCCGTCTGACGGTCCGCCGGGCCGGGCCGGAGCTGCCCTCCGGCCCGGCCCGGCCCACGGGTTCCGGAGCGCGCCCAGGGACGGTGCGTGACCCGGACTCCGTACGCCCGCCCGGGCGTGCGGACCGCGGCCCCGAACCCACGGCGAGGGTTCGGGGACGCGGCGTGCCCGGGGGCGGGGGGTGGGGGGTGAGGGCTGGGGGCGGGGGCGGGGGCGGGGGCGAACAGATAACAGCGAACGGATGACAGATGACAACTTTCATCATCTGTTATCCGTTCGCTGTTATCTGTTATCTGTCTTCTGTTATCTGTTCGCCGTCATCCGTCCGCCGCCGGCCGCCCGCCCGTCAGGCCGTGCGCCCCAGCGTCGCCAGATAGGCCCGCCAGCCGCCGTGGTGGGTGATCTCGCGGTGCACCCCGCGCTCGACCTCGCCGCGGGCGAGCAGCATCGAGAAGCACGCGGAGCCGTCCTCCAGCTCGATCACACCGAGCTCCAACTCCCTGGGCTCGCCGGGCAGGATGACGTCCCGCAGGCGCTCCAGGCTGACCTCGTACAGCTCGCCCTCGATCGCGGTGTCGACGGACGGGTCGGCCAGCAGCCCCGGGCAGACGTCCGTCCCGCCGCTGTGGTCGATGGAGAAGAAACGGTAGCCGGGGGCGGTGCGGGCCGGGCCGATCAGGGCGTCGGCGACCTTGGCGTGGAACGGTCCGCCGACCATCGCCTGGCCGTTGAAGAAGATGCGTGCCATCGGTGAACTCCTCAGGAGAGTAAGGCCGTACAAAGAAAAAAGACCGTTCCGCACGGCGACGAGAGGACAGGTGGATTCGTCGCCGTACGGAACGGAGCAAAGGGCGGCGGAACTGCTACGACCCGGCAGGCGGAAGCGGCGGCGCCGGCGGATAGATTGGTGCTCGGCCCAGCAGGGGGAGCGCGGGGAGGGTCAGGAAGTCCGCGAACTCCTCGGCCAGGGCGACCTGTTCGAAGAGCTGGGCGGCCTCGCGCCAGCGACCGGCCTGGTAGGCCTCGTCGCCGAACTCGGCACGCAGTTCGGCCAGTTCGGTGGCGACCAGGGTGCGGACCAGCTCGGCGGTGGCCTTCTCGCCGGTGTCGGACAGCACGACCCCGTTGTGGATCCACTGCCAGATCTGCGAGCGCGAGATCTCGGCGGTGGCCGCGTCCTCCATCATGTTGAAGATGCCGACCGCGCCGAGCCCGCGCAGCCAGGCCTCGATGTAGCGGACGCCGACCTGGACGGCGTTGTGCAGCCCGGCCCGGGTGCAGGTGCCCCCGGCGCCCGCGATGTCGAGCAGTTCGGCGGCGGTGACCGGCTCGGCCGGGCCCGGGTTGTCCTTCTGGTCGGGCCGCTCGCCGAGCACCACGTCGAAGGAGGCCCGGGCGACCGGGACGAGGTCCGGGTGGGCGACCCAGGAGCCGTCGAAACCGTTGCCGGCCTCGCGGTCCTTGTCCGCCTTGACCTTCTCCAGCGCGGCGGCGTTGACCTCCGGGTCCCGGCGGCTGGGGATGAACGCGGCCATGCCGCCGATCGCGTGGGCGCCGCGCTTGTGGCAGGTTCGCACCAGCAGCCGGGTGTAGGCGGCCATGAACGGCGAGGCCATGGTGACGCTGTTGCGGTCCGGCAGGATGTAGTGCTCGCCGGCGTCGCGGAAGTTCTTGACGATCGAGAACAGGTAGTCCCAGCGACCGGCGTTGAGGCCGGCCGCGTGGTCGCGCAGCTCGTAGAGGATCTCGTCCATCTCGAAGGCCGCGGTGATGGTCTCGATCAGCACGGTGGCCCGGACGGTGCCGTGCGGGATGCCCAACTCGGCCTGGGCGTGGGTGAACACGTCGTTCCAGAGCCGGGCCTCGAGGTGGCTCTCGGTCTTCGGCAGGTAGAAGTACGGGCCGGAGTTGGGGTCCTCGGCGCCCTTGGCGATGAGCCGGGCGGCGTTGTGGAAGAAGTACAGGCCGAAGTCGACGAACGCGCCGGCCACCGGGACTCCGTCGACCAGCAGGTGGTTCTCGTCCAGGTGCCAGCCGCGCGGGCGGACCACGACGGTGGCGAGTTCGGCGGCGGGCTTGAGGGCGTAGGCCTTGCCGGCCGGGCTGGTGAAGTCGATCCGGTTCTCGAAGGCGTCGATCAGGTTGACCTGGCCGCTGACCACGTTCTCCCAGGTCGGGGAGGTGGCGTCCTCGAAGTCGGCGAGCCAGATCCTCGCCCCGGAGTTGAGCGCGTTGATGACCATCTTGCGGTCGGTGGGCCCGGTGATCTCGACCCGGCGGTCCTGGAGGGCGCGCGGCGCCTCGGCGACCTTCCAGTCGCCGGCCCGGACCTCGGCGGTCTCGGGGAGGAAGTCCAGCGTGCCGGTGCGGGCGATCTCGGCGCGTCGGCTCTTCCGCCTCGCCAGGAGCTCCTGTCGACGACCCTCGAAGGCGCGATGGAGGCCCACGACGAAGGCGACCGCCTCCGGGGTGAGCACCTCCTCGGCCCGATGGACGCGCGGTCCGGCGACAGTGACGACCGGAGCGGCGGGGGAGGCGCCGACGGGCCCCTGATCTGCAGCCATGAGCAGGACACTCCTAAGACGGTTGAGCCTGGCGAAGGGAGCTCCGGTGGGAACTTCCTCGGGAACTTCCTCGATCGTTACCCGCCTGTCGGCGGGTTCGATTCTGTAAGGTGGAGACTAGTTTCCGCGATACAGAATTTCAACGGTTTGTTGAAGAGGTCGCCGGGACTCTACTCCTCCCCGACAGCGAAGGGAACGCCGGTGGTTGCGACCCCCGACACAGCATCGACGACAGGCGCCGACCGCGCGAGCGGCGGCGTGCAGTCCGTCGAGCGCGCCTTCCAACTCCTGGAGGCGCTGGCCGACTCGGGCGGCGTGGCCACCCTCAGTGAGCTCTCCACCAGCTCCGGCCTCCCGATGCCGACCATCCACCGACTGGTTCGTACCCTCGTCCAGCAGGGCTATGTCCGCCAGGACACCGCCCGCCGCTACACCCTCGGCCCCCGGCTGATCCGGCTCGGCGAGACGTCCGGCCGCCTGCTCGGCAGCTGGGCCCGCCCGTACCTGGCCGAGCTCATGGAGGCCACCGGCGAGACCGCCAACCTGGCGGTGCTGGAGGGCGGCGAGGTGGTGTACGTCGGGCAGGTGCAGTCCCGTCGCTCGATGCGGATGTTCACCGAGGTCGGACGGCGGGTCCAGCCCCACTGCACCGGCGTCGGCAAGGCGCTGCTCGCCCAGCTCCCCGAGGACGAGGCGCGCGCGGTCCTGGGCCCCAACCCGCTGCCAGCGCACACCGAGTACACCCTCACCGATCCGCAGGAGCTGATGGACCAGCTCGCCGAGGCACGCGAGCGCGGGTACGTGGTCGACGACCAGGAGCAGGAGATCGGGGTCCGCTGCATCGCCCTCGCCGTCCCGGGCGCACCCACGCCCACCGCGCTCTCGGTCTCCGGCCCGGAGGCCCGGATCCGGGCACTGGAGGAGCAGGCTGGAGCGTCCGCGCTGGTACCGGTGATGCACCAGATCGCGGCCCGGCTCGGGCAGGTCCTGGCACCTTGACGATCCGTCAATCACCGTCGGGGGCAGGTGTGATCCGGTGACGATCCGGCGCCCGCCGTTCGAGTGGACGGCGGGTGAGTTGCGCCCGGTCGCGGCGGTCGCTCGGACACCCTGGTGCGGACGCGGCCCGCGACGGCGCGGGCCGCCGGAGCACGGGAACAGGGTGAACGGCGTGGAACAGCACGGAGTACGGGGCGGCACGGGGCGCAGGAGGTTCGGCGGGGCCGGATTGGTCGCGGCGGTGACGGCCGGCTGCGCGGTCGCCGCGCTGGCCGCCGGCCCGTCCTGGGCCGTGCGGCACCCGGTGCCGCGTCCGGAGCTGGGGGTCGTCGAGGCGGGGGTGCCCGAAGCGTCCACCCTGCCCGCCGTTGTCGCCGCGCCGTCCGACTCCGACCTGGAGGTGGTCGGGATCGACCCGGACCCGGCACCGCCTGGCGGCAGGACCAGCGTTCACGCCTTCATCGACAACCGCGGCCCGGACACCACGGCATCGCCGTTCGACGTCGTGGTCACCCTGCCGGCAGGGGTCACGGCGGATGAGCCGTTCTTCCCCGAGACGTGCAGGGCGTCCGCGAACAAGCGCTTGGTGCGCTGCACCTTCGGGCCCGGCCTGCGGGAGGGACGCACCGCGACCGCGATCGTCCCGCTGCGGATCTCCCCCGACACGCCCTTGGGCGTGCTGACCGGCGGGGAGGTCTCGGTGCACAGCCCGGACGACCGGCATCCGCGCAACAACCGGCAGCCGTTCGACATCAGGGTCGTCGAGACGGCGGGCGGCTGACGGACCGGATCGCCCCACCGGTCACCGGCCGCCGGCGAGCGGCTGCCGGACGTCCGATGACCGGTGGGGCGGGCTCGTGGCTACCGGTAGACGCGGTTACCGGTACACGCGGACGTAGTCGGCGGCCATGGTGATCGGGGCGGTCCCCTGCGGCGCCGGGTGGTACTTGCCGGCGCTCACCGAGAGGTTGAGGATCAGGTACGCCGAGAAGTTGGCCCCGACGCCCTTGCCGTCCGAGTACACCTTGACGCCGTTGACGTACCAGTCCACCGAGTTGGCGCCGTAGTAGGTGCCGATGGTCACCCACTGGTCGGCGGCGACGGCGCTCGCGTCGGTGTAGTAGTCGGGGTTGCCGGGGTTGACGTGGTTGGTCAGCTCCAGCAGGTTCGGGTTGTCGGGGTGGTACTCGAAGGAGTCGATCTCCCCGTTGCCGTTCTTCCAGGTCCACAGGGCGGGCCAGGCGCCGGTGCCGGCGGGCAGCTTGACCCGGGTCTCGGCGTAGTCGCCGGTCTTGACCTGGAAGCCCTCGGCGGAGCCCTCGGTGGTCAGGAAGCCCGTGTTCCAGGACTGCTTGCCGTTCTCCAGGGTGGGCCCGCCCGGGGTGGCGGTGAAGGTGGCGACGCCGTTCGCGACGGCGACGTTGTTCCTGTTCAGCCAGTCGAGCTTGTTGTCGTCCGGGTTGTGGTTCCCGTACTTGTACGAGGTGCTCTTGTCGCCGACCCAGCGCTGGCCCCAGCTGATCGGGCCGTTGAACTCGTCGGACCAGGTCAGCGACTTGCCCGCGATCGGGGAGGACGGCGCCGTGGTCGTCGGAGTGGCCGTGGCGCTCGGGGTGGTGGTCGGGGTCTGGGTCGGCGTCGCGGTGGGGGTCGTGGTGGGCGTCGCGGTGGGGATCGTGGTGGGCTTCGCCGTCGGGGACGGGGTCGGCGTGGGCGTACCCGTGGCCGAGACCACCAGCTGCTGCGAGGGCAGGTTGTGCCACGCGCCGCCGAGGTCCTGCCAGAAGCCGAACTGGGTGTACGTCCCCGCGGGCAGGGTGCGGGCCGCACTGGTGTAGTTGAATCCGCCCGGGCAGATCTGCACGTTGCTCGCGTTGCCCGGGAAGTCCAGGTTGGTGCCGCGCGCGTCACGGACGCCGACGCCGACGGTCCTGGCGGTGAAGCAGGACGAGGAGTGCAGGGCCAGCGAGGCGGTGCCGGCCTTGCCGGCGACCATCGTGGCGGGGGCGAGCCGGTCCTGGGTGACGGTCGGGCCGGTGGCGGCCTGGGCACCGGAGACGGACGGCAGGCCGAGCAGGCCGGCACCGGTGATGGCGAGCGCACCGGTCGTGGCGAGGGCGGCGTTGCGGCCCCGGTGGGACGGACGGGCGTGGCGGGGCGCGCGACGGCGCCGGGCAGGCTGGTGCATGGGGATCCTCTGCGACGCCTGCGAGGTGAGCTGTCGGATTCGGGCTGCAGTTGCCCGGCCGCCTGTGGAGCGGCTTCACCCCTAGCCTCGACCCGCACGCTGGTGCGTACGGGCCGGGCGCTGACCTTGGTTCCCCCGCTCCCGTCCGCTGTGGTGCTCGGGTACTCGCCGGCGGGTGGACGGGACTCGGCGTCCCGGCGGCGGGGTCCGCGACAGCGGACGACGAGTGCAGGCTAGGCAGGCCGTCCGTGGACGGACAACCTGATCAAGCCGGTTGTCGCGCAGCTCACAGTGGTGTCGATCAACGACGCTGCGTGGTGGCCGAGTTGATCACTGGAGTCGACGCCGGCGGATCACCCCGTACGGGGCCTCCCGGGATGTCGGCCGACCCGTCCGCGGGTACCCGATCGGACCCGCCGTGCGGCCCGCCCGGGGTGCCGGTCGCACACGGTGCGCGGTGCGGCGGTGGCGGACCGTACCGTGACCGCCGTGGCGTGGAGCCGCCCGAATCCGCCCGGTCGGATAAATTGGAGCCCTGGGATTTTCCGCGGTGCACAAGAGCACCGGCCAGAGCCGTACGACCCGTCCCCCGTTCCAGAGAAGAGGTTCCGCCCCACCATGACCGCGCCCCTGCCCGCCTTCGCCGGCCGTACCTACGTCTTCCGGGCCGACAACGGCGCGGCCTTCCGCAACTCCTACTCGGCCGACGGCACCCGGCTGCGCTGGGAGGGCCTCGGTGAGTCGGCGGGCCAGTGGGAGGACGTGCGACTGCACGTGGCCGAGGTCGCACCGGAGATCTACTTCATCAGCTGGACGGAACAGAGCGGGATCACCGTCAGCCACGTGATGGACCTCAACGCGCTGACCGTACGGGCCTTCTGGACCTTCGAGGGCGAGGGCGGCCGGGTCGGCCAGCTGCACACCGGGACGCTGGAACGGGTCGCCTGACCGGCGCCGGAACGGGCCGAACCCCCGGGAGCCGCGGCTTCCGGGGGTTCGGCCCGTTCCGTGCGTTCTGCGTGTCCTGCGCGGTCCGCGTGTTCCGTGCGTTCCGTGGGCGGCGCCGTCAGACGGTCTGGCCCGGGTGGCCCGGCTGGTTCGGAACCTTGAGGTGCTGGGACAGCCACTCCAGCGAGGACGGCAGCAGGGCGCTCCAGGTCTCGAAGTTGTGGCCGCCGTTCTCGAGCATGCTGTAGGAGACCTTCATCGGGCTCTTCGCGGCCTCGATGAACGCCTCGGTGTCATGCTTGTAGTTGCCGTCGCCCTTCTTGGTGCCGGCCAGCAGCACGGAGACGTTCGGCTGCGGCAGGTTCTTCAACCGCCACATCAGGTCGGCCTCGTTGCGGCGCTGCTTGCTGCCGCCGAAGAGGTCGCCGGTGGTCGGGTCGTCGGCCGCCTCGTAGTACCCGGACAGGGACACGGCGGTCGGGAAGACGTCCGGGTGCCGCATGGCCAGCTTGAGCGCGCAGTAGCCGCCGGTGGAGTTGCCCATGACGGCCCAGGCCTGCGGGTCGGTCGAGACCCGGTAGCTGGCCTGGACCGCCGACGGGACGTCCTTGGTGAAGTACGTGTCGGACTGGGCGCCGCCCGGGATGTCCTCACACTCGGTGTCCTGCGGCAGCGCGGGCGAGGGGCGCATCAGGACCATGACGGTCGGCTGCATCCGACCCTCCTGCAGCAGCTTGAGCGCGGCGCCCGGGTAGTTGAAGCGGGTGATCAGGTTCTCGGCGATTCCTGGGAATCCGGTGCTGACGATCACGGCCGGGAACTGCTTCTGCGCGTACTCGGGCTGGAAGTACTGCGGCGGAAGGTAGACGTAGCCCTCGGTCGACAGCCGGCTCTCCTTGCCGTCGATCCGGACCTTGCGGATCTCGCCGGACTGGCTGGGCTCACGGCCCATGGCGCCGCCGCCCTTGACCGAGGCCTGGCCTATGGTCTCGACCAGCAGTCGGCCGGAGGCGTCCGCCTTGTTGTGGATGACCACCGGGCCGGTGCTGCCCGTGCCCATCAGATCGTCCCAACTGCTGTAGAAGGCGAAGTAGTTGTTCGCCACCAGCCCGAGCGCGGCGAGCACCGCCAGCTGGGTGGCGAGTAGCGCACCGATCCGGCCGAGCACCGCCTGCCAGCTCTTCCGGGCGAGTCTGGGCCAGAGCCAGACCGTGCCGACCATCATCACGACCGCCATCAGCACGGCCAGTGCCAGCACCTTGTGGCTCGTCAGACCCATGTTCCAGTTGCTCCCACGCCTCGAACTCCGCGCCCCCTCCGCTCAGGGACATCCGAGGAGGTCACCCCGGTTCCCCCACCGGGGCGCGAGCACCAACCCTAGCGGGAGCTGGGAGGAAGCTGATCGGGGGCTGTGGGCAGGCCGCGAACAGATGACAGGGTTCAACTTTCAGATGACAGCTTTCAGATAACAGATAACAGATTTCAAAAGTTGTTCGCTGTCATCTGTCAGCTGTCATCTGAAAGCTGTCATCTGTTCGCCGTCACCCGCTCGCCGCCGACCCGCTACTCCCCCGCCGGCCGGGCCCACAGTCGCAGCCCCGCCGTGAGTTCGCGCATGCAGCGGGCGCCGAGGTCCTGCGGGGAGCCGGGGCCGGTGACGGCGGCGTCGGAGCCGGCCCACTGCTCCAGGGCCACCCGGATCGCCGCCGTGGCCGCGGCCGCGGCCAGCCGGACCTCCAGCGGATCGGTGCCGCCCGGACAGCGGGCGGCCAGCACTCCCCGCAGCCGCTCCTCCGACCCGGCGTGGACCCGCTGCCAGGTGCCGTCCAGTCGCGGGTCACGCAGCAGGTCGCGGGTCCAGTGCATCGCCTCGACGGCCGCGTCGTCGGCCGGGGTGAGCGACTCGACGGCCGAGCGCTCCAGCGCCTCGCGCAGCGGGACGTCCGCCGGACTCTCGGCCAGCAGGTCCACCCAGCGCTGCCCGCCGGCCGCCAGCAGCGGGGCGACGGCGTCCTCCTTGACGGAGAAGTAGCGGTAGAAGGTGCGCAGCGAGATGCCCGCGGCGGCGGCGATCTCCTCGGCGGTGGTCGCCTCGGCGCCCCGCTCGGCGAAGAGCGCGGCGGCGGTGCGGGCGATCTCCAGCCGGGTGGCGTCGCGGCGGCGCTGGGTCAGGGTCGGGCGTCCGGTCACAGGGGTCAGCGTACGCAGACGGCCACGGTCACGACACATCGCGCCAGAATGGCACATCCAGACTTCTTGGCACAACGTGCCACATCGGCGTACCGTGCCTCTTGAGGCCGAGAGACCACGAACGAAGGAGTACCACCATGGAGCGCTTCAACGGACGGAACGTCCTGATCACCGGCGGCGGCTCTGGCATCGGCCAGGCGACCGTGCACCGGATCCTCGCCGAGGGCGGGAAGGTCGTCGCCGTCGACGTCAACGAGGACGGCCTGAAGAAGACCCTGGACCGCGCGACCGCCGAGGGCACCGCCGACCGCCTGACGATCCAGGTCCTGGACATCTCGGACGAGGCCGCCGTGGTGGCGGGCGTCGCCGAGGCCGTCGCGGGCCTGGGCGGTCTGGACGTCCTGGTCAACGCGGCCGGCATCCTCCGCTCCTCGCACACCCACGAGACCACCCTGGAGTTCTGGAACAAGCTCCTCGCGGTGAACCTGACCGGCACCTTCCTGATGACCCGCGAGGCGCTCCCCGCGCTGCTCGCCGCCGGCAAGGGCGTGGTGGTCAACTTCAGCTCCACCTCGGCGAGCTTCGCCCACCCCTACATGGCCGCCTACGCCGCGACCAAGGGCGGCATCCAGTCCTTCACCCACGCGATCGCCTCGGAGTACTCGAAGCAGGGCCTGCGCGCGGTCTGCGTCGCACCGGGCAGCATCGACAGCGGCATGACCAACAACCCGGGCCTGCCCGCCGACGCCGATTTCAGCCTGCTGGCCAAGCTCTCCCCCGCCCTCGGCCAGGGCTTCGCGGGCCCCGACACGGTGGCCGGCGTGATCGCCATGCTGGCCTCCGACGACGGCGCCTTCGTCACCGGCACCGAGCTCCGGATCGACGGCGGCACCCACATGTGAGCCCCGGCCGGTCGTCGGCGGGGTCCCTGCCCTCCCCCATCGGGCACGGGCCCCGTCGGCGTCCTCCTTCTCGGGCGGTGCGCGTCCTCCTCGGGCGGTCGGTGTCCTCCTCCTCGGGCGAGCGGCTTCGCCAGCAGCCGTTCGCGGGTGGTCCCGTCCGCGAGGCCGACCGGGGTGCCGTCGAGCAGGGCCGCCGGGTGGAGGGCCCCGGAGCGCTGGCGCGCCCGGCTCCGCCTCCCGGGTGCGGCGCGTCGGTCAGCGTGGCCGCCACCGTATGGGCGGGCGGCCACGGCCGTCAGCCGGTCGCCCGGGCGTGCCGACCGTTCGAGGCCACGCCCCGCCGGGCGTCGCGGTGGGCGGCGAGGGCGTTGCCGGCCGCCGCGACCGCGGCCCCGAGCAGCAGGAACGCCACCGCCAGCAGGACGCACGCCCCCGCGATCCGGCGGTAGCCGCCGTGCCGGGCGGGGTCGAGGAACGGGTACGGGTACCAGTCGGCCGCGTGGCCGCGGAGCAGCGCGTACGCCACGTAGACCAGCGGGAACCCCAGCCAGCCGAGCACCGCCCGGGCCCGGACCGGCCGGGCGGGCGGGTCGACCAGCCAGTCGGCGAGCACGAGCAGCGGCATCACGCGGTGGACCACGTCGTCCACCCACGGGATCACCAGCGGCGCCGGGTACGTCGCCAGCAGCGTGCCGTACGCCAACCCGGTGACCACCAGGTAGAGCACCACGGCGCCGCGCACCGCGTCCGGTACGGGCCGGCGGCCGGTCAGCCCGGCCCAGCCGCCGTAGCCGAGGACGGCCGCGCCGGCGAGGTTGGCGAGGTTGGTGAAGTAGCTGAGGAAGTTCACCACCCCGGAGCCGTCCGTCGCCGCGTGGTAGCCGGAGAAGCAGAGCGCGACGGCGAGGAAGGCCGCGACGGCGAGCCGGGCGGGGGCGAGCCACGAGTGCATCGTCGGAACCGCCTCTCTGGGGCGTGGTCCGGACAGGGGCTCTTCGGATTCAAACCCCGGCGGGCGGACTCGGCCACACGAGGGACCGCATCAGGGCGTGCGCGTCCGGGGGTGCGGCTCAAGGGGGGACGACTCAGGGGACGCCTCAGGGGACGCGACTCAGGGGGTGCGCCAGTGCGTGGCCAGGGCGGCCGCCGGGTTGGCGACCAGCAGCAGGTCGCCCAGCTCGGGCCCGAAGGTGCGGGCCAGTCGCGGGGCGAGGTCGGTGAGCAGCCGGGTGGGGCCGCCTACCTCGCGGGCCGTCCGGGTGGTGGTGTCGGCCCCGAGCAGGAGCCGGTCGGCGTGGCCCGCCTCGACCAGGTCGGCGATCACCTCGAAGGCCTGGAGGTCGGCGGGGTGGCCGATCCGTGAGGGGCTGTCCAGGGCGAGGAACGCCCCCTCGGCGGCGAGGCTGCGGTGCAGCGACCGGTCGGTGAAGCGGGTGAGGTGGCCGAGGAGGATGCGGTCCGGGGCGACGCCGTGCCGCCGGTGCAGCCGGTCCAGGACGACGTGCGGGTCGCCCTCGGGTTCGAGGTGGACGGCGATCGGGGCGCCGGTGGCATGGTGCGCCTCGGCGGCGGCGGCCATCGTCCGGCGGGTGTGTCCGGTCAGCGGGCCCGCGTCGTCGGCGATCTTGATCAGGCCGGCCCGGACGCCCTCGGGAGCACCGGGGAGCCCGGTGCTGAGCTCGGTGACGAAGTGCGCGGCGAGGTCAGCCGACGCGGCGGGGCCTCCGGGCGCGCCGGGGGTACCGGCGGGGAAGAGGCCTTCGGGGTAGTGGGCGGCCTGGTGGGCGCCGGTGGCCGCGATCACGTGGACGCCGGTCGCGCGGGACAGTGCGGCGAGGTCGCCCGCGCCGCGCCCCATGCCCCGCGGGGTCCACTGGACGAAGGAGCGGCCGCCGGCCGCCGCGTACCCGCGCAGCACCGCCTCGGCGGCGACCGGATCGTCCAGCTCCTGGCCGGGGAGCAGGGGGCTGCGGATGAAGAGGTGGTCATGGGAGTCGGTGACGCCCAGGTCGCCGGGGGCGAGATCGCCCAGGACGGTCCGTACGGTGCGGGTGGCGGTCATGCCGCGCCTCCCGCCGGGGAGTCGGTCACGGGAGCGTCGGCCGACGGGGCGTCGGCCGGCGGGGCTGGGGGCGTCGGCGCGTCGGCCGGCGGGGCCGCGGACGCCGCGAAGGTGGCGGTGGCGACCCGGAGGCCGGCCAGGGCCTTGGGGACGCCGACGTACGGGGCCAGGTGGACGATCACCTCGGTGATCTCCTCACGGCTCATCCCGATCCGCAGGCTGTTGCGCACGTGGTCGGCAAGCTGCGGCTCGACCCCGCCGAGGGCGGTGAGCGCGGCCAGGTTGGCGATCTGGCGGTCGCGCAGGGCGAGGCCGGGGCGCTGGTAGGTACCGCCGAACAGGCTGGTGACGATCCAGTCGGCGAAGCCGGGGGCGAGCGCGTCCAGGCCCCCGAGGGTGCCGGCGGCGGCCGGGCCGGCGAGCTCGGCGAGCAGAGCGTAACCGGCTTCGCGGTCGAGCGGCGCCGGTGTGAGGTCGGCGGGGACGATGTCGATCGGGACGGGGTCGGCCGAAGCGGGGGCGGCCGAAGCGGGGTCGGCCGGGGTGAGGGGCCGGGGCACGGCGGTGGCGGTGGAGGAGTCGGTGGCGGGGGTCGTGGCGGGCATCGCGGCGAGGGGGCCTTTCACCAGTGGCGGCCGGCCGGCAGCCGGTCGAGTTCGGGGCGGGACAGGTGCAGCACCCGGAAGCGGGTTCCGGGCGCGTCCTCCGGGACGGGGCCGGACCAGAGGGCGAGGCTGAGCAGTTCCCAGCGGCTCGGGTCCACGGCGACGGCGGCGGTGTGCAGGGCGGGGTTCGACGGGTGTGCGGGGAGCTCGGCGAGAGCCCGCTCGACGGCCTCGGCCGGGTCGGCGGTCTCCGGCAGCCGGACGAGCGTGCGGGTGGCGGTGCTCGGAGCCTCCGTCCGGGCGCCCCCGGCCAGGCCCGCGCCGAGCCAGTGGCGGACGACCGGGCGGCCGAAGTCGGCGCTCAGGCCGCGGAAGCCCGGGCCCCAGAGGAAGCGGTTCATGCCTTCGGCGGTGCGCCAGAGGTAGAACGGCGCGTACTGGTTGACCGGCGATCCGTCCCGGCCGCGTTCGCGGACCAGGTATGCCTTGAGGCCGAGGCCGGGGTGGGTGTCCAGCAGGTGGCCCTTGTCGGCCACGCGCTGACGGATGACGGCCATGTCGTAGTCGGCGGGGAGGGTGATCTCGTACTGCATGGCGTGCACGGCGGGCTCCCTGGGTCGGGGGCGAGTGGCGGCCGTCGAGTCGCGGTCGGCGGCTGACGGGCTCGGCTGACGGGCTCGGCGGACGGTCCCGGCTGACGGTCCCGGCTGGCCGGCTCGGCTGGTGAACGGGGAGGCGGGTCGCCGCCCGTCAGGCTCGGCGGTGGGTGGCCAGCAGGCCGAGGGCACCGCGGACGGCCTGTTCGAAGGGGGCGGCGCTGTCCGCGGCGCGGGCCAGGACGTAGCCGCCCTGGACGACGGCGACCACGGCCGCGGCCGTGTCCGCCGGGTCGAGGCCGGTGGCGAACTCACCGTGCGCCTGGCCCTCGGCGATCAGCTCGGCGATCCGGCCGCGCAGCCAGTCGAAGGTCTCCTCGACCGGGGCGCGCAGCTGCGGGTCCGCGACCACGTCCGGGTCCTGGGCCATCCGGCCGATCCGGCAGCCGCGCAGCACCTCGCGGTCACGGTGCAGGTAGGCGGCGATCCGGTCGTACGCGGTGCCGGGGGCGGCGAGGTCGGCCTCGGCGATGCTCCGCATCTGCTCGGCGCTGCGGCGCAGGGCAGCGGCGGCGAGGTCGGGCTTGCCGTCGAAGTGGTGGTACATGCTGCCCTGGCCGACGCCGGAGCGCTGCTGGATGGCCTTCGGGCTGGTGCCGACGTAGCCGCGCTCCCAGAGGAGGGCCTGAGTGCTCTCGATGAGGCGGTCCTGGGTGGTCATGGCCCCACTGTACATACCAGTAGGTACAGAGGGAAGGGGTTTCTCCGACATCGGAGGTGCGGCGGAGGTGCGGCGGAGTCGGGCGAGGTCGGTGGGGCCGGCGGGCGCCGCCCGGCGGAGGGAGGCGGAAAGACCGAGGGCCGTGCGCCGCCCCCCGGCGGCCACGGCCCCTCGACCGTTCGTCATCCCCCGCGCCGACCATGGGCATTCGGCCCGGACCGGTGGCGCGCGTCACGTTACGCACGGTGTCGGGCGTCACGCCGGGTAGGGAGTGCGCGGCGCCCTGCGCGGGCGGGCGTTCAGGGCAGTTCGCGCCGGATCACCGGTGCCACCTCGGCCGCGAACAGCTCCAGTTGCTCCCGCTGCACGTCCTCGGTCAGCGCGTCGACCCCGATCCCGACCACCTCGTTGCCGAAGGCCTCGTGGTAGCGGTGGATCTTCTCGATCACCTGCTGCGGGCTGCCGACCAGGGCCGAACCCTCCTCCAGCGCGTCCTCCAGCGAACGGAACGGCGAGTTGTTGTGCTTGCCCGCGGCCGAGTTGACCATGGCGTCCCAGTACGGACGGAAGCCCTCCACCGCGTCCTGCGAACGCCTGGCGACGTACAGTCCACCGAAGCCCGCGCCCACCCGGGCCTCCTTCGGGTCGCGGCCGTAGTGCTCCCAGCGCTCGCGGTAGTCCTCCACCAGGGCGCGGTACTTGGCCAGCGGGTGGAAGGAGTTGGCGGAGAACAGCGGATCGCCGTAACGGGCCGCGAGGTCGGTCGAGCGGGTGCTGGTCGCGCTGCCGTGCCAGACCGGGATCGGATCCTGGAGCGGGCGCGGCGACACGGTGGCCTCCGTGAGCGGCGGGCGGGTCGAGCCCCGCCACGTCACCTTCTCCTCCCGCCAGAGCCGGTGCAGCAGGCCGTAGTTCTCGGCGAGCGCCTCCCACTGGCGCTCCTCGGGGAGGCCGAACAGCCCGAAGTGGCGCGGGTCGTTGCCCTTGCCGATGATCAACTCGATTCGGCCCCCGGAGAGTTGGTCGAGCATCGCGTAGTCCTCCGCGACCCGGACCGGGTCCAGGATGCTGAGCACCGTCACCGTGGTGAACAGCCGGATGGCGCTGGTGCGGGCGGCGATCGCGCTCAGCAGCACGGGAGGCGCCGGGGAGAGGAACGGGTCGCCGTGCCGCTCCCCCACCCCGTAGCCGTCGTAACCGAGTTGTTCGGCGAGGACGGCCTGGTCGACCACGTTCCACAGCTTCTGCTGCGGGGTGCGGTGGATGCCGGTGACGGGGTCGGGGGCGTTGGCGACGAGGGACGAGACGGTGAACCGCACGGCGGTCTCCTTGGGGCGCTCGGTGGTCGGACGACGGAACGGCACTGGGCCGTCCGGGGCGCTGCGGGTGCGGGACGCGCGGGGTACGCGACCGACGCGGGGAGCCCGCGGTGCGGAGCCCGTGGTGCGGAGCCCGTGACGCGGTGGGCATGGCGCGGTGGGCGTGGCGCGGTGGGCGTGGCGCGATGGGCGTGGCACCGGCGGAGGCGCGGGTACGGCGGCGCTGCGCTCGGACGGGCAGCACCGGGGGCGGACCGGGGCGGGCCTGACGGCCCGCGGGCGGCGTCAGCGCAGGGTGCTGCGGCGGTGGCGGCGACAACAGCGGGGCACGACGGTCACGGTGGCCTCGGCCGCTACGGTCCGGACTGCCATCACGCTCCCCCTCCGCCTCGTCCGGGCGCGGCCGCAACCGGCCCCGCGCCGTCCCACCTGGTCCTCCGCGAGGATAAGCAGCGGAAGGAGGCGGGGCAAGACACTCCCGGGGACTTGATCGGGCGGGGCCGACTGGCAAGATGTCCGGCATGAGCTACCTCGCCGCGGATGACCGCTATGCCTCGATGACCTACCGGAAGGCCGGCCGCAGCGGAGTTCAGCTGCCCGCCGTCTCACTGGGGCTCTGGCACAACTTCGGTGACGCCCAGCCGCTGGACGTGCAGCGGGCGGTGCTGCGCCGGGCCTTCGACCGGGGCGTCACGCACTTCGACCTGGCGAACAACTACGGACCGCCGTACGGGAGCGCGGAGCGCAACTTCGGCTACCTGTTCGCACAGGACTTCCGGCCGTACCGCGACGAGCTGTTCATCGCCACCAAGGCCGGCTGGGACATGTGGCCCGGCCCGTACGGGAACGGCGGCAGCCGCAAGTACCTGCTGGCCAGCCTGGACCAGTCGCTGGGCCGGATGGGGCTGGACTACGTCGACGTCTTCTACTCGCACCGCTACGACCCGGACACCCCGATCGAGGAGACGATGGGCGCGCTGGACAGCGCGGTGCGCTCGGGCCGGGCCCTGTACGCGGCGATCTCCAACTACCCGGCGGAGCAGCACCGGGAGGCGGTGGCGATCCTGCGCGAGCTCGGGACGCCGGTGCTGCTGAACCAGTCGGCGTACTCGATCCTCAACCGGAACGTGGAGGAGGGTGGCGTGCTGGAGGCGGTGGGCGACACCCGGACCAGCCTGATCGCTTACTCGCCGCTGGCCCAGGGCCTGCTGACGGACCGCTACCTCTCGGGCCGGGTCCCGGCCGGGTCGCGCATGTCGGTGGGGAAGTTCCTGACCGAGGAGGTGCTGACCGAGTCGAAGCTGGACCAGCTGCGGGCACTGAACAAGGTCGCCGAGGAGCGCGGCCAGACGCTGGCCCAGCTCGCCCTGTGCTGGGTGCTGCGGGACCCGCGGGTGGTCTCGGTGATCATCGGCGCGAGCAGCGTGGCCCAGCTGGACCAGAACCTCGACGCACTGGCCGGCGGGCCGCTGACGGAGGAGCAGCTGGCGGAGATCGACCGGCTGAGCGCGTGACGGGAACGGGCCACGGGTGACGGGCGACAGATGACGGATGACAGCTGACAGATTTCGAAATCTGTCAGCTGTCATCTGTTCGTCGACATCTGTCATCCGTCAGCTGTCGACGGTTACCTGTCAGCCGTCAGCGGCGGATGCCCAAGGCCGGAAGAACCGTTTCTGCCACCCGGTGGGCCTCCTCCAGCAGCGGGTTGCCGGAGAGGATGAAGGTGTCGACGCCCAGCGCCTCGAACTCCTTCAACCGCTCGACCACCTGGGCCGTCGAGCCGACCACCGCCGTCCCCGGACCGGGCCGGAACAGACTCATGCCGGGCCAGAGATTGGGGTAGGCCTCCAGCTCCCGGGCTCGCGCCGGGACCTTTCCGCCGTGCTGACGGAACTGGCGCTGCCAGCCCACGCCGTCCTCCCCCTCCGCCGATCCCAGCTGCCGGGCGTACGTCGCCTCGCTCGTCACGTCCAGCAGCCGGTCGGCGGCGGCCCAGGCCTCCTCCTCGGTGTCCCGGACGACCAGGTGCAGCCGCAGCCCGATCCGCAGGCTCCGTCCGTGCGCGGCGGAGCGCTCGCGGACCAGGTCGAGCTTCTCCTTGAGCAGGTGCGGTGGCTCGCCCCAGGTCAGGTAGACGTCCACGTGCTGGGCGGCCATCTCGATTCCGGCCGGCGAGCTGCCGCCGAACCAGAGCGGGATGCCACCGGGCTGCACCGGGGTGAGCTCGCGCAGGCTCGCACCGGCGTTCTTCAACCGGTAGAACTCGCCCTCGTGGTCGAAGACTTCGCCGGAGGTGAGGCGCTTGACGATCGACCAGTACTCGGCGCTGAGGCGGTAGCGGTCGTCGTGCTCGACGTCCAGACCGTACTCGCGGAGCTGCGCGGTGGAGCCGTTGACCACGTTGAACCGCAGCCGCCCGCCGTGCAGGCGGTCGAAGCTGAGCGCCATCTTGGCGAGCAGGGTGGGCGAGACCAGCCCGGGATGGACGGCCAGCAGCGGCTTGAAGGCCGGTCCGGTGGCGGCGGCGAGCGCGCTGCCGAGCGTCCAGACGTCGTACAGGTCGGTGGCGAGCAGCGCACCGGTGTAGCCCAAGCGCTCGACACTGCCCGCGAGTTGCTGCAGGTACCGCAGGTCCACCGGGCGTCGGCCGGACGGCTCCCAGGGGTAGTGCCCTTCGCGCGGGATGATGTACCAGAGGACTTCGGAGGCCACGGCTCAGCTGTCCTTCCCGAGTGCGGCGGCCACCGGGGCCTCCAGAACGGACAGTTGGGCGTCGGCGACGGTCAGCGCGCGGTCGATGAAGCCGACCCGGTGAAAGATGTCCGCCGCCTCCTGCTGCTCGGCCACGAACGCGTCGGTGGCCGGCTCCAGTCGCCAGGGCAGCGCGGCGAGCGCGGCACGCCAGTCCGCGGCCGTTCCGCCCAGCTCCCGGGCCGCGATCGCGGCCGCCTCGGCCGGGTGGGCGGCCACCCAGGCGTCCGCCCGGCGCAGCGCGGTGGCGATCGCGGCGACCACCTCGGGGCGGTCGGTGGCGAAGTCCCGGCGGGTGAAGAAGACCGAGCGGTCGGTGATGACGTCCCCGGTGCGGACCAGCTCGCGAAACTCCCCGCCGCGACGGGCCGCGGCGAGCTCGGCGCCCTGGGCGACCCAGCCCGCGATCTCGCCCTCGCGCAGCCTTCGGGCCTGGTCCTCCCCCGCCACCGGCCGCGCCGGGGTGACGTCCTCGCCGTACGAAAGCCCGTGCGCGTCCAGGGCCTTGGCGAGCAGGTGGGTCTGCCAGGAGCCGACGCCGAGCACGACGGTGCCGCCCTTGAGGTCGGCGACCGTACGGACCGGCCCGGCGTCCAGGACGAGCAGCGCGCCGTGGTCGGGGCGGGGCGCGGAGACCGCCGCGTACACCAGGTCGTGGCCGGCCGCCTGGGCGGTGATCGGCGGGGTCGAACCGGTGCCGCCGAAGTCGATGGTGCCGTCGGCGAGCAGCTGCCCGGTGCGGGTGCCGTCGGTGTAGTGGTGGAACGCGCCGCTCTCTCCGAGCGGGGCCAACTCCTCCTCCAGATAGGGCAGTCGGGCGAGGTAGTAGAGCGTGGGATTGCTGGCGTGGACGCCGAGGGTGACGGTCATCTGGTCAACTCCAGTGGTGCGTACGGGTTCGTGCGGGAGACATGTGTGGCGTGCTGTACGGAAAGAGCGGAACGGCGGAACGGCGGAACGGCGGAACGGTGGCGCGGTGGCGCGGTGGCAGCGTGGCGGAACGCCGTTCATTGGACGCCGAGGTCGGCGAGCAGTCGGCGGCGCAGGGCGGCGAAGGCGGGGTCGGCCGGGTCCCGAGGGCGTTCGACACCGACGGTCTCGTCCCGGACCAGCAGACCGTCGCGCAGTACGGCGACACGGTCGGCGAGCCGGACGGCCTCGTCCACGTCATGGGTGACCAGCAGCACGGCGGGACGGTGGCGCCGGACGAGGTCGCCGACCAGGTCCTGCATCCGCAGCCTGGTCAGGGCGTCCAGCGCCGCAAACGGTTCGTCCAGGAGCAGGAGTTGAGGCTCGCGCACGAGCGCCCTGGCCAGTGCGACACGCTGTGCCTCGCCGCCCGAGAGGGTGGCCGGCCAGTCCTCGGCGTGCCCCTCCAGGCCCACCTCCGCGAGTGCCTTCAACCCGGTCTCCCGGGCCGCCGCACCGCGCGGCAGACCGACCGTGACATTGGCCAACACCCGCTTGGACGGGACGAGTCGGGGCTCCTGGAAGACCACCGTACGGACCCGCGGCACCAGCACGGTGCCGCTGTCGGCCTGGTCCAGCGCGCCGAGGATCCGCAGCAGGGTGGTCTTCCCGGTACCGCTGGCACCGAGCAGGGCGACGAACTCACCCCGGGCGATCGACAGGTCGACGCCGTCGAGCACGGCCCTGGTGCCGAACACCCTGCGCAGGCCGCGCAGATGGACGGCGGGGGCCGCGCCTTCGGTTGTTGCGGTGGTGCTTCCAGCGGAGCTCACGGCGGTGCTCACGGTCGAGGCCGGGGCGGGCGGCGAGCCGGCGGGGGCGGTCATCGGGCGGCTCCTCGGACGGCGCGGCGCCACGGCATCAGCAGCCGTTCCAGGATCCGGACGATGCCGTCGGCAGCGAGGCCGAGCAGACCGTAGATCAGGATGCAGACGGCGAGCACGTCGGTGCGCGAGTAGTTCTGGGCCTGGGCCATCAAGTAGCCGATGCCCTCGGTGGAGTTGATCTCCTCGGCGGCGATCAGGGCGATCACGCTGAGCGTCATGGAAAGTCGCAGGCCGGATAGCAGGGAGGGCAGCGCCCCGGGCAGCACGACCGTCCGCACGATCGCCCAGCGGCCCAGGCCGAAGCTGCGCATCGCCTCCACCAGCTTGCGGTCGGTGTTGCGGACCCCGCCCGAGGCGGATACGTACATCGGGAAGCTGGTGGCCACCCCGATCAGGGCGACCTTCGCGGTCTCGGTGATGCCGAACCACACCATGAAGAGCGGGACGAGCGCCAGGAACGGTACGGTGCGCAGGACTTGGATCGCCGAGTCGAGCAGTTCCTCGCCGAGGCGGGTGAATCCGGTCACCACACCGAGCACCAGTCCCGTGGTGGCACCGAGCAGCAGTCCGAGTCCGGCCCGGGTGAGCGACACGGCGAGGGCGTCGGTCAGCTGGCCGTTGCCCCACAACTCGCCGACGGCTTCGGCGACCTGGTCCGGCGAGGCGAGTACGTCCTGGGTGAGCGCGCCGGTGACGGAGGCGAGCGCCCAACCTCCGAGCAGGGCCAGCGGACCGAGCGTGCGCAGCAGCACGGCGAGGGCCCGCGGGCGGGGCCGTCGGAGCTGGGCGCGCGGCGCCACCAGGCCCGCGGCCAGGGCGGCCCGGGTGTCCTCGGAGTCCTGTTCCGTTGCGGGCGCGGTCACTTGGCACCGCCGCCGAAGGTGTCGATGTCGATCAGGTACGGCTTGACGTCGACCAGCTGCTTGGTGACCTTCTGGTCGGCGAAGAACTGGGCGACGGTGCCGAAGCGGGCGGTGTCGGCCGCCGAGATGACGTCGGCCGGGGCGGCCTGCCGGCTGACGTTCACCGCGACGTCCTTCTCGGCCGGGGTGACGGCGGTCGGGCCGGAGTCGGTGAAGACGTTGAGGTAGGCGGCCGGATCGGCCTTCTCCTTGGCGCCGTTGTCGCGCAGGTAGGCGTAGAAGGCCTTGACCACGTCGGGGTGCTTGTCGGCGAAGCCGTTGCGGACCGCCCAGACCGCGTAGTTGTCGGAGCCGATCGCCTTGCCGTCGACCAGGAAGTGCGCGCCGGCATTGGCGATGGTGGGCGTGGAGAAGGTGTTCCAGGTCGCCCAGGCGTCCACCTGGCCGGAGTTGAAGACTCCCGAGGTCTGGTCGGCGCGCAGGTAGACCCGCTGGACCTGGTCGGCCGGGACGCCGTTCTTCTCGAGCGCCTTGAGCAGGAGGTACTCGCTGGTGCCGCCCTGGGAGACGGCGACCTTCTTGCCGACGAGGTCCTGCACGGTCTTGATGGGCGAGTCGTTCTTGACCAGGATGCCCTCGCCGACACCGTCCGGAGCGGTCTGGGCGAACAACTTGAAGCCGGGCTTCTGGGCGAGCGCGGCGACGGCCGAGGTGATCGAGCCCTGGGCGACGTCGAGCTGGTCGGCGGACAGGGCCTGCGCGGCGGGGGCGAAGGGGCCCGCGCTGCCGGTCCAGGCCACCTTGGCGTGGACGGCGGCCAGGGCCCGGTCAAGCGAGCCGTCCTTCTTGCCACGGGCGAGGAACCCGTTGTTCCCGGGGTCGGGCAGGCGGAGCACGGTGTCGGCCTTGCCGCCGGCCCCGCCTGCGGCGGAGGCGCTGCCCCCGTCGGTGGACGAGCCGCAGGCGGCCAGGGCGGTGGTGGCGAGCAGCGCGGTGGCGGCGAGGGCGAGGCGGGCGGTGTTCACGGGGTCTCCAAAACGGGTGACAGATGACAACTGACAACTTTCGAAAGTTGTTCGCTGAACTCTGTTATCTGAAATCTGTTCGCTGAAAGTTGTTCGCCGAACTCCACCGAGCGGCGCCGGATGGCGTCGGGCCTCTGGCGTTGGGCGCCGGGCGCCGGGCGGCACCAGCCGACGCCACCGACTGGCACAGCCGACTGGCACAGCCGACTGGCCGGACGAACGACCGGGACGGTCAGCCGGTCACGCTCGCCCCTCGCCCGCTACCCACCGCCCGCCGCTCGCGCAGCAGTTCGCGCGCGGCGCGGAGTGGCTCCGGATCGGCCCAGGCGCGGACGTCGACCGGCGTGGCGAGGAAGCCCTGCCCCGCAAGGAAACGTTCCTGCTGCGCCAGCAGCTCCAGCCGGTCCTCCGAGAGGTCCAGGTGCAGCGTGCGATGGCCGCCCGCCGCATAGGCGCCCGCGACGCCCTCCGCACCCGCGCCGGTCTCGGCCTGGAGGATCCTGGCCACCTCCGCCGGACGCTCGGCGGCCCAGTCCGCGGCCTCCAGCAGGACCGCCAGGAAGCGGGCGACCAGGTCCGGGTGCTCGTCCAGCAGCCGCTGGTGGACGGTGACCGGCCGGGGCGTGCCGTTGTTGACCCGGGCCCGGCAGTCCGGGGCCGTGTCCAGTTCCACCGCCACCTCCGCGCCGATCCGGCGGGCCGCCTCGACGGCCAGCGCCCCCTTCACGTAGACGGCGTCTACCAGGCCGTCTCGCAGTGCGGACAGCTCGGCGGACCACTGACCGCCGCCCGGGACCGCCGGCACGTCGACCAGCTCGGCGTCCTCCAGCCCGAGACCCGCGAGCGCCAGGGCACCCCGGAAGCCGGCCAGGGCCATGGCCCGCCAGAAGTCGATGCCGATCCCATGATGTGGAACAGCCAGCCTGAGCCCGCGCAGCTGCCCGGGCTCGCCGATGCCGCTCCCGGCCCGGACCAGGACGACCTGCCGCTCCTCGATCCAGGTCAACCCGATCAGCCTGGTCGCCTCCCCCCGCGAACGGGCCCACAGCGCCGGCACGTTGCCGCCCTCGCGGAAGAGTCCGGTGAGCGCGTGGGTGTAGTGGTGGTCGGCGGCCACCTCCGGCGGGGCGTCCTGGAGCGAACGGACGGCGATCCCGTCCGCGGCGAACTCCCGCGCCAGCCACCCCTGATCGGCGGCGATACCGGTCGCGGTGGGCACCGGGCAGCGGGTGAACCAGAGGGTTTCGGGAACGGCGGAGGAACTCGGCGAACGACTGGGCACGGGGCGTGGTCCTCTTCGGGGGTCCGACGACGGTCGGAGGCATCGGAGTTCGGGTGCACCGCCGCCGCGCGGCAGGGCGCGCAGCAGCGAGCGGGAAGCAGAGCGCAGAGCACACACGCACGGTGTACGAAGGCGCAGAAGCAGGAGCAGGGGGAACGAGGAGCGTCAGCGACAACAGGAACAGGAGGGAACACGCCGGTGGGACGTCACGGCGCTGCTCCTTCCGGTTCCGGCGCACGGAGATCCACGCGTCGCGGCGCACGGGTGCACCGAGCGCGGGCGAGGTGGGACGGCGATGACGATGGCGATGGCGATGTCGCGCCGTCCGCACCGGGGAGCCGGGCGGCGCGATGCGAGGAGCGTTCCACGCCGGTCGAGCCGGAAGCAAGCCTTTGCCACATGGTGGGACCAGTTGTTCATCAACGCCATTCCATTGCAACGTCGTTGACACATCTCCGCAGCACGCGCTGCCCTACGCTGAGACTCCCTCCGGCGCACCGCCCGGAGCCACGAACCGAACGCGAGGTGCCATGGCCGAGGCCGCCACCGCCGTCCAGAGCCCCCCGGCCGGCGCCCAGGCCGTCCAGCGCGCGCTCGGGCTGCTGCACTGCTTCCACGACAACGGCCCCGACCTCAGCGCCTCGGACCTGGCCCGCCGGATGGACCTCTCTGTCTCCACGGCGCACCGGCTCGCCCGCACGCTGGTCAGCGCCGGGTTCCTGGAGCAGGACGATCAGACGGCCCGCTACCGACTGGGCCCGGCGGTCGCCGAACTCGGCCAACTCACTTTCCACCAGCGCGGACTGCATCTGGCCGGCCCCGAGCTGGAGCTGCTCTCCCGGCGCACCGGAACGACCGCCGACCTGGCGATCCGCAGCGGCCCGCACGCCGTCATCCTGGTCGGCGGCTCGGTCCGGCCGGACACCGGACTCGGCCTGCGCCGGCCGCTGCACTCCACCGCACTCGGCAAGGTCCTGCTCGCCTGGCCGCGCGCGGGTGAGGCGGCCGTGTCCGCACTCGGCCCGCTACCGTCGTTCACCGACCGCACGATCACCGAACCGGCGCTCCTGGAAGAGGAGTTGGCGCGGGTGCGGGCGGCCGGTCACGCGCTCAACGACGGCGAGTCCGCCGCCGGGGTACGGACGCTCGCGGTTCCCGTACTGGACGCCGCCGGGCAGGCCCGGTTCGCGCTCGCGGTCCGCTCGACCCCGGCGCACCTCACCGACGACCGGCTGGACCGGTTCCTCGCCCACGCCCGGACCTGCGCCGAGGCCCTGTCCGTCCTCCTGCTGCCACCCGACCAACGAGCCTGACCGGCAGGCTCATCCGGCCCCACTCGCACGGCCCACTCGCACGGCCCGCTTGCACGGCCCCCATGCTCAGCACCGACACGCCGCAGCGGACCGCCCGTTCACGGAAGGAACGGACGGCCCGCTGCGACGCGAAGCGGCCTCGCACGGAAGGCGACGGACCGAAGAATGTGGCCCGAAGCAGTGGGCCGACAGCCGAACAGGGTGGAGCAGCAGCTCAGTTGACCGGCGTGTACTTGTACCCGACCCGGCGCACCGTCACGATCGAGTCCCGGTAGGCGGGGCCGAGCTTGCGGCGCAGCCGGGCGACGTGCACGTCGACCGTGCGACCGTCCCCGACGTGGCCGTAGCCCCAGACCGCCGAGACCAGGTGGTCCCGGGTGTGCACCCGCTGCGGGTGCTCGGTGAGGTGGGCCAGCAGCTCGAACTCCAGGTAGGTGAGGTCGAGCAGCCGCCCGTCGACGTAGGCGTTGCGCCGCTCGGCGTCGACGGCGATGCCGCGTCCGGCGGGCCGGACCGGACGGACGGCGGCCGGTGCGGCGCCCGTACCCGCGGCGCCCGTACCGACACCTCCCGCACCGGTACCGCCAGGCAGCGTGCCCGGTGCGGCGTGCCCGGCCAGGCCGACCGGCCCGGCCGTCGGGCCCTCGGCCGGCACCAGCACCAGGTAGCCGATCATCGGGTGACCGGCGGGCGCGCCGGTCTGCGCACCGTACTGGGCGAGCAGGCCCTGCGGCAGCACGCCCTGCGGCAGGGCGGCGACGACGGCCGCCCCCTCCGGCAGTGCGGCGAGCAGCGACGCGGGCGCCGGCGGCGCGACCGCCCCGGGCTGGGGGCCGACGACGACCGGGGCGCCGGCCGGACCGGCACCCGTACCGGCCCCCGGACGGACCGACCCGACCACGGGCGAGACCGACGGGACGGAGGAAACGACGGAGGGAACGACGGAGACGGGAGGGAGGGAAACCGGAGGAACGGAGCGGACCGCGCGCAGGTGCGGGGTCGCGGTGGGCAGGGGCAGGGTGGCCGTGGAGGAGGAAGACATGGTGTGCCGCTCATTTCGCGCGTGACGGACGGGGTGGAGTCGTCTGCGCGTCGACCGGGCGTACTGCCGGAGCTGGACCGGGGGGACCGGGTTCAGCGGGCGGAGGGCCGGGACGCGCTGGGCGAACCCGGACACGTCTGATCGAACAGGTGTGGCTGCCGGGACGGCCAGAACGGTTCGAGGGAGTTGCTGGGGCGAACGGTGTTCACTGGTGGTCTCTCCGCGGGGCGGGGCCGGATCGGTCGGCCGCGGGCGCTCCTGACGTGCGGTCCGCTACGGCCTGGTCGACGGGGTCGGTGGTGCGTCGGGCGGCGGCCGGGTGCAGGCCTGGGGTGCCGGGGACGTACCGGAGGGGAGGAGGCCGGTCAGCGACAACAGGCGCTGCAGATCAGCGCGTGGTCGATGTAGCGGCGGACGGTGAGCACCGGCACGACGGGGCCGGGGACGGTGGTGATGCGTCGCTTGCCGACGGTCATCCCTGCTGCCCTCCCCCTTCGTCCTGCCTGGTCGTGCTCCACGCGTTTGCGCTTCGTTGCGCTTCATCGCGCTTCGTTGCCCGCGCGGCGACACACCCATGATCCGGTGCGCGCCGGGACGGCTTACGTCCACAGAGCCTTCCACGCCCGAGCCTGTCTAGGCAACCTTCCGCGCACCGTTCGTCCGACATGTGGACCACCGAATGAGACGTCGGGTGCACGAAGCGCCCCTGACCAGGGCCGATCCCACGGAGCCTCAGGTCCCGGCCGCGGCCCGCCGACGGAGCTCGGCGGCGTGCTCGACCAGCGCCACGAGCAGTCCCTTGCCGTCCTCCCGCAGCCGGGCGTCGCACAGCACCACCGGGATGCCCGGGTCGAGGTCCAAGGCGTCCCGGACCTCCTCCGGGGCGAACCGCTCGGTGCCGTCGAAGCAGTTGACCGCGACCAGGAACGGGATGCCGCGCTGCTCGAAGAAGTCGACGGAGGGGAAGCAGTCGGCCAGCCGCCGGGTGTCCGCGAGCACCACGGCGCCGAGCGCGCCGCGCGCCAGCTCGTCCCAGACGAACCAGAACCGGTCCTGCCCGGGCGTCCCGAACAGGTAGAGCGCGAGGCCGGGCCGCAGGTCGATCCGGCCGAAGTCCATCGCCACCGTGGTGGTCCGCTTGGCCTCCACGCCCGAGGTGTCGTCCACCGGGCGGCCCAGCTCACTGAGCTCCTCCTCGGTGCGCAGCGGCCGGATCTCGCTGACCGACCCGACCAGGGTGGTCTTGCCCGCGCCGAACCCGCCCGCCACCAGGATCTTCACCGCTGCGGCCGGACCGCCGCGCCAGCGCGGGTCGTTGGCGCTCCCGGCGGGTTCGGGAGCGGTGCTCGGCGGGGTGGGGTCAGAGCGCACGGAGTCCATTGATCACGTCTCGCAGCAGGCGCTCGTCCGGCAGCTCGGCGAGCGGAACGGGTCGGGTGACGCTGATCAGGTCGGCGTCGTAGAGGTCGCCGAGCAGGACGCGCACGACGCTGACCGGCAGGTCGGTGTAGGAGCCGAGCTCGGCGACGGACAGCGGCTCGTGGCGGCACCAGGCCAGCAGGGTCTGGTGCTCCGGGTCGAGGACGTGCGCGGGAACGGCCCCCGCGTCCGGCCCGGGCTCCTTGGCGGTGACCAGCGAGATCAGGTCGAACAGCCCCTCCTCGACCGGCCGGGTGCGGCCCCTGGTCATCGAGTAGAGCCGCACCACCGGACCGGCCTCGTCGTCGAACCACCGGTCGTCGGCCGAGGTGCGCGGCCGGAACAGGTCGACCTCGGGTCCACCCGGGGTGTCCTGCTCCGGCCCCGCACCATCGGAGGCCGGGCCGTCGGGCCCCACGCCGGCCGGGGCCGTGCCACCGGAGGCCGGACCGTCGGACCGCGCACCGTCCGGGGCCGTGCCCGCCGGTTCCGCGCCCTCCGGGGTCACCGAGCCCTCCGGGGTCACCGAGCCGCCCGCCATCGGATCCGCCATCGGACCGCTCAGCCCCTCGGCGCGGCGGTTTCGGTGCGCGGCTCGGCGGTCATGTGCTCGCCGACCCGCTTGACCAGCAGGGCCATCTCGTAGGCGATCTGGCCGATGTCCGCCTCGGCCTCGCTCAGCACGGCCAGACAGCTGCCGTCGCCCGCGGCCGTGATGAACAGGAACGCCTCGTCCAGCTCCACCATGGTCTGCCGGACCCCGCCGACCTTGAAGTGCCCGCCGGCCCCCTTGGCCAGGCTGTGGAACCCGGCCGCCACCGCGGCGAGGTGCTCGGCGTCCTCGCGCTCGAGGTCGCGCGAGGCGCCGGTGGCCAGCCCGTCGCTGGAGAGGATCACCGCGTGCCGCAGGGCCGCGACCCGGCCCACCAGGTCGTCCAGGAGCCAGTTGAGGTCCCCGGACGGCTGCGTCGAAGTGGTCATGAATCAGTTCCTTCCGCTGGAGCGGGTGGTGCGGGTACTGCGAGGGCTGCGGATCCTGCCGGTGTGGCGGGTCCTGCCGGTGCTACGGGCACTGAGGGTGTCACCGGTGGTACGGCCGGGACGGCCGCAGGGTTCCGCCGCACCGGCTGGCCCGGCGGGATCCGGCGGGCCAGCGGCGCCCGGGCGGCGTCGCCGGGCGCCGGTGCGGGCAGCGCCGCCGGGGCGGGCGCGGGGCTGATCGCCCGCCGGGAGGTGTCCGGCGGCTGCCAGCGCGGTACGGCGACGGGCCGGGCGGCCGACGCGGCCGTACGGTCCGCCGGGGCGGTCGTGCCGCGGCCCCGGGTGAAGCCGCGCTGGAACGAGGCGAAGGTGGCCCTGGCCTCCTCCGGCGAGCGCTCCCGGACCTCCGCGGCCCGGCCGGCCTCCCGCGTGTCGGTGGCCTCCGACGACGGTCCTCCGGCCCGGCCCGCGGCCTCGGTCTCTCCGCGGAGGCGGTCCTTCGCCAGTTCCTTGAGCTGCGGCGCGAGGTTCGCCTGCCGGACCCGACGGGGCAGCCCGCCCGGCGTCCGGGGCGCGGCATCGGCCGGAGCGGCGGCGACGGGGGCCGCACCTGCGGACCCGGCATCCTCGGGCACGGCGCCTCCGGGCACGGCGCCTCCGGGCACGACGTCCACGAGGGTGCGGCCCGCCCGCTCGGCGCCCACCGGCACTGCGTCCGCCGGCACTGCGTCCGCCAGCGCTGCGCCCACCGGCACTGCATCCGCCGGCCCGGTGTCCACCACGGTGTCCACGGCAGCGCCCGCAGCGCCCGCGGCGTGGGCCGCGTCCCGCCGGTGACGGCCCGTCCCCGCTCCGCTCTCGACGTCCGACGGCGGCGCGGGCACCAGCACCGGACCGCTCTTGGTCCGTGCCGCCCGGCGCGGCAGTCCGTTGGCCGTACGCCCGGCTTCGGGCACGGACGGCCGCGGTCCGCCGGTCACCCGGTGGCGCCCGGCCGTTCCCCCGGTCGGCGCCGGACCCGCGGACCTGCCCGTGGCCGGATCCGTGCCCGCGGTCGCGGCCGGGGCAGCGCCCGCGGACGGGTCCGCGGTACCACCGGAGGCCGGGTCGGGCACCGCGACCAGGTCACGCCGCCCGGCTGTACGCCCGACCGCCCGGCCCACCGACCGTCGCCCCCCGCCGGTAGCACCACCGGCACCAACCCCGGTCGCGGGCGGCTCCGGCAAGCCGTCGGGCGCCTCCGCCAGCAGTTCGCGCGGGATCAGCACCACCGCCGTCGTCCCCCCGTACGGGGACGGCCGCAGGTGGACCCGGATGCCGTGCCGCCGGGCGAGCCGGCTGACCACGAACAGCCCCAGCCGGTCGGTGTCGGCGAGGTCGAACTCCTGCTCCTCGGTGATGCGTTCGTTGATCTCGGCGAGCAGCTGTTCGCTCAGCCCGAGCCCGCGGTCGTCGATCTCCAGCGCGAAGCCGTGCGCCACCACCTCACCCTGAACGGTGACTTGGGTGGACGGCGGGGAGAACACCGCGGCGTTCTCGACCAGTTCGGCGATCAGGTGGGTGACGTCGGCGACGGCGCTGCCGAGCAGGCCGGTGCCGGGGAACGGCCGGACGGTCACCCGGGCGTAGTCCTCGACCTCACCGACCGCCGCGCGGACCACGTCCACCATCCGGACCGGCTTGCGCCAGGCGCGCCCGGGCGAGCCGCCGGCCAGGATGATCAGGCCCTCGGCGTGTCGGCGCATGCGGGTGGTGAGGTGGTCGACCTTGAAGAGGTCCTCCAGCTCCGCCGGATCCTCGGTGCGGCGCTCCATGGTGTCGAGCAGGGTGAGCTGCCGGTGCAGCAGCACCTGGCTGCGCCGGGCCAGGTTGACGAAGACCGCCGCGACGCCGCGACGCAGCTCGGCCTGTTCGACGGCCGCCTCCACGGCGGCCCGCTGGACCGCGTTGATGGCCTGGCCGACCTGTCCGATCTCGGCCTGGCCGAACCGCAGTTCGGGCGCCTCGACGGCGACGTCCACCGGCTCGCCGCGGCGCAGCCGGAGCATGACGGACGGCAGTCGGGTGCTGGCGAGTTCATTGGCCGCGTTGCGCAGGTTGATCAGCTCGCGGGCCAGGCCGCGCCCGATCCGGAAGGAGATCATCACCGACAGCACGACGGCGACCAGGCCGATCGCGCCGGCGATGCCACCGCGCCACAGCGCCGCGATCGCGGCCGAGCGCCCGCGCTCGTCCATCCCGGCGGTGATCCGGGAGTTGATCGAGGAGAGGTCGCCGAGCGAGCGGTCGGCGGTCTCCCGCCAGTTGTCGCCGTTGAGCGCCTGGACCACCCGGTCGGGGCCGCCGGCGCCGACGAAGTCCGCCTCGGCCCGGGCCAGCGCGCCCCAGGCCTCGCCGCCGCGCAGTGCGATGTAGTCGGCCTGGTCGGCGGGTTCCAGCTCGGCGATGTAGACGGTGAACAGGGCCTGCTGGTTGTGCAGGGCGTCCAGCGCGGCCTGGTACTGCTCGGCGGTGGGCCGGGCCGCGCCGGTGCGCAGGCCCTCCATCGCCGCGTCCTCCTGGGAGAGGTACTCGCGGGCGCGCACCAGCTCGATCAGGATGGTTCCCTGGCGCGGGAGTTGGCCGCTCTGCCGGGCGACGTACGCGGACCGGAAGCCGAACACCGGGCGGATCAGGTCGCTGTACTGTCCGAGGGCGAACTCCCAGTTGAGCGCCAGTCGGCCGACCTGGGCGCGGAGCGGGCCGAGCTGGTCGGCGGCGGCGATGATCTGCATCAGGCGGGCCCGCTGGCCGGTGGAGAGCCGGTCGCCGGCGGCGTCCTTCTTCTGCCGCAGCACCGCGAGGCTGTGGTCGGTGGCCGCCCTGGCGTGCTCGAAGCCGTCCCGGGCGACCGGCGAGTTCGGGTCGGCCAGGTGCTGGACGGCGGCGCGGCGCTCGTTCTGCAGGTCGCCGGTGTACTGGTCCACCGCCGCCCCGTAGTCCTTGTACGTACGGCTGATCGAGAGCTGGCTCCAGGCGTCCCCGGTGGCGGCGAGCGTCGCGTACGCCCACAGGGCGACGAGCGCGACGATGGGCACCAGGAGCAGCGCGATGATCTTCGCGCGGATCGAGCTGCTGCGCAGACGCATGGAGTCCTCGGTCGGGAAGTGCCAGGCGCGGACGGGGAGCGGTTCGGAGGGTTTCCGGGGTACTGGGGGGGGTGCTGGAGGGGGAGCCCTGGGCAGGGAGCTGCGGGGGCTCCCGGTCACGGGTCTGCGAGACTCTACTACGCCCTGACCACACGTTCGAGGGTCGAACCATTCCGCTTCTTCGCCTTGCCCGGGACACGTCAGGGGGCGGCCGCGATCCACCCCCGCCCTGCCCCGCCCCGACCCGACCCGAGTCGAACCCGGCCCCTCCCCGCCGACCCGTCACCCGGCCGTCACCGACGGTTCCCGGACGCGCCCCGGACGACTCCCCGACGGCCCATGGGCCGCTCCCCCGGACGGCTCCTCGACGGCCCATGGACCGCTCCCAGGCGACCCCCGGAGGGCCCACGGGAGAGCGACGGGCACCTCCGCGACTCCTCCCCAACTACGACACCATCCGTGCGGACCGGTGCCGATCTCGTCGCGTCACCGTCACAACCCTGGGCAGTGACAGGCCGATCCGATAGTTTCGCACCACCCCGCACGACCGGGCGCCGCCATCCCGGTGCCCGTGCGCCGGGGCCGACGGACAGCGCCGCGAGACGCGAACTGGGGAGGACTGTGCGCGAGTTCACCACCCCCGCCCCGGCCGGGCCCGAGGCCACCGGAGGACTCGCCGACTCCTTGTACGACACCGCCGAACGCCGCCCCGACCTGGTGCAACTGTCCCGGCGGACCGGCGACGGGCGCTGGCGGGACGTCACCGCACGGGAGTTCCGGGACGACGTCCTCGCCCTCGCCAAGGGCCTGCTGACCCGCGGCGTGCGCTACGGCGACCGGGTCGCCCTGATGTCCCGCACCCGTTACGAGTGGACGCTGTTCGACTACGCACTCTGGTCGATCGGCGCGATCACCGTCCCCGTCTACCCCACCGCCGCCCCCGAGCAGGTGCGCTGGATCCTCGCCGAGACCCAGGCCGTGGCCTGCCTGGTCGAGGACGAGGACGCCGCGATGACGGTCGGCGCGGTCTGCGACGCCCTGCCCGACCTGACCGGGATCTGGCAACTGGACCGCGACTGCGTCGCCGCGATCACCGAGGACGGCCTGGGCGTCCCCGACGCCCTGGTGCACCGCCAGCGGCTCGGCGTCACCGCCGCCAACATCGCCACCGTGGTCTACACCTCGGGCACCACCGGGCGCCCCAAGGGCTGCCTGATCAGCCACGCCAACCTGGCCGCCGAGGCCGACTCGCTGCTCACCGGCTGGGGCGAGGTGCTGCGCGACACCGGCGGTGGCGGCCAGCCCGCCACCCTGCTCTTCCTACCGCTGGCGCACGTCTACGGACGGGCGGTGCAGATCGCGGCGATCCGCGGCGGCTTCCGGATCGGGCACGTCCCCGAGGTCTCCACCGACGCGCTACTGCCCGCCCTGGCGAGCTTCCGGCCGACCTTCCTCCACGCCGTCCCGTACGTCTTCGAGAAGATCTTCCAGCGGGCCAGGCGAGCCGCCGAGGAGGCCGGGCGCGGCGAACTCTTCGAGCAGGCCCGGCAGGTGGCCGTCGACTGGGCGGCCGCCCGGGAGCAGAAGGCCTTCGGTCGCGGGCCCGGCCCCGGTACGACCCTGCGGCTGCGCCACCTCGCCTACGAGCGGACCGTCTACCCGAAGCTGCGCGCCGTGCTCGGCGGGCGGGTGCGCACCGTGATGTGCGGAGGCTCTTCGCTGCGGCGGGACTTGGGCCTCTTCTTCACCGGCGCCGGGCTCCAGTTCTACGAGGGCTACGGCCTCACCGAGACCAGCGCGGCGATCACCGCCAACCCGGCCGGCCGGCAGAAGCTCGGCACCGTCGGGCAGCCGGTGCCGGGCGCCTCGGTGGCCATCGCCGACGACGGCGAGGTGTGGGTGCGCGGCGGCTCGGTCTTCGGCGGCTACCTCAACCACCCGCAGTGCACGGCGGAGTCGCTGGTCGACGGCTGGTTCGGCACGGGCGATCTGGGCCGGCTGGACGAGGACGGCTACCTCACCATCACCGGCCGCAAGAAGGACCTGATCGTCACCAGCAGCGGCAAGAACCTCGCCCCGACGGCGCTGGAGGAACGGGTCGAGGCGCACCCGCTGGTCTCCCAGTGCCTGGTGGTCGGCGACGACCGCCCGTACGTGGCGGCGCTGATCACCCTCGACCCGGCCGCGCTGGCGCACTGGCTCAAGACCCACGGACGGGAGCAGCTGGACGCCTGGGCGGTGCTGGCGGACGAGCAGCTGCACATCGAGGTCCAGCGCGCGGTGGCGGCGGCGAACACCGCCGTCTCGCGGGCCGAGTCGATCCGCGCGTTCCGCTTGCTGCCGCGGGAGTTCAGCCTGGAACAGGGACTGCTGACCCCCTCGCTCAAGCTGCGGCGGACGGCGATCGCGGAGTACTACTCGACGGACATCGAGGAGTTGTACCTCTCCTGAGCCGGGCCGACCACCATCCGAACCATCCCGCCGGACATGGCTTCTGACGTACCGTCTTGTCCCGCTTCAGGATGGATCGTTCGCCCTGCGGTTCACCTGCCGTTCCCTTGACGGGTGGATTGGTCCAGTCCATTGTTGCTCTTCGGTCCGAGTGCGGCGCACCTGCACCACCCGCTCCCGCCCCTCCGGGAGCGCCCCGGTTCCACGGTCCAGATTCCCGTTTCGCGCCCTCCCCACGGGCGTGCCCCCACCTGCTGGAGTCCTCACGTGTCAATGTCCACGCGCCTGTCCGCGCTGGCCGCCTCCGTCGCGCTGCTCACCGCCTTCGCCGTCCCGGCGGCTTCCGCCTCTCCCGCCGCTTCCTCCGCCGCTTCCTCCGCCGGGCCCGTCGGCGGCGCCGGCGGCGCGACCGTCAACCTGGCCACCAACCCCGGCTTCGAACTACCCTCCCCCAACCTCGCCGACTGGGGCAGCATCCCCGGCTGGAGCTGCACCGGCGGGCCGGCCGAGGCGGCCGTCGCCACCGCCGCGCACTCCGGCACCTCGGCGCTCACCGTCACCCCGGCGAACGGCGACTCCACCGGCGAGTGCGCGCAGACCGTCGCCGTCCAACCCAACACCACCTACACCGCCTCGGCCTGGGTACGCGGCAACTTCGTCTACCTGGGCGCCACCGGCACCGGCCGGGACGTCGCCCCCGCCTGGACCGAGACCACCTCGGGCGGCTGGCAGCAGCTGACCACCCGCTTCACCACCGGCCCGAACGCCCACAGCATCCGGCTGTACGTGCACGGCTGGTACCAGCAGGGCCCGTTCTCGGTGGACGACGTACGGGTCGACGGCCCGGCGCCCGCCCCGGCGGTGGCGGCCGGCTCGATCCCGACCACCGACAAGGTCGTCTTCTTCACCGTGGACGACGGCTGGCAGCGCACCCCCGAGGCGGAACGCTTCATCGCCGACCACCACCTGCCGATCACGGCCTTCCCGCTGCCGATGCCGGCCGGCACCGACCCGGACTTCTTCAAGCGGGTCACCGCCGTGCCCGGCTCCTCCATCCAGGACCACAGCGTCTCGCACTCCGACCTGAGCAAACTCCCCTTGGAGCAGCAGCAGGTGGAGATCTGCGACGCACGCGACGCGATGACCCGGCTGTTCGGCACCGCGCCCGTGGTGTTCCGCCCGCCGTTCTTCACCTGGAACGCCGACACCCTGCAGGCCGCCGCCAACTGCGGCATCCGCACCGTGCTGACCGCCGACGCCGACTACAGCTGGGGCGCCTCCAACATCTGGCACCCGGGCCCGCTCCAGCCGGGCGACGTGGTCCTCATGCACTGGACCGACACCCTCGCCACCGACCTGCCGCGCGCCCTCGCCGCCGCCGACGCCGCGGGCCTCAAGCCGGCCGGACTGATCGACTACCTGGGCTGACCGACCACCTTGGGTTGACCGGTCTTGTCCGCCCCGGGCCGCGAACGGATGACAGCTGACAGCTGACAGATTTCAGATGATGAAATCTGTCAGCTGTCAGCTGTTCCCTGTCATCTACCATCCGTTCGCTGCCACCCGTTCGGCGCCGTCACTCCCGCCCCCTCTCCCTGCGCACGCTCCGCGGTGATCACACCCATTGACAGGGCATCCGCAGCCCACCTCTAATGGGGGCGTGCAGCGCGGCGTCGGCCACAGAGCAGTGGGCCGGCCGACGGCCGAGCCAGCACCTTGCACGCAAAGGGACGATGCGCGATGAGCACCTTCTCCGCTGCCCTGATCTGACCCAGGCGGCCACCACGGTGTCCGCCGGTTCGTCGCGTGATGCCGTGTGTGGCCGCGCCCCCTCACTCGCAGGAGACTTCACCACACACCCATGCCCATGTCCTTCAACCTGAATGTCATCGAGGAGTTCCGCGCCAACGACGGCCGGGTCGGCGGTCCGTTCGAGGGCGGCGACCTGCTGTTGCTGACCACCACCGGGGCGCGCTCCGGTCGGCCGCACACTGTACCGCTCGGGTACGTCCGGTCCGAGGGGCTGCTCCTGGTCGTCGCCTCGGCCGCCGGCGCACCCGAACACCCGCAGTGGTACCGCAATCTGCTGGCCCATCCCGTGGTCCGGGTCGAGCTCGGCACCGAGACCTTCGACGCGATCGCTGTGCCCGCCGAAGGCCCGCGCCGGGAGCGGCTGTTCACCACCGTCGTCCGCCGGGCACCCGGGTACGGCGACTACCAGGCGCACACCGAGCGGGAGTTGCCGGTGGTCGTCCTGGAGCGCCCCGAAGCGCCGCCGGGCCATCCGCGCGACGTCCGCAGCCTGGCCGACAAGCTGCTGGAGGCGCACAGCTGGCTGCGGGCCCAGCTGCGCCATGTCCGGGCCGAGGCCCACGCCCACTCCCCCGGCCGCCCGGCCGGGCTCGGGCTGCAACTGCGCCAGCACTGCCTCGCGTTCTGCGAGGGGTTGACGCACCACCACACCGGCGAGGACTCCGCGATCTTCCCCGCCCTCGCGCGCAGCCACCCCGAGCTCGCCGGGGTGCTGGAGCGGCTCGGTGAGCAGCACCGGGCGATCGGGCGGATCAAGGAGGAGCTGGTGGCGCTGCTGGCCGGGATCGAGGTCACCGAGCCGGACCGGCTCCGCTCCGAACTGGACCGGATGTCGGCCGAGTTGGAGGCGCATCTCGACCACGAGGAGGCGGAGCTGCTGCCCGCCCTGGCCGGGATCCCCTTCCCGCCGGTGCGGCCGGGCCCCGGCGCCGGGCACTGACGTGACGGTGCCGCCGTCCCCTCCCGGGCCCTGGGGGAGGACGGAGGCACCGGCGTCGCACCCTCAGCCCACCAGGGACGGCGGAGTGACGGAGCGGCAGCGCGGGGACGCCTCAGGACTGGCTGAACACCGGGAGGTAGCCCCCGGACTGGCCGGCCGAGTTCGGGTGGTAGCTCTCGTCGATCGGCAGGGTGGTGCTGTGCAGCCAGGTGTCCTGCGAGCCGCAGATCTCGTGGCCGGCGAAGGCGTCACGCACGTCGCCGAAGGTGAAGCCGGCGTTGGCGACCTCCTTGGCGATCACGCCGTCCAGGGTGTCGGCGGCCTCGTTGATGGCGGCCCGCTTGGTGTCGCCGATGCCGAAGAGGCAGTAGCCGCCGATCTGGTAGAGGTGCGGGTAGCCCATCACCACGACGTGGGCGTTCGGGGCCTTGGCGCTGATGGCGCTGTACACCCGGTCCAGCTGGCCGGGCAGGGTGTTGGTCGCGTAGTTCTCGGCCGTGTTGACGGCGTTGAGGCAGTCGCTGTCGGAGCCCAGCACGCAGGTCTTCATGGTGCTGGAGAAGCCCGCGTCGTTGCCGCCGACCGAGAGGCTGACCAGCGTGGTGCCGCTGTTCAGTGCGGAGATCTGGCTGTTGAGGATGTCACCGGTTCTCGCACCTGAACAGGCGACGAAGGTGAAGGAGGCCGGGGAGTTCGCGTTCGTCCAGAGCTCGGCGTACGCGTTGGCGCTGCGCTTGCAGCTGCCGCTGTCGCCCAGGTAGTTGCCGGCGCCGACACCGGCCGAGTAGGAGTCGCCGAGGGCGACGTAGTTCACGCCGGCCGCATCGGCGGCCGACGCGGTGAAGAGCGTCGTCATGGTGAGGGCCGCCGCGACAGCGGCGACGGAGAGGGCACGGGCAGGGCGGAGCATCGCACCTCCAGGTATGACGCGGGTCACAGAAAGGGATACCAAGCGGTAATCGAGCATGGAAGCGTTCATGCCAAAGACATTGACGGACGGTCCGTCGGCGCCGAGGTGAACTACCGCGCACGCGGGGTCAGTTCACGCCGACCATCACGCCGACTGCCGGCGCGCACGCGGACGCACGGACACGCGCACAGGGACGCGCGGACAGGGACGCGCGCTCCGACACGGAGAATCGCGCCGATGCCTGCCGGCCGTGGCCGCCCGGCACCGACGCACTCGACGCCGCTCCGCTCAGGAGCGACTGAACACCGGGAGGTAGCCCCCGGACTGGCCGGCCGAGTTCGGGTGGTAGCTCTCGTCGATCGGCAGGGTGGTGCTGTGCAGCCAGGTGCTCTGCGAGCCGCAGATCTCGTGCTCGGCGAAGGCGCCGCGCACGTCGCCGAAGGTGAAGCCGGCATTGGCGACCCGCTTGGCGATCACGCCATCCAGCGTGTCGGCCGCGCCGTTGATGGCGGCCCGCTTGGTGTCGCCGATGCCGAAGATGCAGTCACCGCCGACCTTGTAGAGGTGTGGGTAGCCCATCACCACGACGTGGGCCTTCGGGGCCTTGGCCCTGATGGCGGAGTACACCCGGTCCAGCTGGCCGGGCAGGGTGTTGGTCGCGTAGTTCTTCGCCGTGCTGACGGCGTTGAGGCAGTCGCTGTCCGAGCCCAGCACACAGGTCTTCATCGTGTCGGCGAAGCCCGCGTCGTTGCCGCCGATCGACAGGCTGACGAGCGTGGTGCCGCTGTTCAGCGCGGAGACCTGACTGTTGAGCACATCGCCGGTTCTCGCCCCCGAACAGGCCACGAAGGAGAAGGAGGACGGCTTGTTCGCGTTCTTCCACAGGTACGCGTACGCGTTGGTGCTGCGCTTGCAGCTCCCACTGTCGCTCAGATAGCTACCGGCGCCGACGCCGGCCGAGTACGAGTCCCCGAGGGCGACGTAGCTGACACCCGCCGCATCGGCGGCCGACGCCGTGAAGAGCGTCGTCATGGTGAGACCGGCCGCTACGGCGGCGATGGACAGGGCACGAGCAGGGCGGAGCATGGCACCTCCAGATATGACGCGGGTCACAGAAGGGATACCAGGCAGTAGCCTCGCGCGGAAGCGCTCATGCCAAGGACATTGACGGGCCGTCTGATAGCGCAGAAGTGAACTACCCCCAACCGAGCGTGAGTTCGCCCAGGTGGGTGCGGGTGTATGTCGACGCTCGTCGGTCATCGCGTGTAGACAAAAAACTTCCGAGAAGTCGGCTCGCCGTCAGCCACCGGTCAGCCTACGGCCGTCGGTGCGTCAGTTCCGCGCCCGCCGCCGGACGGCCCCGATCCTGGCGCGGCGCGCCGCCAGACAGCCCCGTCCCCGGATGCGGCGCGCCGCCGGTCGCGTTCCGTGGGCCCGGCTCAGTACCGCGGGACGCCTCCGCCAGCCGGGTACACCGGGCCGGGGAAGACCGTGCAGCCCTCGACCGGGAGCTCCTCGATCTCCTCGTTCGCGGCAGCCGGCACGCCGAGCCAGTGGACGGCGGTGGCGACCGCCGCCCGGGCCTGGCGCAACCCCGGCTCGCCCCAGCCCAGCAGCTCGACCGCGAGCCCCGGCGCGACCAGCAGCCGCCGGTAGTGCCGGCCCGAGGCCGGATCGGCCGTACTCGGGCCGACCGCCCGCAGCGCCGCCGCCATCCGGACCCGGGCGCACTCGTGCCCGCCGTTCGCCGAGCCGACCCGGTCGTACAGGTAGCCGAGGTAGTACGGCCGGCCGATCACGGCCTGGGCCTCCTCCCCCGCCTCCCGGGCCAGGGCGGCGGCCGGGTCGCCGTCGTCCTCCGGCTCCAGCGAGCCGCCGGGCAGCGAGCAGATCCCGTCCCTGGGGTTGACCAAGGTCAGCACCCGGCCGTCCGGGGCGAACAGCCAGCCCCAGGACTGCTTCATCGGCAGCCCCTCCGGCACCTGCTCGCCCGGCCGCCACGGCCAACCCGCCGTGGGACGCCGGCGCACCTTCCCGAGCAGCTCGGCGATCTCCGCCGTGAACTCGATCCGGCCCATGCCGCGCGTCCCCCCTCTCGGTGTCGGGCTCGCCGGACCCTACGGAGCACGGTACGGAGCGGAGCGACCGGAGTGGCGGCGTGGGGTACCGCGCACTCCTGCTGTTGATCTTCTCCGATCTTCCCCGAACAGGCGGTCGATGAACAGTCCCCAGCGCCGCATGGTGGATGCGGCGGCCGCGAACGCCCTGATCACCCCAGCAGCCCACCCCCGCCCCCGGCCTCCGGGAGGCCCGGCAGCGGGAACCCCGGCTGCGGGACCGCACCGGGCGGGAAGGGCAGCCCGCGCGCCGCGTCGTCGGCCAGCTCGTCGAACACCTCGTGGGCGGTCATCGGCCGCAGCCGCCCACCGGCCAGCGCCCAGCCCCGCACCCGGGGCCCGCTCGGCGGAAGGTCCGGCGGAAGGTTCGGCGGAGCGCCCGAAGACCGGTCCGGGGATCGGTCCGCCGATCGGTCAGCCGCCCGGTACGGCGACGCGGCCGGATCGCCGTGCAGCAGCAACGCCCCCGCCCCGCCCGAGGCCACGCCGGCCGCGAGCGTGACGCAGAACGCCTCCACGTCCCGCCCGGCGGGTTGCAGGTGCCCCGCCTCCACGCAGACGTCCACCGCCGAGGTGAGCTGCTCGCCGCCCTCCGGGCCGTGGCAGCGGAGCGTCAGCAGGTGGCAGCCCTCCCCCGCGCCCTCGGCCAGCGCCAGGTACACGGACGTCACGTACCGCATCACGGCCGCCATCCGCCGCTGCCCGGCCAGGTCGTCGCCCAGCGCGTCGAGCAGGGCCGCGCAGGCGAGGGACATCCGCACCCGCGCCCGGTGGTCGTCCAGCAGCACCGGGAGGAGGTCGGCCATCGGCTCCCCCGCGTAGACGAAGGGCTCCCCGGCCAGCTCCGGATCCCCCGCGTACGCGACCCGGGCGGCCGCCGCCCGGGGATCGAGACCGAGCGCGGCGCAGTAGTCCTCGAAGTCACCCGCCTCCAGGACGCGCAGGTGCACCTCCAGCCCCTGCTGGTACAGGCCCCTGAGCTGCCCCTCCGCCCGGACCAGGTACTCCTGGTGCCCGAGCGCGCCGAACAGCCCGTACTCCGCCAGCACGGCGAAGTCCTCCGCCTCGACGGCCAGCGCCACCGCCACCGGCTGCGGCGGCGCCCCGCGGGCCCGGCCGCCGCGCCGCCCCCGCGCCCCGGTCCCCCCGGCCCCGACGGCCCGCGCACCCGGCGGTCGCCCCGCGCCCGGCGGCGCGGCCCCACCGGGCCCACCGGCCGGCCCCCGCCCGAACCCGGGGCCGGCCCAGTTCCCGGCCCCGTTCCCGCCCCCGGGCCCGGAGCCCGGCCTCCGCCCGCCGAACAGCAGCGCCCCCGGCTCCCGCAGCCGCTGCTGCCGCTGCCGCACCACCACGACACCCAACACCTCGTACACCGACTCCCGCACGGTCATGGTCTGCTCCTGTCCGTCGGCCTCCGACCCCCGGATCCGCCGACGCCACGGAACATACACAGAGCCACTGACAATCCACCCCGAGTAATCGAACACCGACGCCCGAGGCTCCGCGAAGGAGCAACATTTGCCCCCTGCGGCCACCCCTCATGGCCTACCAAGGGGCACAAATGTGCCCCTCGCCCGCAACGCAGCAGGTCAACGCAGAAACGGCTCGGACACTCTTCGGAGTGTTCCCAGCCGTTTCCGTGCATGTGCGACCACCGCGCTGAGTTCGCGCCGACCCCGGAGAGGCCCGGGAGGTAGTCCAGCTACCCGGCGGGCGGTCCGGCCGGAGCCGCCGGCGCTGCCGCGGCGGCTTCTCCGTCTCGTCGTCCACAACGTCGTCCACCACGTCGCCCACCACGGTCAGAGTCACGACCCATCCGAAGGTGAACGCCCACTCCTCACAATTCCGCATCTTCGGCGTGTGACCTGTTCGGAATCACTACCGCAGCTCCCCAGGGCGCTCGATCCGTGTCCTGGAACAGGCGGCAGGACATGGAGGAGCACTGTCGGCATCAATGTCAGTGCACCAGCGTGCCCCTGAGCGTCCATCACCTCGGCCGAGGAGTCGCGTGCTCTGCGGACCCGCGCATCCATTCGATGGGGGTGATGTACGCCTCCCACATGGTGCCTCCTCGGAGCGTTAGTCCCCCCTGTCTCCGCATTCGTACAAGACCTCCGACCTTGCCCGAATCGCCTGACTGTCCCCAGCGTCCTGGGCGTACCAATTCCTCAATAGAGTGTCTTGATATGCCTCGAGGTGGGATTTTATGCCATCGTGAAGCTCTGGGAGAATCAGGGCATCTTTCGCCTGATTGATGATCTTCTGTCGATTCTGATATGTGGTGTAGCCATTCGGCTCATACTTGACAAGTGCGCTCTTCATCCATCCGCAGGCCGTATCGTCCGATATTTCCGGAACAGCCCAGAACATCGCCACAAGCAGAACTGCGGCTGCTGTCACTCCGACTACTGAATTGAGGGTGTTTTTACTCAGTCGCCCGGTTGCACTGCTTGCACCGTCCTGGCCTTCGGGCTTCCCCTGCTCCTGTTCGAGCGTTTCGCGCGTGTTGACGGCGGCCACCGACGTGACAGGTGACGATCTATTGGGCAGTGATTCCTCAACCTGTCGTTGCCGCTCGAGCTCTATGGCTGCTCTCAAGAAAGCTTGGTGATCCTTCTTCGGTGGTAAGACCTTGGGCTCGGTCTGCGTTCCACCGGGGTTCTGCGAGTGGGGCGGTTCAGCGAGGAAGACCGAAGCTGTTGAAATGCCGAGCCGCTGTTCGGGCTTCTTCTCGAGCAGCAGGCGGACGACCGTTCTGAGCGGGTCACGGGCCTTCACGAGCGGTGGCGGATCATCCATCAGCACCGCGGACATGGATGCCATTGCCGTCTCCCTCCTGAACGGGGAGATTCCTTCGATGGCTTGGAAGAGCGTGACTCCGAGGGAGAAGAGGTCACTGACCGGCAGGTCGGCCCGTCCCCGGATTCGCTCGGGCGCCATGTACTCCGGGGATCCGATGACCGTCCCCGACGCGGTCAGCACCGTGTCGTTCTCGTGACGGGCGATCCCGAAGTCGGTGAGAAGGATCCTTCCGTCGGAAGCCATCATGACGTTGGCCGGCTTGACGTCGCGGTGCAGGACACCGGCCCGGTGAGCAGCGTCGAGGGCTTCCAGGAGTGCCCTGGCAACCTTGAGCGCCAGGTCTCGGGGCAACGGGCCATGCTGCCTGACGTATTCGTCCAAAGAGCAGCCGCTGACCAGTTGCATCACGATCCACGGGCGGCCGGCATCCACGACGACTTCGTGAACGGTCACGATGTTGGGGTGATCGCGGAGCTTCGCGGCGTTTCGGGCCTCACGTGCGGCGCGCTTGAGGCGCTCGTCGTACTCCTCCTCGAACTGCGCGGGCGGGAGCCAGATCTCCTTGATCGCTATGTCTACGTCAAGGTGCTCGTCGTGGGCCTTCCAAACCCGTCCGAAGCCGCCTGACCCCAGGCTGGAGACCAGCCGGTACTTCCCACCGATGATCTGGCCAGGGCTTGCCTCTCGAGCCATCGTCTCCCCCGGGGCCCTAGTGATGGCTAGCAGTCGGGTACGAGCGTACGCAGTGTGTACATGACCGGACTAGTCTCCCGTTGGCCCGGGCAGTCCACGATTCGGATCACCGCCGACATCTACGGGCGCCTCCCCGCATCTACGGGCGCCTCCCCGCTGATGCGGGTGAGAGGCTGAGGGCCGTGATGGACGAGGCTCTGTCGGTGGGTCCTGTGATACTCGGTACTGACCAGGCACTGGCCGCGTGACCCGTGCTGACTCGGTGCCGACTCGGAGGACATGGAAGTGGCAAACGTGCAGGTAGGAGCGCCGTAGTGAGACTGCTGCACACCTCCGACTGGCATCTCGGGCGCTCGTTCCACCGGGAGAGCCTGCACGACGCCCAGCGCGCCTTCCTGGACCACCTCGTGGACGTGGTCCGGTCCGAGGGCGTGGACGCCGTACTGGTCGCCGGGGACGTGTACGACCGGGCGCTGCCGAGCCTGGACGCGGTCGCGCTGTTCGACGACGTGCTGCACCGGCTGGCGGAGCTCCAGGTGCCGACGGTCTTCATCAGCGGCAACCACGACTCGGCCCGCCGCCTCGGGGTCGGCGCCGGCCTGATCGGGCGCGCCGGGATCCACCTGCGGACGGATCCGGGCGGGTGCGCCGAGCCCGTCCTGCTGGCGGACGCGCACGGCCCGGTGGCGGTGTACGGGCTGCCCTACCTGGAGCCGACCCTGGTCCGCGAGCGGTTCGGGCTGGCCAAGGGCGGGCACGCGGCGGTGCTCGGTGCGGCGATGGAGCAGGTCCGGGCCGACCTGGCGGCCCGCCCGGAGGGGACGCGGGCGGTGGTGCTCGCGCACGCCTTCGTCACCGGCGGAGCACCGAGCGACAGCGAGCGGGACATCGCTGTCGGCGGGGTCGCCGCCGTCCCCGCCTCGGTCTTCGACGGGGTGCACTACGCCGCGCTCGGCCACCTCCACGGCTGCCAGACCCTCGCCCCGCACCTGCGCTACAGCGGCTCCCCGCTCGCCTACTCCTTCTCCGAGGCCCGCCAGCGCAAGACCATGTGGCTGGTCGACCTCGCGGCCGACGGCGCGGTGACGGCCGAGCGGGTCGACTGCCCGCAGCCGCGCCCGCTCGCCACCCTGCGCGGCACCCTCACCGAGTTGCTCACCGACGAGAAGTACGCGGAGGACGAGCAGTCCTGGGTGCAGGCCACGCTCACCGACGCCGCCCGCCCGAGCGAGCCGATGGAGCAGCTGCGCCGCCGCTTCCCGCACACCCTCCAGCTGCTGTTCGACCCCGAGGACGGAGGCACCGAGCCGCCGCGGTCGTACGCCTCCCGGGTCAGCGGCCGGGAGGACCTGGAGATCGCCGAGGGCTTCCTGCGGCACGTCCGCCCCGGGGCCGAGCCGGAGCCGGACGAGCTCGGCTGGCTGCGCGAGGGCTTCGAGCACGTCCGCACGGACGCCGACCGGAAGGCGGATCTGCCCCGATGAGGCTGCACCGGCTCACCGTCACCGCCTTCGGCCCGTTCGCGGGCAGCGAGACGGTGGACTTCGACGCGCTCGCCGCCGGCGGACTGTTCCTGCTGCGCGGGGCGACGGGCGCGGGCAAGAGCAGCGTGCTGGACGCGGTCTGCTTCGCCCTGTACGGCGAGACGCCGAACGCCCGCCGGGCCAACCGGCTGCGCAGCGACCACGCCGACCCCAGACGGCTGACCCAGGTCGAGCTGGAGCTGACGCTGGGCGGGCGCCGGCTGCAGATCACCCGGCTGCCCGAGCAGCGCCGGCCGAAGAAGGTCGGCACCGGCACCACCGTCGAGCGCCCGCAGACCCTGCTGCGCGAGTGGGCCGCCGACGCGGGCGAGGGCTCCCCCGGCTGGCGGCCGGTCAGCAAGTCGCACCAGGAGGCCGGGGAGGAGATCCACCGGCTGATCGGCATGAGCCGGGAACAGTTCTGCCAGGTGGTGCTGCTGCCGCAGGGCGACTTCGCCCGCTTCCTCAAGGGGGACTCCGAGGAGCGCGGCAAGCTGCTGCGCCGCCTCTTCGACACCGAGCGCTACGGGCACGTCGAGTCCTGGCTGGCCGACCGGCGCCGCGCCCAGGAGACGGCCGTCCAGGCCGGACGCCGACGCCTGCGGGACCTCGCCAGCAAGGCCGAGCAGGCCGCCGGGCCCGGGGCCGAACCCGCCGGGGCGTGGGTACCGGCCGAGGACGGCGACGCCGACCTCGCCCCCGGACTGCTCGGCTGGGCCGCGATCCTGCGCAGCGGCGCGGCCGAGCAGCTCGCCGTCGCCGAGGCCGCGCTCGCGGGCGCCGAGGCCGCGCACCGGGCCGCCCAGCACGGGCGCGAAGCCGCCGAGGAGCTCGCCGCCCGCCAGCGCCGGTACCGGGAGGCACTGGCCGAGGCCGACCGGCTGGCCGCCTTCGAACCGGCCGCGGCGCGGGACCGGCAGCGGCTCGCGGCCGCCCAGGAGGCGGTCGGCGTGGAGTCCGCGCTGCGCCTGCGGGAGAGCGCGGCCGAGGCGCTCGGCCGGGCCCGGGAGACGGAGCAGCGGCGCCGGGAGGCGCTGGCCCGTACCGGGATCGCGGAGCACGTCCCGGCCGGGGCGGGGGCCGGCGCCGCCGAGCTGGCCGAGGCGGAGCTGCGGCTGCGCGCCGAGGTGGTCCGGCTGGAGACGGCCCGGGTGGAGGAGCGGCGCTGCGCCGAACTCGCCCGCGAGCAGCTCGCCCTGGCCGGGGAGCGGCGCGGCGCCGAGGAGCGGGCCGAGGAGGCCGAGGACTGGCTGGCCGAGTTCGACGGCGAGCTGGGCCGCCTGGAGGAGCAGCAGGAACGGGCCCGGACGGCGAGCGCCCGGGTCGAGCAACTGGACGGGCAGCGCGCCGAGTTGACCACCCGCCTGGCCGCGGCCCGGGAGCGGGACGGCCTGCGGGTCGAGATCGCGGCGGCCGGGCCGAGGGTCGCCGAGCTGCGCACGGCCGCGCTGGACGCCCGCGAGTTGGGCCTGGACCTGCGCGACCGCCGACTGGCCGGCATGGCCGCCGAGCTGGCCGAGCAGCTCCGCTCGGGCGAGGCCTGCCGGGTCTGCGGCTCGGCCGAGCACCCGGCGCCCGCCGAGGCCGCCGCCGGCGGCCGGGTGAGCGCCGAGGACGAGGAGCGGGCCGCTCGGGCACAGGCCGCCGCCGAACGGGCCTGGAGCGAGGCCGACCAGGCGCTGACCGCGCTGCGGGTGCGCGAGGCGACGGCCACCGGCACGGCCGGCCCCGAGGCCGCGGACGGGCTCGCCCGGTCGCTGGCCGAGCTGGAGCAGGAGCACCGCGCCGCGCTGCACGAGGCGGAGGCGCTCGGCCGGGTCGGCCGGGAGATCGCCCGGCTGTCGCAGGACCGCACCCGTCGGCTGGACGAACTGAACGAGGCCAAGGAGCGCACCGCCGTCCTCACCGACCGGCTGCGGGCCCTCGCGGACGAGCAGCGGGCGCTGACCGCCAGGGTGTCGGCCGCGCGCGGTGCGGCCGCCTCGGTCGCCGACCGGGCCGCGACGCTGGGCCGGCTCGCCGAGGCGGTCGCCGCGGTGGCCGGGTCCGCGCGGGCGGCGGCGGAGGCGCGGGAGCGGCTCGACGGGGCCGAGGAGGAGCTCGGCAAGGCCGCCGCGGCGGCGGGGTTCCCGGACGCCGGGGCCGCGCTCGCCGTCCTGCTGCCCCGGGAGGAGCGGGACCGGTTGGAGGCCCGGCTGGAACGGCACCGCGCGGAGTCCGCCGCCGTCCGGCACGAGTTGGCGCTGCCCGAACTGGCCGAGGCCGCCGCCCGTCCGGCGGTCGACCTGCCCGCCGCCGCGGCCGCGCTGACCGCCGCCACCGACCGCCTCGGCCGGGCGCACGCCGCCCGGTCGGCCGCCCGGGAGCGCTGCGCGGCACTCGCCGGGATCGGGCACCGGCTGAACGAGCTGGTCGCCGAGCTGGCCCCGGCCCTGGAGCGCTACGGGCGGATCAACCGGCTGGCCGCGCTGGCCGCCGGCACCTCCACCGAGAACCGGCTGCGGATGCGGCTGGAGTCGTACGTGCTCGCGGCCCGGCTGGAGCAGGTCGCGGCGGCGGCCAGCGACCGGCTGGTCCGGATGTCCGGCGGCCGCTACACCCTGGTCCACAGCGACGACCGCGGCACCGGCAACAAGCGCTCCGGACTGGCCCTGCGCGTCGTCGACGCCTGGACGGGCACCGAGCGGGACACCGCCACCCTCTCCGGCGGCGAGAGCTTCTTCGCCTCGCTCTCCCTCGCCCTCGGCCTGGCCGACGTGGTCACCGACGAGGCCGGCGGGATGCCGCTGGACACCCTCTTCATCGACGAGGGCTTCGGCACCTTGGACGAACAGTCCCTGGAGGAGGTGATGGACGTGCTCGACGGCCTGCGCGAGCGGGACCGCGCCGTCGGCATCGTCAGCCACGTCGCCGACCTGCGCAGCCGCATCCCGGCCCAGCTCCTGGTCCGCAAGGGCCGCCACGGCTCCACCCTCGCCCTGGCCGGACGGGAGGACGCCTGACACCCGCCCCCGCTCGGCTCATCCGGCTCATCCGGCCCATCCGGCCGAGCCGACCCGCTGAGCCGGAACGGCACACTCAGCCCGAGCAGCCCGCTCAGCCCGCTCAGCCCGAGCAGGCGATCCGCTGGGCCTGCTGCCAGGCGCAGGTCGGGCACAGGGTGCTGCCCGGCTGATCGGCGGGCAGCAGCGTCGGCTCACCGCACAGCACGCAGTCGGCCCGCGGCCCCTCCGCCCCCGGGTCCTCCCGCAGCGCCGCCTCCGTCGCCCCCACCGGCACCGGCCCACAGACCGCCGCGTCCCCGCCCGCCACGGCGCCGTCCGTCCTGGTCTCACTCATGCCGCCTTCCTACTCCCCGCCCCCACCCCGCCGCAAGGCGGGCCCGCGGCCTGGGGCTAGCGTGACCGGCATGGTTGGCACGGGTGGCACGGGTGGAACAGTCGGCACGGTCGGCGGGGCCGGGGATCTCCGGCGGCGGCTGCGGGATGCCCGGGCGAGTGGGCCGACGTACGCCGAGGTGGGGGCGACCCGGGGTGGGCGGTTGCCGGAGGGGTACGCGCACCTGCGCCGGCGGGTGCACCTCGGGCGGGGGCCGGAGGTGCTGGAACGGGCCGGGCGGTACGTGCTCGGGTGGGGCAGCCAGTTGGGGACCGGGTTCGCGGTGTACCCGGGCGGGCCGGTCCGGGACGGGGCCACCGTGCTGCTGCGGCTGAGCCCGCCGGGCAGCCGGTGGCCGAGGCTGGTGATCCCCTGCCGGGTGGTGTGGACGGTGGCCGAGCCGGACCGGATCGGGTTCGCGTACGGGACGCTGCCGGGGCATCCGGAGTGCGGGGAGGAGTCGTTCCTGGTGTCGATGGACGCCGACGGCGAGGTGTGGTTCGAGGTGGCCGCGTTCTCCCGCCTGTCCGCCTGGTACGCCCGGCTGGGCCGGCCGGTCGCGCTGCTCTGCCAGTACCTGGCGATCGAGCGCTACCTCGCGGCCGTGGCCGGCCACGTCGCGTAGCTCAGCTCGTGACTCAACCCGCACCTCAGCTCGTGGCTCAACCCATATCTCAGCTCGTGCCTCAACCCGTACCTCAGCTCGTGGCTCAGCCGAGGAAGGACAGCCGGACGGTGCGGCGCGGGTTGTCGCCGTTGGTGTCGATCAGCACCACGGACTGCCAGACGCCGAGGGCCAGTTGGCCGCCGAGCACCGGGAGGGTGGCGTGCGGGGCGACCAGGCCGGGCACCACGTGGTCCCGTCCGTGGCCGGGGCTGCCGTGCCGGTGGCGCCAGCGGTCGTCCGCCGGGAGCAGGTCGCGCAGGGTGGCGAGGAAGTCGTCGTCGCTGCCCGAGCCGGTCTCCAGGACGGCGATCCCGGCGGTGGCGTGCGGGACGAAGACGTTGAGCAGCCCGTCCCGCCCGGGGGCCCGCTCGTCGAGGAACGCGGCGCAGCGGTCGGTGATGTCCAGCGCGACCTCACGGTTGCCGGTGGTGATCTCCAGGGTGGTGGTCTGGAAGGACCCGGTCGCCCCGGTTGACGTGGAGTGGTTGTTGTCCGCCATGGCGCCATCCTGACCCAGGCCGACCGGTCGGGCGTACTGCCTCGCCGTCTGCCCACGCCGGGGCGGCCGCCTCGCGTAGGGTGAAAGGTTCAGACCAATGGGGCGGCCCGTTCCCGCCCCCGCCCCCCGGATACGCCGACGACCCGACGGGCCGGTGGTCCGCCGGGTCGTTCGTGAGCAGGCCACGGACCGAGGCCCGGTGCCCTGCCCGAGGGTCTCAGCCGCGCCCGCCGAAGAGGCTGCGGCGCAGCCGGCGCAGCGGCGCCAGCAGCGAGACCCTGGTGTGGCGACGGCGGGCCGCCGCCGGGGTGTCGGCGCCGCGCGGCGTCAGCTCCCTTATCAACCCGAGCGCCTCGGCGGTGTCCACCGCCGGGAGCGCGGGCGCGCCGAGCACGGCCAGGTGTCGCTCGATCCGGCGGCCGGTCGCGCCGACACCGCACTGGATCGCCGGCACACGGGGCCGAGTCCGCACTTGCATGTGTTCCATCAGTTTTCCCACCCCTACGAGGCGCCAGGGCCGTGAGGCGAAGACTATCCGTGAGGGACGGCCTTCGCGCAACCGTCCTCGGTGTTGTGCCACCGTACCGTGCGGCGTCAACTGACGATGCACCAGGGGCAGCTCGGGCGGTCACGACTAGGCATCAATGATGGTGCACGACCCGCCATCCGTCACCAGGGCCAGGAGGCGCGGCCCCGGCGCCCGTCCGCGCGCCGTGCGCCGGGCGCGGGCGGGCGTGAGCGGGCGTCCGGCAGTCGACCGGCGGGCGACCGGCGGGCATTCCTGCGGTGTCGACGAATCGCTCCCATATAGGGGACAGTCGCAAGGTCGACAAAACGATCACCGGCGGGTGGTCGACCCCGGGCGAGCAGATTCATGAAGTGAACACATACGAGGGATTGACTCGCGTCGATCCTCCAAGCAATATCTGAGGCAACGCACCGGTGCCCGCACCGCACGCGGGTGCGTGTTCGAGTCGTGAAGCGACTCGATCGAACTCCGGCTCCTGGCGGGCCACTGCCCGGTCACCTCGACGCTGCGGTGACCAGGCCCGCACGGTGCCCGGACCGGCGGTCGGCCGTAGAGGGTCGGCCCGGCCGCCACCAGACTGCCGGTGCCACCCCGTTCCGGGGCCAGGCACCGGCGGTCCCGGACCGGTGAGCACCCCCCGTCCGGCGCCCGTCCCTCCCCCGGCTCCACCCGAGTCCCGCCCCCGGGCCGCCCCGTGACGGCCCCCGATCCACCCCGTGGCCGCCCCCGTCCCGTCCGGCCGGACGTCCCCGCAGGTCGCACCGTGTGGATCGGTAGACTCGGCCAGCGTGTCCCTCCTCCTCAGCATCGTGCTCCCGGTCCACGGCGTGGAGCGGTACCTGCCGCGCTGCCTCGACTCGATCCTCGGCGAGACCCCCGCCGCCGAGACCCGCTTCGAGGTCATCGCGGTCGACGACCTCTCCCCCGACGGCTCCGGCGCGATCCTGGACGCCTACGCCGCCCGCGACCCCCGGCTGCGCGTGATGCACCTCACCGAGAACCAGGGCCTCGGCGGCGCCCGGGCCGCCGCCCTGCCGCAGGTGCGCGGCGAGTACGTCTGGTTCGTGGACAGCGACGACTGGCTGCCCGAGCGGACGGTCGGCGTGATCCTGGACGAGCTGGCGCAGGAGCGCCGCCGCGAGGCGCCCGCCGACGTGCTGCTCACCGACTTCACCCACGTCTACCCGGACGGCGGGAGCGAGCCCAACCCCTGGCGGCACGTGCTGGTCGGCTCCCCGCTGGTCGAGGGCTGCACGGTGGCCGAGCACCCGGCGCTGTTCCAGACCGTGATGTCGGTGTGGAACAAGGTGTTCCGCCGCGCGTTCCTGGAGGGCCTCGGGGTCTCCTTCGGCCGCGGCTACTACGAGGACATCTCGGTCACCTACCCCGCACTGCTGGCCGCCGGGCGGCTGCGCTACCTCGACCGCCCCTGCTACAACTACCGGCGCGGCCGGGACGGCGCGATCACCGCCACCGCCTCCCCCAAGCACGCCGACGTGTTCGCCCAGTACGACGCCATCTTCGCCTTCCTCGACCGGTGCGAGCGCCCGGACGGCCCCGGCCGGCCCGTCCCGCCGTCGCTGCGCACCCTGGTCTTCGACCGGACCGTCCGCCAGGCGCTGAACGTCTACGACACCCCCGGGCTGGTCCCGGTCGAGCGGCGCCGGGACTACTTCCACCGGGTCGCCGTGCACTTCGAGCGCCACCGCCCGGCCGACTACCGCTTCCCCGGCGGGGTGCGCGGCGTGCAGTACCGGCTGGCCTCGCGCGGCGCCCGGATCGCGTACGCCGAGCTGCGCCGCACCGGCCGGCTGCCGCGCGAACTCAAGCGCGGGGCACGGGCGGTGGCCCCGGCGGTGAAGAAGGGCGTGCGCAGCGGCGCCCGGTTCACGGCGTACAACGCGTTCCGCCGCCTACCGCTGGACGAGCACCTGGCGGTCTACGCCGCGTACTGGCACCGGGGTTACGCGTGCAACCCGGCGGCGATCTACGAGAAGGCGAAGGAACTCGCCCCGCAGATCCGCGGCGTGTGGGTGGTGGAGAACCGCCGGCAGGCCGACGCGATGCCGCCCGGCGTCCCGTACGTGATCGTCAACACCCCGGCGTACCTCAAGGCGATGGCGACCGCGAAGTACTTCGTGAACAACGTCAACTTCCCGCGCACGATGGCGAAGCGCCCGGGTACGGTGCACGTCCAGACCCAGCACGGCACCCCGCTCAAGGCGATGGGGATGGACCTGCGGGGCCGCCCCGAGGCCGTCGCCGAGGGGATGGACTTCGACCGGCTCCAGGAGGCCGTCGACCGCTGGGACTTCCTGGTCTCCTCCAACCCGCACACCAGCGAGCACTTCGCCCGGGCCTTCCCGGGCCGCTACGAGATGCTGGACACCGGCTACCCGCGCAACGACCGGCTGGCCGGCACCACCCCGGCCGAGGTCCGGGCCATGCGCGAGCGGCTGGGGCTGCGGCCCGGCACCACGTCGGTGCTGTACGCGCCGACCCACCGCGGCGGCAAGGGCGGCTACCTGCCGCTGCTGGACGTGGCCGAACTGGCCCGGCTGCTGGGCCCGCGGTTCACGCTGCTGGTGCGCACCCACTACTTCCACGCCGACGGCCCGGGCGACCTGACGGCCGGTGAGGACGCGGCGGAGATCGTGGACGTGTCGGCGCACCCGGTGGTCGAGGACCTCTACCTGGCGGCCGACGCGCTGGTGACGGACTACTCGTCGATGATGTTCGACTACGCGGTGCTGGACCGGCCGGTGGTCGTCTTCGCCCCGGACTGGGAGGAGTACCAGCGCGAACGCGGCGTGTACTTCGACCTGTTCGCGCAGCCGCCGGGCGCGGTCACGGTCGACGTGGCGGGGCTGGCGCGGGCGCTGCGCGCGGGCGATCCGGAGCCGGGGGCGCGGAAGCGGTTCCGGGAGAGGTTCTGCGTCTGGGACGACGGCGGGGCGGCGGAGCGGGTGGTGCGCCGGGTGTTCCCGGTGGCGCCGACAGACGGGCCGTAGGCAGACGGGCTGTAGGCGGACGGCGTGTAGACAGACGGGCCGGAGGACGAACGACGGGGCCTGTGGACGGGGCCGGTGCCGCCGGTACGGCGACCGGCCCCGTCCGCGCGGGCTCAGCGCTGGCGGGCGGCCAGGAACTCCTCGAAGTCCAGGTAGCCCTGGTGACGGGTGTCCATCGCGTGGATCAGCGCCTCGGCCATCGAGATGGTGACGCTGTGGTCGCCCATCTCGTTGGCGGCCAGCGCGTACTCGGCCGGGGTGATCTTGCCGTCGCCGTTCTTGTCGAAACGGTCGAACATCTCCTTGATGGCCGCGACGCTCTCCATCGTTCCTCCTGGGTACTGCAAAGTCTTGCTCGGTTCGGACGGCCGTACCCTACCCGGCCGTGGTGTTCGCCACGGTCGGCGGGAGTGGACGGGCGCCCGGGTGGGTGTCGTAGTCTGCGGGTCTGATTGCTGGCCCGGACTCCTCCGGGGCGGTCGTTCGTCCAGGGAGGGAACCCGTGCTCGACCTCGCCACCAGGCTGGTGCTGAAACCCGTTTCACGGGGGATCTGGCGCCCGGCCATCGAGGGCATCGAGAACGTGCCGCGCAAGGGCGGGGTGATCCTGGCCAGCAACCACCTGTCGTTCATCGACAGCGTGGTGATCCCGCTCACCGCCCCGCGCCGGGTCCACTTCCTCGCCAAGGCCGAGTACTTCACCGGCACCGGGCTCAAGGGCCGCCTCTCCAAGGGCTTCTTCGAGTCGATCGGCGCGGTTCCGGTCGAGCGCGGCACCTACCGCTCCGCCCAGGCCTCGCTGGAGTCGGCGTTGGAGATCCTGGAGGACGGCAAGGCCTTCGGCATCTACCCGGAGGGCACGCGGTCGTTGGACGGCCGGCTCTACCGGGGCAAGACGGGCGTGGCCTGGCTCGCGCTGACCGCGGGCGTCCCGGTCGTCCCGGTGGCCCTGGAGGGCCCGGAGCAGATCCTGCCGGTGGGCAAGCGGCTGCCGCGGATCAAGAAGGTGACCGTCCGCTTCGGCGAACCGCTGCACTTCGACGAACTGCACGGGCAGGCCCGTTCGTTGAAGGCCCGCCGCCAGGTGACCGACGAGGTGATGGCGGCGATCCAGCGGCTCTCCGGCCAGGAGGTCGTGGAGAGCTACAACGAGGTGCCGAAGGCGGCCTGAGCGCCGCGCCGAGTGCCGAACGCCGAACGCGCCGAGTGCCGAGCGCCGTAGCTGCTCCGCGCCACCGGCGATCCGCCCGGCCGGCGGTCCGCGCGGCCGGTACGGCTACGCGTGACCGAGGGCGGCGTCCGTCAGGGACGCCGCCTCCGGCGTCTCCCGGCGCAGCAGCGCCGCGTACCGTCCGTCCCGTTCCACCAGCTCCTCGTGGGTACCGAGTTCGACCACCCGGCCGCGGTCCAGGACGGCGATCTGGTCGGCGGAGCGGACGGTGGAGAGCCGGTGCGCGATGGTGATGGTGGTCCGGCCGGCGGCCAGGGTGTCCACGGCCTGCTGGACGGCGTGTTCGGTGCGGTTGTCGAGCGCGCTGGTGGCCTCGTCGAGGATGAGCACGGGCGGGTTGCGCAGGATGGTGCGGGCGAGCGCGAGGCGTTGCTTCTCGCCGCCGGAGAAGCGGTAGCCGCGTTCGCCGACCAGGGTGTCGTAGCCGTCCGGGAGGGCGGAGATGGTGTCGTGGATCTGCGCGGCCCGGGCGGCCTCGACCAGTTCGGCGTCGCTGGCGCCGGGCTTGGCGAAGCGCAGGTTCTCGGCGACCGAGGCGTGGAAGAGGTAGGTCTCCTGGGAGACCACGCCGACCGCGCGGGCCAGGGTGTCGAAGGACAGCTCGCGCACGTCCACGCCGTCCAGGGTGACCCGGCCGCCGGTGGCGTCGTACAGCCGCGGCACCAGGTAGCTGAGGGTGGTCTTGCCCGAGCCGGTCTCGCCGACGACGGCCAGCGACGTCCCGGCCGGGACCTTGAGCTCGACGCCGTCCAGGGTGGGGCGCTCCTGCTCGGGGTCGTACCGGAAGTCGACGGCCTCGAAGCGGACCTCGCCGCGGATGTCGGCCAGGGTGACCGGGTGCGGTGGTTCGGCGATCTCCACCGGCAGGTCGAGGTACTCGAAGATGCGCTGGAAGAGCGCGAGCGAGGTCTGCACGTCCACGCCGGTGGAGAGCAGGCTGACGGTCGGGCGGAACAGGCCCTGCTGGAGGGTGACGAAGGCGACCAGGGTGCCGACCGAGACGATCGGTGCACCGGCGGCGGAGGTCAGTCCGGCCGCCCAGTAGATCAGCGCGGGCATCGCGGCCATCACGATCATGATGGTGTTCATCCGCCAGCGCCCGGCCATGCTGGAGCGCACCTCCAGGTCGGCGAGCTGGTCGGACTGCTCGGTGAACTCCCGGGCCAGCGAGTCGGAACGGCCCATGGTGCGGCCGAGCAGGATGCCGCTGACCGACAGTGACTCCTGGACCGCCGAGCTCATCGCCGCCAGCTGCTTCTGCCGCTCGGTGGTGATCTTCTTGCGCTCCTGGCCGACCCGGCGGCTGATCCAGACGAACAGCGGGAGCAGGACCAGCGAGACGACGGTCAGCCGCCAGTCGAGGGCGACCATGGCGACGATCGAGGCGACCACGGCGGTGAGGTTGGAGACCAGGCTGGTCGCGGTGGAGGTCACCGTGGACTGCATGCCGCCGATGTCGTTGGCGATCCGGGACTGCACCTCGCCGGTGCGGGTGCGGGTGAAGAAGGCCAGCGACTGCCGTTGCAGATGGCCGTAGACGGAGGTGCGCAGGTCGTGCATGACGCGCTGGCCGACGGTGGTGGAGATCAGCGTCTGCAGCACGTTGAAGACGCTGTTCACCACGGCGGTGAGGATCATCCCCAGCGCGAGCAGGCTGAGCAGCCCGGTGCGGCCCTGCGGGATGGCGGTGTCGAGCACGGCCTTGAGCAGGAACGGCGACACGACGGACACCACGGCGGAGGCGGCGACCAGCAGCCCCACCGTGGTGAGCCGGCCCCGGTACGGGCGGAAGAGCGCGAGGATGCGGCGCCACTGGGCCGGCGGGCGGGGGTCGCCCTCGGCGCGTTCGGGCGGGGTCCAGTTGATGGCGGGCCTCACGTACGGGCCTCCCTGGGTCGGGCGCGCCGGGGTGCGGGCGCGGACGGGGGTGCGGCGGCCGGATGGACACCAGCATAGCGAGAGTAGCTCATAGTTAGGCAAGCTAATAGTGAGGGTGGCTCTATTCCCTCCCGCCGGAGCCGGCTCCGTCCGGCCGCCCCAATCCGTCCCGCCGTCCCGCCGTCCCGCCGTCCCGCCGTCCCGGTCCGCGCGCCCGTCTCAGTTCGTGCGGTACGTGCGCGCCGCCTTCGAGGACAAGCCGCCGAGCTTGCCGGACGGCAGCACCCGGGCGACCGCCACGGCCAGCTTGTAGCGCTTGCCCGGCACGGACACCGAGCGACCGCGGGCGAGGTCACGCATCGCCTCGTCCACCACCCGCTCGGCCGAGAGCCAGGACCAGGAGGGAATGTTGCCGGTCCCCATGCCCGCCCGCTGGTGGAACTCGGTCCGGGTGAAGCCCGGGCAGAGCGCCATCATCCGCACGCCCGTCCCACCGAGGTCGCGCAGCACGCCCTGGGTGAAGCTGACCACCCAGGCCTTGCTCGCCCCGTACGTGCCGCGCGGCAGGAAGGCCGCCACCGAGGCGACGTTCACGATCGCGCCCCGGCCGCGCTCGCGCATCCCCGGCAGGGCGGCCGTGGTCAGCCGAAGGATCGCCTCGATGTGCACCTTGAGCATGTCCAGCTCGTCCTGGAGCGGGACGGTCCCGAAGGCGCCCTTGTTGCCGAAGCCGGCGTTGTTGATCAGGAGGTCCACCGGGCGGGAGGCGTCCGCGAGCCGGGCCTCGACGGAGGCGATGCCCTCGTCGGTGGCCAGGTCGGCGGTCAGCACCTCCGTCTCCGCGCCGTACTTGAGCTGCAGGTTCGCGCTCGCCCGCTCCAGGCGCTCGGTGTCGCGGGCCACCAGGACGAGGCGGTAGCCGCTACGGGCGAGCCGGCGCGCGAACGCGGCTCCGATGCCGGCGGTCGCGCCGGTGATCAAGGCTGTGGTCATGCCCAGACCGTACCGACTCACCGAAGCCGCGCCCACACCCAGGGCAACGTCCCAGCTCAGCGAGGTGCGGATGCAGGCACCGGATCGTGCTCGTAGTGTCGAACAGGGGCATCGCCCGACCGGGTGATGAAAACCAGACGAGGAGGCGCATCTGATGCTTACTCAGTTCAGGACCGAAACCACTTCGGCGTCACGCAGCGCGACGCTCGCCGAGGCCGAAACACTCGCGAGCCTGATGGTGGAGGACGAGGCCGTCGTGTCCGACGCGCCCACGTACTCGCCCGAGGCCGTCGGTGGTGGGCTCCTGGCCCTGGGGCTGCTGCTGTCGCCGAAGCCGCCGAAGGAGAAGCCGTTCCGGTAACCGGTCGATCCGATCGCTGGGCCGGGCCGCACGCGGACCGGCCCGGCTCCCCACGAGGAGGCAGGACGGATGCCGTTCGCCGACACTTCACTGCGCGACGAGTACGCCGCCGCCGTCGAGCGGGTGGCCGGCCGGACGCTCGACGCCCTCCGGGAGGGTGGCGCGCCGACCGCGCTCGCGGACCCGGACACCACCGCGCCGCGGCCGTTGCTCGCCGCGGTACGGGTGGTCGGCGCCGACCTCTTCGCCCCACAACTGCTCAGCGGCGGCGAACCCGACGGTGCCACCGCCGCGATGCTGGCCGAGGCGCGGCGGGTCCTGCCCGCGCCCACGGCCCCGTCCGAGGACGCCGCCCTGGTGATCGGGTGGCAGGACTGGGCGGTCGCCCGGATCCTCGGCCGCACCCCGTACGGCGAGGCCGTCACGCGGCCGGCTCCGCCGCCCGGCCCCGACGCCGTCGGCTGGCAGACCTGGTCGGTGCGCACGGCCCAGCTGTCCCGCCTCGCACTGCCCGGCCTCGACGGACCGGTGCACGAAGCGGTCCGTTCGAACCTGCCGGCGCTCGCCCGTGGCACCGCCCGCTCCCTGCTGCGCAGCGACCTCCCCACCGCCGCCCGTCTCACCCGCTGGCTCGCCTGGGCCGCGGCCGAGGGCCGACGCCCGGGCCTGGAACTGGAGCCCGCGCTGGACCGGATCCGGCTGGCCGGTGACGGCAGCGCCCGCACCGGACTGGAGCTGGCCATCGCCCACCGGCTGCTCTCCCGCTCCCGCCCGCCGACCACCGACGGAGGGCAGCCGTCATGACCGACACCCAAGTGCTCACCACCGCCCAGCACCTCGGCACCCGCGCCCTGGCCTGGCTGCGCGCCGCCCACCGGGACGGCCTCGGCCGGCTCCAGGACAGCACCCTGATCGACATGACCGACGCCGACAACGCCTACAAACCGCTCGGCGAACTAGCGCTCGCCTCCTCGCTGGTCCTGCGGGACGGCGTCGCCGGCCCCCGCGACGGCCGCGCGGCACGTGAACTGCTCGACCAGTCCTGGGAGCAACTGCACGAGGGCGACCTGCTGTACGAGCGGCAGCTGCGAAACCCCACCATGACCGACCCGCTGGAGACCTACGCCCACTTCGCCCGGGCCGGGTACCGCCACCGGGCGCTGGAGGAACTGTTCGACTCCCTCAGCCGGCTACGAGCGGTGCACGCCGAGGAGATCCGCGCCAGTCGACGGCTGGGCGTCGCCAACGCCCGACGGGTGGTGGGGCTCGCCCACCGGCCCGACTGGGCCGCGCTCGCCGCGGGCACCTGGCTCGGCGCCCTGCCCGAACCGTGGGCCGTCAACTGGATGACCGGCTACGACATCACCCACACCGTCTTCCACCTCACCGACTGGGGCGCCCGACCGGACGACCTCCCGGAGCCGATGCGCGACTACGTGCGCGCCTGGCTGCCGGTCTGGCTCGACAGCTGGCTGGAGGTCGGGCAGTGGGATCTCGCCGGCGAACTGCTGGCGGTCGACGCGTGCATCGGCGAACCCGCCACCGGGCGGCAGGGTTGGGAGGCACTGGCCGCCGTCCAGCACGAGGACGGGCTGACCCCCCGCGACACCGACCCGGTGGACGAGGACCGTGAGCGGGCCTTCCACGACCACCAGCACACGGCCGTCGTGGCAGTGGTGGCCGCCGACCTCACGCTCGCCCGGGCCCTCGGTGCCACTGCGGCCGTCACGTGAAGGAACCGGCCGCGGAGATGACGGCGTTGGTGCGGGCGGCCCGGCCGTACGCCACCGCCGTCACGGTGGCGGTGGTACAGGGGGACCGGGAGTCCGTCCGGTGCCACGGTCGGCTCGGACACGGGGCGACCGCCCCCGCGTGCACACCCGAAAGCGTCTTCGAACTCGGCTCGGTGAGCAAGACGTTCACCGCGCTGCTGCTGGCGGCGATGGCCGCGCACGGTGAACTCACCCTGGACGACACCCTGGAGAGCCACCTGCCCGCCGACTGGCCTCCGGCGAGGGTGCGTTCACCCGAGCCGATCCGGCTGCTGCACCTGGCCACCCACACCTCGGGCCTGCCCCGGCTCCCCCCGGGACTGCTCGCGAGAGCCGCACCCGTCTGGTTCAGCAATCCGTACGCCGGCTACGGCGACGAGCAGTTGGCGGCGGCACTGGCCCGAACCACCGTGCGGGTCGCGCCCGGTAGCCGGTTCAGCTACTCCAACTACGGGGTCGGCCTGCTCGGCCGGGCGCTCGCCGAGACGGGCGGGCTGCCGTACGGAGACCTGCTCGCCGAGCGGGTCTGCCGACCGCTGGGGCTCGCCACCACGAGCTGCGCGCCGGACGCGCCGGGCCTGGCCGTCGGGTACCGCCGCGGACGGGCGCTGCCGCCATGGCTGATCCCCGGACTGCCGGGGGCGGGCGCGGTACGGTCTTCCGGGGCCGACCTGATGCGCTACCTGCGCGCCCATGCCGAGGGCCGGAACGGGCGGCTGGGCACGGCCCTGGCAGATGTCCGGCGGCTGCGGCTGCGGCTGCCGCGCTCGACGGACCGGCTCGGCCTGGTCTGGATGCACCGCGACTCCGGCGGCCGGGACCTCTACTTCCACTCCGGCGGCACCCGGGGGTTCACCGCCTTCGTCGGCTTCTCCCCCGCGGGCCCGACCGCGGTCGCCGCACTGGCCAACACCGGGCCCGCGCTGGACGGACGCTTCGTCCAGGCGGGTTACGAGGTGCTCCGGGCCGCTGCCCGAGGCGGTTAGCCGGCCGTGGTCGGGTGGCCTCGGCTAGACGGCCACCGCCTTGGCCCGGTCCGCGGCGATGTGCACCGCCAGACCGGCGAGCACCGTGCCCATCACGTACCGCTGGACGCGCAGCCAGGCCGGGCGGCGGCCGAGGAAACCCGCGATGCCGCCCGCGCTCATCGCGATCAGGCCGTTCACGCCGACCGCGATCACGATCTGGACCAGGCCCAGCACCAGGCTCTGCAGGGCGATGTGCCCGCGCTCGGGCGCCACGAACTGGGGCAGCAGCGAGACGTAGATGATGGCGATCTTCGGGTTGAGCAGGCAGGTCAGGAAGCCCATCGCGAACAGGCGGCGCGGCGGGTCCGGCGACAGCTGCTGCGGGGCGAAGACCGCCGTGCCCCCGGGCTTGACCGCCTTCCAGGCCAGCCAGAGCAGGTAGCCGGCACCGGCCAGCTTGATCCCGGTGTAGAGGGCGGGGACGACCGAGAAGACCGCGGCCACTCCGGCCGTCACGGCGACCAGGTAGACCAGGAAGCCGGTCGCCACGCCGGTCAGCGAGACCAGGCCGGCCCGGCGGCCCTGGGATATCGAGCGCGACACCAGGTAGATCATGTTCGGCCCCGGCGACAGCGCCATGCCCAGCGCCACGGCGGCGATGCCGAGCACGGCGTGGCCGTCCACGGCGGATGTCAACGTGTCCAACGTGTCCAACGTGTCCAACGTGTCCAACGCATCCAGCTCGTCCATGCGAGGAGGCTAGGGCGCGGAGCCGTCTCGATGCAATGATGGCTTTGCACTCGGTGCAATGACCGCCGCCCGGGGCGCGGAGGAGTTGGGGACCGATGGACGACTACCGGCTGATCGCGGACGAGGTCGCCGCCGACATCATGACCGGACGGCTACGGCCCGGCGGACAGCTGCCCACCCAACGCGCCTTCGCCCGCAGCCGGGGCATCGCCGCCTCGACCGCGACCCGGGTCTACCGCGAACTGGCCCGGCGCGGGCTGACCGTCGGCGAGGTCGGACGGGGCACCTTCGTCCGGGCCGGGCGCGGTACGGCGGCGGACGACGGGCGGATCCCACTCGCCGAACCGGCCGACGCGCCGATCGACCTGACGCTCAACTACCCGACCGCGCCCGGACAGTCCGAACTGCTGGCCGCCGCACTGGCACCGCTGCTGCGGGCGGACGCGCTCGGCGAGGCACTGCGGCCGGTCGGCGCGGCGGGGACGGCGGCCGCCCGGCGGGCCTTCGCCGACCTGCTGTCGACGGATGCGGGCGGCTGGGGCGCCCACCCGCGGGAGCTGCTGTTCGCGGGCAACGGGCGGCAGGCGGTCGCGGCGGCGCTCGCCGCGCTGGTGCCGCCCGGGCAGCCGCTGGGGGTCGAGGCGCTGACCTACCCGGTGGTCAAGGCCGTGGCCGGACAGCTGGGCATCCGGCTGGTGCCGCTCGCGGTCGACGAGCACGGGCTGCGGCCCGACGCCGTGGCGGCGGCCCACCGCGCGGCGCCGCTGAGCGCGGTGTACGTCCAGCCCCGGCTGCACAACCCGCTCGGCACCAGCCTGCCGCCCGAGCGGGCGGCGGCCCTGGCCGGGGAGCTGCGCCGGCTGGACCTGCCGGTGGTCGAGGACGCGGTCTGGTCCTTCCTGCGGCCCGGGTCGGCTCCGCTCGCCGCACTGGCGCCCGAGCGGACGGTGCTCGTCGACAGCCTCTCCAAGCGGCTCGCCCCAGGACTGACCACCGGGGTCGCGGTCGTCCCGGACGGGCTGCGCGAGCGGGTCGCGGGGGCGCTGCGGGCCGGCGGGTGGACGCCGAACGGCTTCGCGCTGGAGGCGGCGGTGCGCTGGATCGGGGACGGGACGGCGACCGCGGTGGCGGCGGCGAAGCGGGCGGACGCGACCGCCCGGCAGGCGCTGGCCCGGGAGGTGCTCGCCGGGCAGCGGCTGCGGGCGGACCCGTGCTCGTACTACCTGTGGTGGGAGCTGCCGGGGGCCTGGCGGGCGGAGACCTTCGTCGCCGCGGCCGCCCGGGCGGGCATCTCGGTCACACCCGCGGCCGCCTTCGCGGTGGACCCGCGGAGCACGCCGTCCGCGGTGCGGGTGGGGCTGGCCTCGCCGCCACCGCCGGTGCTGGGGTGGGCGTTGGGGGTGCTGGCGGGGATCGCGGGTGGCGGGTGACAACTGACAGCCAACAGATGACAGCTGACAGATTTCGAAAGTTGTCATCTGTTATCTGTTAGCTGTTACCCGTCATCTGTCAGTTGTCCGCTGTTGCCCGTTGGCTGTCAGCCGTGGGTCGTCAGCTGACACGCGCCGCCCGCCCCCGCCCGCCGTCAGTCTCCCGACCCCGCCCGCTCCCTCCGCACCGCCGTGTCGGCGGCGCCACCGGCCCCGACGGCTCGCAGGCGGGAGGCGGCCGTGGCCGCGAGCTGCGGGGCGAGCTTGGCGACGTCGCGGGAGCCGACCACGGCGATCAGGCTCGGCAGCAGCCAGCGCACCGGCTGCATCCCCCGCAGCCACGCCTGGGCGTACACGTGGGCGGAGCGCCGGGCGATCCCGGCGACGATCCGGTCCACGGCCGGCTCCAGCGGGTACGTCTTGTTGGCCGGCCACGGCAGCCGGCTGCGCATCTGCTTGAGCACGGCATCCTCGTCGGCGCCGCGCACCATGTCGGTGTCGGTCCAACTCAGGTACCCCACGCCGACCTTGACCCCCTGATAGGCGACCTCGGCACGAATCGAGTGGGCGAAGGCCTCCACCCCGGACTTGCTGGCGCAGTAGGCGCTCATCAGCGGCGCCGGGGTGAGCGCGGCGAGCGAGGCGATCTGCAGCAGGTAGCCGCGACTCTCGGTGAGGGCCGGGAGGAAGGCCCGCGCGGTGGCGACGCTGCCCAGCAGATTGACCTCGATCACCCGGCTGAACGCCCGGTGGTCGCTGTCGGCGAGCGGTCCGCCGATCGCGATCCCGGCGTTGGCGACCACGGTGTCGATCCGCCCGTAGTGCTCCTTGATCCGCTCGGCGGTGTCGCCGAGCGCCTCCAGGTCGGTGACGTCCACCTCCCAGGCGGTGGCGGCCGCGCCGCACTGCGCCGCGACGGCCTTCAACTCCTCGGGCTCCAAGCCCAGTAGCGCGACCTTGGCCCCGCGTCGGGCCAGCTTCCGGGCCAGCGAGGCGCCGACTCCACGGGCGGCCCCGGTGACCACCACGACCTGCGCGGACAGCGGCGGGATGGCGTTCATGCGACGGTGGTCCTCTCGACGGCGGGGTCGACGGCAGGAGCGGAGGCAGGAGCAGGGACGGAGGCGGTCTCGGTGGGCGCGCCCGCCAGGTGGGCGGCGGCCACCCGGTGGATCTCGGCCGCGACCTCCACCGGCCGCTCCAACGGCGCCATGTGACCGACCCCCGGAAGCAGCAACAACCCCTGCGGGTCGGCGAGTTCGGCGACCATCCGGTGGGCGTGCACCGGCGGGGTGAGCCGGTCCGCGGTGCCCACCACCACGGCGGTGGGGGCGGTGATCCGGCCGAGCCCGGCCCGTACGTCCAGCCGGTCGAGCACTCCGGCCCAGTGGTAGCGGACCGCCGTCGGGCAGGCGTGCACGATCCGGGCCGTCGCCTCGACCTGCCCGGCGGGTGAACTCGGCCCCATCGTGGCGTACTTGAGCGCGGCCCGGCTCATCCCCGAGACCGGACCGAGCGGCATCCGGGAGCGCAGCAGCTGCCGGTGCAGGAAGCGCCGCAGTCCCGGGGCGCGCACACCGTCCGGCAGGACGGTGAGCTCGGCGACGAGGTCGGCCGGGCCGGTGGAGATCAGGACGTTCGCGGCGGTGCACTCGGCGACCTCGGGGCGTCCGCCGGCGGCCATGATGGTCATGCCGCCCATGCTGTGCCCGGCCAGCACGGCCCGCTCCCCCGCCGGGACGGTCCGCGCGAGCACCGCGGCCAGGTCCTCGGCGAGCGCCCGGGTGGAGTAGCGGGCCCGGCTGGGCGGGACCTCGCTCTGCCCGTGGCCGCGCTGGTCGTAGGCCACCAGCCGGTAGCGGTCGGAGAGTTCGCGGATCACCGGGGCCCAGAAGGCGGTCGAGCAGGTCCAGCCGTGGGACAGCACCACGGTGGGCGCGCCGGGTTGGCCGTGCACCTCGACGTGCAGTCGGATGCCGTCCGCCGAGCGGATGCTCAACTCCTCGACGGGCGTGGGCGGAACGTACTCGGCGGGCAGCTGGACGGCGCTCATGCGGTGGCCTCCTGGGCGGCGGTGGAAGCGACGGGACGGGCGGCGCTCGGCCCGGTGCGCATGATCAGCTCGTACTCGCCCAGGTCGACCTTGCGGGTCGCGCGGCGGAAGGAGGTGGTGGAACCGGGCCAGAGCACGGTGTTCTTGCCGTTCGGGTCCAGGTACCAGCTGCGGCAGCCGCCGGTGGTCCAGACGGTGCGGTCCATCCGGTGCTGGAGTTCCAGGTTCCACTGCCGCTGGGCCCGGACGGTGGGCTGCATGGCGGCGGCGCCCACCGTGTCGAGCGTGGTCAACGCGTCGATCATGTAGTTCAGTTGGGACTCGATCATGAGGATCATCGAGCTGTTGCCGAGGCCGGTGTTGGGGCCGATCACGAAGAAGAGGTTCGGGAAGCCGTGCACAGCCGAGCCGCGCAGCGCCTCCATGCCGTCCTTCCACTCCTCGGCCAGGCTGGTCCCGTTCGCCCCGAACACCCGGGCGCCGATGGGCATGTCGGTGACGTGGAAGCCGGTGCCGAAGACGATGGCGTCGACCTCGTGCTCGCTGCCGTCGGCGGCCACCAGGGTGGAGCCGCGCAGTTCGCGCAGGCCGGAGGAGACCACCTCGGTGTTGGCCGCGGCGAGCGCCGGGTAGTAGGTGTTGCTGAGCAGGATGCGCTTGCAGCCGATCCGGTAGTCCGGGGTGAGCCTGGCGCGCAGCGCCGGGTCGGCGACGCCCTGGGCGATGTGGCGTTCGGCGAGCTGCTGGACGACGCGCAGCAGCCCGGGGCGGCGCACGAAGGCGTCGACCTGCATCTCGCGGAGCGCGAACAGGGTGCCGCGGCGGATCTTGGCGGTGACCGGCAGCCGGCCGTGCAGCCACCTCTCCAGCTGGCTGATCTCGCGGTCGCGGCGCGGCAGGACCCAGGCGGGGGTGCGCTGGAAGACGGTCAGCTTGCCGACCTTCGGCTGGATCGACGGGATGATCTGGGCGGCGGAGGCGCCGGTGCCGACCATCGCCACGCGCTTGCCGGCCAGGTCGAAGTCGTGGTCCCAGCGGGAGGAGTGGAAGACCTTGCCGGGGAAGGTGCTCAGGCCGGGCAGGTCGGGGATCTGCGGGTCGGCGAGCGGTCCGGCGGCGGAGACGACGGCGTCGGCGGTCCAACTACCGGCCGAGGTGGTGATCCGCCAGCGGGTCCGCTCGGCCTCCCAACGGGCCTCCTGTACCTCGGCGTTGAAGCGCAGGTGGGGGCGGATTCCGAAGACGGTGGCGACCTTCTCCAGGTAGGCGCGGATATCGGGCTGGCCGGAGAAGCTGCGCGGCCAGTCGGGGTTGGGCGCGAAGGAGAAGGAGTAGAGGTGCGAGGGTACGTCGCAGGCGCAGCCGGGGTAGCTGTTGTCGCGCCAGGTGCCGCCGACCGAGTCCGCGCGCTCCAGGACGACGAAGTCGGTGATGCCGGCCCGGCGCAGCCGGACGGCCGCACCGAGGCCGCCGAAGCCGGAGCCGATCACCGCCACCCGCACGTGCGGTACGGCCTCCGCCACGGCGCCGGGGTCGGGCGCCGGGGTCGCGCCGGGGCGGGGGCGCTTACTGCTGGATGCCATGCGGCTTCCTCCTGAGGGTGGGGCGGTGGTCTTCACGCTCTTCCGGGGGCGGCGCCCTCGGAAACCTCCGGGGCCGCGCCCCGGAACCCTGCCGATCGCGCCAGTAATCACTGGCATGGTTGGCAGGGTAGTCCTTGCTGACACCGGATGGAAGAAGCACGACAGCCCGGATCCACCGGAAATCCCCGGACTTCCCGGAGGGCCCGCCGCCGACGTGACGGACCTATGCTGATCGCCGTGGACAAGGTCAGAGCTGCTGCGGACGACAGAAAACGCGAGTACCGGGTGGAGGAACTGGCCGAAGCGGCCGGGATCACCACCCGCACCCTGCGCTTCTACCGTGAGCGCAAACTGCTCCAACCGCCCCGCAAGGAGGGCCGGATCGCCTGGTACGGCGAGGAGCACCTGACCCGGCTGCGGATGATCGGCGAACTGCTCGACCGTGGCCACACCCTGGGCGGGATCGCCGAACTGATCGGCGCCGGCGAGAGCGGGCGGGACGTCGCCGAGCTGATCGGGCTCGAAGCCGCGATCGTCGCCCCCTGGTCGGACGAGACTCCGGTGCGCCTGGAGTGGGAGGAGCTCAAGGCCGCCTTCGGGGACCAGCTCACCGAGGAGAACACCGCCGAATCCATCGCCCAGGGCTACATCACCGTCGAGGAGGACGGGATCACCCACGTCAGCCGCCGGCTGATGGACGCCACCACCAAGCTGGTCGCCGAGGGCGTACCGCTCTCGGCCGTACTGGACGCCAGCCGGCGCACCCGCGAACACGTCGACGCCATCGCCGAGATCTTCATCGACGTGGTCAGCGACCACCTGCTCAGCGTGCTCTCCGCCGACACCCCGCTGGCACCGGGCGAGGCGGCCCGACTCACCGAACGCATCCTGCGGGTACGCCCCCTCGCCCGCACCGTCGCCGACGCCCAGTTCACCCTCGCGATGGACCGCCGGGTGCGTGCCGAGTACGCCGAACTGCTGCGCCAGCGAAGGGAGTACGGCTCCGAGGCGTAACGGGACGGCTGGGCGGGCAGGGATTTCCGCGCCCCGTCAGTCCGTTGAGGAGCCGCCGATGACCCGCCCCCTCGGCCGTCGAGCCCACGACCGCAGAACTCTCGGTCGCCGTGCGGCACTCGGCCTCGCCGCCGGGCTCGCCCCCGGCCTCGCGCTCGCCGCCTGCGGGTCCGACTCCCCCACGCCGGGCGGTGGTTCGACCGGCTCCGGCGGCACCCGGGCCGTCCAGCACGCGCGCGGCACGAGCGCCGTACCGGACCGGGCCGCCCGGGTGGTGGCACTGGACACCGACGCCCTCGACTCGGTGGTCACCCTAGGACTGAGCCCGGTCGGTGCCACCACCGTCAGCGAGGGCGCGCCCTTCCCCGGGTACCTCCCCGCCGAGCGGCTGGCCGGGACGAAGCCGGTCGGCACGATCGGCCAGCCCAACCTGGAGGCGATCGCGGCGCTGCGACCCGATCTCATCCTCAGCAACCAGGTCCGCGACGACAAGCGGTACGACCAGCTGTCCAGGATCGCTCCGACCGTACTGTCCAGGACCACCGGCCCGACCTGGAAGGAGAACGTCCGGCTGCACGCCGAGGCGATGGGCCGCGCGACCGAGGCCGAGGCGGCGGACGCGGCGTACCGGACCAAGGTGCGGGACCTCGTGACCGCACTGGGCGGGCCGACCAAAGCGGCGGCCACCCGGATCGAGATGGCCCGCTTCCTGGCCGGCGCGCCCACCCGGCTCTACCTCGACGACACCTTCGTCGGCTCGGTGTTCAAGGACCTCGGGCTCGGCCGCCCGGCCAACCAGGGCAAGCCGGGGTTCTCACTGGAGATCAGCCCCGAGCAGGTGGACCAGGCGGCGGCCGACGTCATCTTCTACTCGGTGTACGGGGACCCGGCGAAGTCCGACCGGACCCGGATCACCGAGGGGGCGTTGTGGAAGAACATCGACGCCGTCCGCAACGGCCGGGTGTACCAGGTGGACGACAGCCTCTGGATGCTCGGCATCGGCTACACCGGGGCCGGGCTGATCCTGGACCAGATCGGCAAGAACCTGGCGTGACGGCCGACGGGTGAGGGCTGACAGTTCACAGCTGACGGCTGACAGATGACAGATGACAGCGAACAGATAACAGATGTTGAAAGCTGTCATCTGTCATCTGTTCGCTGTCATCTGTTCGCTGTCATCTGTTCGCCGTCACCGGCCGGCCGGCCCCGTCAGCCGTCCATCACCCCCGGCGCCAGCGCGGGCGCCGGGAAGACGTGCCGGGCCTCGCCGCCCGCCCACCACACGCCGATCGCGAACACCGCCGCCGCCTCCAGCAGCCCCGCCCGGTCCAGGCCGCCGCAGTGCACCGGCGTGCAGCCCATCGAATCCACCAGCTCGGCGGTCAGATCGGCGGCCGACCGATCGTCCGCGCAGTACGGGACACCGAGCGGCGCCCCCTCGAACCGGGGCCGCGGCAGCGACCAGATGCTCTCGTGGCAGATCCCGAACACCTTCACCACCCGCGCAGCCGGGGCCGCCGACGCGAGCCGCCGGGCCATGGAGTCGGCGGCTCCCCCCGTGGTCAGCGCCGGCCCGTCCGGGCCCGGGGCCATCGGGACGGTGCAGTCCAGCAGGACCCGTCCGGCCAGTTCGTCCGCCAGCGACGCGACCACCGGCACCGCCGCCCCGGCCGGAAGCGCGGCCAGCACCACCTGCCCGAACCGCGTCGCCGACGCGGGTTCGCCGCCGCCCGCGGCCCCGATCGCGTCGGCGAGCTTCCGCGCCGCTGCCGCGTCCCGACCGCCCACCACCACCTCGTGCCCGGCCCGTACCCACGCCCCGCCCAGTGCGCCCGCCATGGCGCCGGTACCGAGAATGCCGATCCGCATGGTCCATCCACTCCTCGTCACGTGCAATGCCGTGCTCCGGACGCTAGCCAGGTCGATGCACACCACCGGGTAGGCAACGGACGGGGCAGGATGGACCCATGCGGAACGAGGGCGTCAGCGACGAACGGTCGGACGGCGAGCCGGGCGGCGCCCCGGGCGGCGATGCGGAGGACTTCGCCGCGGACTGCCGCGCCCGACTGGCCTTCGAGGTGATCGCCAACCGCTGGGACAGCGTGGTGCTGTACGTCCTCGGCGAGCGCGGACCGCTGCGCCCGCGCACGCTGCTGGACCGGATCGGCGGGCTCAGCCCGAAGGTGCTCAACGAGACGCTGCGTCGACTGGAGTACAACGGCCTGGTGGAGCGCCACCGTTACGCCGAGGCCCCACCGCGCGTCGACTACGCCCTGACCGGTGCGGGCGCCGCCCTGCTCGACCCGATCCGCGCCCTCGGCGCCTGGGCCGAGACCCACGCGGAAGCCGTCCTCGCCGCCCAGGAGAGGTACGGACAGAACTGAAATTGACGAGACGTCAGCTCTGGTCTCGCTGTCGGTCCCGCGTGCCATCCTCCTCGTGCACCCACGGCACCCGGAGGCACCCGTGCACACCGATCTGGACGAACTGGAAGTCCTCACCCTCTTCGTGGCGGACGTCCCCGCCGCGAGGACCTTCTACCAGGAGGTCTTCGGCCTGCCGGTGGTCCACGAGGACGACGTCTCGGCCGTCCTCCGGCTGCGGAACCTGCTGCTCAACCTGCTGGCGGTGGACCAGGCGCCCGAGTTGGTGGAGCCCGCGCCGGTAGCAGCGCCCGCCGTGGGGGTGCGGGCGCTGCTGACCGTCCGGGTCCCGGACGTGGACGCGGTCTGCGCCCAACTGGCGGAGCGCGGCGTCGCGTTGCTCAACGGTCCGGTGGACCGCCCGTGGGGCCGGCGGACGGCGGCCTTCGCCGACCCGGCGGGTCATGTGTGGGAGGTCGCCCAGGACCTCACCTGAACCGCCCGCCCTACCTGCCCCGCACGACACGCACGACACGAACGACACGCACGACACGCACGACGGCGGGGGCGACGGTGGTCCGCACACCGTCGCCCCCGCCGTCCGACCCGGCCGTTCGGCACCCACAGTCCGACCGGGCCCCGCTCGGACGCGCCCAGGGTCGGGCCTGCCCAACTCAGGCCCGACCCGGTTCAGGCCCGAGTCAGTTGACGTTGACCGCGGTCCAGGTGGCCGCGACCGCGTTGTACTCGGCGCTGTTCGCGCCGTACAGGTCCGACGCCGCGCTCAGGGTGGCCGCACGGGCGCCCGCGTAGTCGGTCGTCGAGGTGAAGTACGCGGTCAGCGCCCGGTACCAGATCTGCGCGGCCTTGTCCCGGCCGATGCCGGCGAGCGAGGAGCCGTCCGCCGTCGGGCTGTTGTAGTCGAACCCGTTGATCGACTTCGCGCCGCTGCCCTCGGACAGCAGGTAGAAGAAGTGGTTCGCCACACCGGACGAGTAGTGCACGTCCAGGTTGCCCACGTTGGCGTCCCAGTAGTCGGCCGAGGAGCCGTCCTTGCTGGGCTGGTCCATGTAGCGGAGCGGGCTGCCGTCGCCGCGCAGGTTGATCAGCTCGCCGATCTGGTAGTTCGGCGGGTTGGAGGGCAGGTTGGCGTACCACTCCACCATGGTGCCCATGATGTCGGAGGTGGCCTCGTTGAGGCCGCCGGACTCGCCCGAGTAGTTCAGGTTGGCGGTCGCCGCGGTGACGCCGTGGCTCATCTCGTGGCCGGCCACGTCGATCTCGGTGAGCGGCGCGCTGTTGTTGTTGCCGTCGCCGTACGACATGCAGAAGCAGTCGTCGCTCCAGAACGCGTTGACGTAGTTGGAGCCGTAGTGCACCCGGCTGAGGGCGCCGACGCCGTCGTTGCGGATGCCGTTGCGGTTGAAGGTGTTCTTGTAGAAGTCCCAGGTGGTGGCGGCGCCGAACTGGGCGTCCACGGCGGCGGATTCGCGGCTGTTGTTGGTGCCGTCGCCGAAGCTGTTGTTCGGGTTGGCGAACAGCGACCCGCTGCCCGACTCGCTGTTGTTCATGTCCGTGGTGGACTGGCCGCCACGGCTGGTGTCCTTGAGCTCGAACTGCGAGCCGTTCTGGTTGGTGTTGAGGGGGACCTGGCCGACGAAGATGCCGGTGCCGGTGCCGGCGGCGGTCTCGATCTTCTCGTGGGTGGAGAGGACCTTGCCGTCGGCCGCGTCCGTGACCAGGATCTGGGCGCTCGGGGTGCCGTCGGCGCGCACGCCCTCGACGGTGGTCCGGTACGCCAGGCGCGGGTTGCCATCGGTGGCCCAGACGACCAGCTCGGCCTTGCCGACCTGGTGGACACCGGTGATCGGGGACTGGTCGGAGTCGATGGTCTGGCCGATGGTGGCCTTGACCGTGCCGGAGGCCTGGTCGGCGGCCTTGTCCGCGGGGATCTTCGGGGTGAGGCTCGGCAGCGCGATCCGGGCGGAGACGGCCTTGTCGACCGACTTCACGGCGCCGTCCGACTTCTGGTGGACGACCAGGTCGCCGCCGATCACCGGGAGGCCCGCGTAGGTGCGCTCGAAGCGCAGGTGCTTGGTGCCGTCCCGGTCGACGACGGCGTCCTTGGCCACCAGCTTCTCCTGGCCGCCGAGGCCGAGTGCCTGGGCGAGCGGGGCGGACTGGCCGTTGGCCACGGCGAGCACGGCCGCGTGCTGCGAGGCGGCCTGCGCCTGCAGCGACGGGGACGCGGGGGCGGCCTGGGCGGTGGTGGTGGCCACCTGGATGACACCGGTCAGCATGGCCGTGGCCGAGAGCACGGCGACAGCAGCGAGCTTACGCTTCAACGTAAGAGTCCTTCCGGGAAACCGCGTCTGGGCGCGGTCGCGCCGCGCTCCGGGGGCCGGGGTCGGCACCTGTGGGGCGGAGCGGGCGCTGACGTGCAGGAACCCCGTGCGGTCGAGCGGCTTGCCACCGAGGGGTGGGGGTGGGGGCTACCGCTGGGGGGTGACCAGAAGCATGACAATCCAGCAGATGAATTGACAGGTCTGCATCAGTGATTGGCCAGGTCCCGCCAGTTGGTAAAGGAATTCAAAAAGCGGTCGAATCGGGGCAATCCGACCTGTCGCGCAGGGGGTTCCGATCCGCATCAGGCCCGACCGCCTGCGCCGACGGCGGATCGGCCACCGACCGCCGGTCGGGGTGTCAATACCGATGACCGGCCGATCGACTTTTACATCCTTGTAGAAGTTTCCATACACACCCTTGACGCCCCATTGGCGAGGTCCCGCCATCGAACGCCCTTGCCCGCCGAGGTGACGGCCTGATAGGACCGGCGGCCCGGTGACCGACCGCCTACGCGCCGTACTCCCGTGCGGCGGCCAGCAGTTGGCGCAACGAGGGGTTCACCAGCGGACGGCCGGCCACCCGCACCGTCGGCACGGTCTCGTTGCCGTCCGCGACCGAGCGCACGAAGGCGGCCGCGTCCCGGTCCTTCCAGATGTTGACCCGGGTGAAGCGGCGGCTGTACCGCAGGCGGGTGAAGAGCAGCCCGAACCGCAGCTTCATGCAGTAGGTGCACAAGGGGCGCCAGTAGAGCACCACTTCACCGCTCCCGGCCCCCTCGTCCGTCGCCGCACCGGTCGCCGGTTCCGTCACTGCAACCTCCATTCCTGCGCCGTGTTGCCGGGTGTGCACGCGACCATGGTGAGCTCGTTGCCGGGGCCGTTGTCCGTCATGCACGACTGGTTCTGGTAGTCGCCCAGCGTGTACGAGCCCGGGGTGCTGCCGTTGCGGACCGTCCACCGGGTGAGGAAGCTGTACCCGTTGCTCAGCACCACCTTGCCGTCCATGGTCTGGACGAGCTGCGGGCCGCCGTTGTTGCAGGCGTTGAACAGGATCCAGCTGCCCGGGTCGGTGGCGCGCACCCAGCCGTACTGCGAGGCGCCGCCGAGGACGATCGGGTTGTCGCCGTTCAGGTTGTCGTTGCGCATCCCGATCGGGCGGCCGTCCTTGACGCTGACGATGGTGCTCCAGCTGTTGCCGCCGCAGGACGGGGGACGGCCGGCCGCCGGTGGGGCGGGCGGGTTGCCGCCCGCCGACGAACCGGCCGAAGCGCCTGAGCCGCCTGAGCCGCCCGAGCCGCCGCCCGAACCACCCGAACCGCCGCCCTGGGAGGCCGGGTTGCCGGGCTTGGACGGCGGCTGGTCCGCCGCCGCACCCCCGCCCGCGGACTGGCCGCCCGAGGCCCCGCCGGCGGCCGCGCCGCCACCGGGGTTCGAGCCGCCGCGCCCCTGGGAGCCGCCGTTGCCGCCCTGGGCCGGTACGGGTACGGGCAGTTGGGTGCCGGGCGGTAGCCCGCCGCCGGAGGCGTGCTGGTCGGCGGTCGGGGCGGCCGACGGGGTGTCGGTCGGTGGCGGCGTGACGGGTCCGGAGCCGGCCGCGGCCGGGGTGGTGGTGGCCGGCACCGCCGGGACCGTCACCACCACGGTGGGCTGGGCGGCGGGCGGCACGGCCGCGTCGGACCGGCCCGGGCCCCGGTCGACCAGCAGCACCGTCGCCGTGCCCATCGAGATCACGATCGGGACGACCACCGGGAGCAGCAGGGTGCGGCGCGAGCGGCGTCGGCCCGGCTCGGTCTCCGCCTGCGGGTCCGTCCGCACGACCTGCTCCGGACCGGCCGGGGCGGCGGCAGCGGCCCCCGCCGGGACGACGGCGGCGCCGCGGTCCGGCGCACCGGCCGCGGCACCGGCGGCCGCACCGGCGGCCGCACCGGCCGGGTCAGCGGGCGCGGCACCGGGCGCGGCACCGGTCCCGGCCACGCTCCCGACCCCGCCCGCCCGGGCCGCGCCGGCGTCCGCCCGCAGGTCGATCGTCCCGCTGTCCGCCGCCTTCCGGGCCGCCCCCGGCAGCCCGATCGCCACCCGGGCCGCCGCCGCCATCCCGGCAGCGCTCTCGAAGCGGTCCTCGGGCTGCTTGGCCAGCGCGGTGGCGATCAGTGCCCGGACCGCCGCCGGGAAGGTCTCCGGCAACTCCGGCACCGGCTGGTTGACGTGCTTGAGCGCGACCTGCAGCGGCCCCTCGCCCTGGTACGGCACCCGCCCGACCAGCAGCTCGTAGCCGACCACGCCGATCGAGTACAGGTCGGAGGCCGGGCCGGTGGTCTCCCCCGAGGCCTGCTCGGGGGACATGTAGGCCGCGGTGCCGATGACCGCGTACGGCGCGGTGAGCTTGGTGCTGGCGACGGCCCGGGCGATGCCGAAGTCGGTGATCACCACCCCGCCGTCCTCGCGCACCATCAGATTGGAGGGCTTGAGGTCACGGTGCACGATCCCCCGCCGGTGGGCGGCGTGCAGCGCGTCGAGGGCGTCGGCGAGCAGGCGCAGCGCGCGCTCGGCGCTCATCGGACCGTCGTCCTCGAGCACCCGGTCCAGCGGCCGGCCCTCGATCAGGTCCATCACGATGTAGGCGCAGCGGGCGTCGTCGCCGTCCCCGCCGCTCTCCCCGTAGTCGTGCACGCCCACGATGCCTGGGTGGTCGACCGCGGCGACCAGCTGGGCCTCACGGCGGAACCGCTGGAGGCCGGTGCCGTCCTCGAACAGGTCCGCGCGGAGGATCTTCACGGCGACCGGCCGCGCCAGCACCCCGTCCTCGGCCCGCCAGACCGACCCCATCCCCCCGCCGCCGACCTTCTCGACCAGCGTGTACCGCCCGCCGAGCACGGTGCCCGCGCTACTCATCTCCCCTGCCCCCAGGTGTCATGACCCTCCCCGCCGGGTCGTCGGCACACAGTGTGCCAGAGCGTGCCGTGGGCCCAGCAGCCGCTGTGAGGAGGGGGATTGCCCCTGGAAGTCAGGCCTTCCGGGCGATTCGGACCTGCCAGGACACCGCGCGGACGGCCTCGGCGACGACCTCCGGCCGGTCCTGGTGGACGGCGTGCCCGGCACCGGGCACCACCAGGTGGACGCCGAGGGCGGCACCGGCCGTGATCCGCGCCTGCGCGGCGGTGAAGCGGGCCCGCAGCCCGCGGGGCAGCCCCAGCGTCGCGCTCAGCACGGTGACCGGCACCTCGGGCGGCGGCCCGGCGGCCCGGCGACGGCGGAGCTGCCCGGTCGCCCGGTTCGACAGCCGGTTCTCGGCCAGTACGGCCCGCCGCTGGTGGGGGTGGGCGAGGACGGCCGCCTCGGCCCGGGCCGCCGCGTCGCCCGGGCCCGGTGCATCACCTGCGCCCGGCGCGTCACCTGTGCCCGGCGCGGCGGGCGCCCGCGTCGCCCGGAGCAGCCCGATCCGGAGCAGCCCGATCCGGAGCAATCCGATCCGGAGCAGCAGCGACTCGATCACGCTGATCGACCGCGGCCGGAAGTCCTCGTGCGCCGGATCGACCAGGACCAGTCCGGCCACCAGCCCCGGCCGTTCCCGGGCCAGGAGTTGGGCCAGTTGCCCGCCCCAGCTGTGCCCGACCAGCACGGCCGGCCCGGCGTCCAGGTGCCGGACCAGCGCGGCCAGGTCGCCGACCTGCGTGTCCAGGGTCGGAGCCGGTGCGCGGTCGGGTTCGCTGGCGCCGATCCCGGCCCGGTCGTACGCCACGACCCTGGCCTGCCCGGCGAGTTCGGGCAGCAGCGGGGCCCAGGTGAGCGAGCTGGTGCCCATCCCGGCGACCAGGACGACCGGCAGGCCGTCGTCCGGCCCGGAAGTCTCCCCCGAACCGCCGTCCGACCCCGCCCCCGCCCCCGCCTCCGCACCGGGCCCCGGATCCGCACCGGGACCGGCCTCCAGCCAGCGCAATGCCCGCCCGCCACGGTCGAGTTCACCCCGCCGCACGCCGCCGGGCAGGTGCTCGGCCAGGGCCTCGGCGATGACCTGCTGAACTCCGGTCAGGGCCGGCGCCCGACCGGTTCGCGCACGCCACCTGCTGGTTGCCACATCCCGCTCCCCCCGGTCGGCCGTCACGGCGGGGCCACTCTACGTCGCCACGCCCACGGCCGGACGGGGTGCCGGGGCGGTGAACCGGAGCGCTACGCCGGCAGGTTGCGCTGCAACAGGTCGAACAGCGCCGACCAGTGCCGGGCGTCACCGCCCGCGTGGTACCGGGTGGTGTCGGCCTGGGTGTAGCCGTGCCCGGCGCCCTCGTACACCTCCGTCCGGTGGCGGACCCCGGCGGCGGCGAGGGCCTCGTCGAGCCGGGCGATCTGCTCGGGCGGCATCGACTCGTCCTGGTCGGCGTGGCCGAAGTGCAGCTCCGCGGTGATGCGTTCGGCGCGCAGGTGCGGGCTCTCCGGGCGGTCGGTGGCGAGGTGGCCGCCGTGGAAGGCGCCGACCGCGGCGATTCGGCCCGGGTGGCTGACGGCGGCGCTCAGGGCCAGGTAGGCACCGAGGCAGTAGCCCGTGACGCCGATCGGGCCGTCCTGGACCAGCGGGGACTCCTCGAACCAGGCCAGGAAGCCGTCCGCGTCACGCGCGGCCGTCTCCGGGTTCCTGGCACCGAAGAGCAGCGGGCCGAGCTGGGCGAAGATCTCGTCGCACTGCTCGATGTCGATCATCTCGGGCAGTTCCACCAGCGGTGCACGGCCGCTGCGGTAGTACAGGTTGGGGACGAGGACGGTGTACCCGGCCTCGGCGATCCGGTCGGCCATGGACTTCAAGTGGGGCCGGAGCCCGAAGGCGTCCTGGTAGAGCAGCACGCCGGGGTGGGGCCGGTCGTCTTCGGGGTGGGTGAGGTAGGCGTCGGCGGTGCCGTCCGCCGTCGGAATGTCCACGAGGGTTCCGCGCACGGTCATGGGTGAGGGCTCTCCTTAGGGTCCGCGGGCAGCGTAGCCGGTGCGGGCCCCGAGCCGGGAACGCTGCTGCGGGGGCGAAGCGTTGGGCCGGGCATGGGGCTGATCGTGGGATTGGTGTGCGTGATCGCGGCGGCGGTCGGACTGGTGGTACTGGCGGGCTTGCAGGTCCGGGCCGAGTCCTCGCCGCGCCGTCGCGAGCGCGGGCCGGGGGTCGGGGTCGGCGGCGGTGGCGGCGTGCTGGACGAGATGCACGCGATGTTCAGCCCGGGCAAGCGGATCCAGGTCGAGCAGAAGCGGGAGCAGGCGGAGCGCCGGGACGACACCCAGGCCGGGGCCCCACCGCACTTCGGGGTGGACCTGGACCGGGGCGTGGCGGTGCTACGACGGCCGGACGGCGACGGCTCGGATCGGTAGGAGCGGCAGGAGCGGTAAGCGGCAGGGGCGGTAGGGGCGGCTCCGCATGCGCGGACCGTCCGTCAGAACCGCCGCAGCCGCTCCTCGTCGGAGGTGCGCGGGCAGGTCAGGCAGGCGAGGGCCCCGGGTTTGACGGCGTAGTAGAGGCAGCAGCCCAGCCGGGTGCGGGTGTGGTGGGGGCGGCCGTCCGGGGTGCGCAGCCGACGGAAGTCGGCGGCCCCGGGCAGCGGCAGGGTGCCGCCGGGCAGCAGGGCCCCGGCGGCGGCGACGGCGGCGTCCTCCGCCGCGGCTCCGCCGAACTCGCCGTCCTCGCCGTCCTCGCCGCGGCCGACCGCAGCGTTCTGGGCGTTCTCGGCGTCGAGCATCCGGCCGAGGTACCAGACGGCGGAGGCGAGGTCGTCGGTCACCATGCCCCAGAGCGCGCGGTCGCGGCGCCGGGTCGGCCCGGCGAACACGGCGAGCACCGGTTCGAGGTGGGCCACCACGGCGGCCCGCAGTTCGGCGCGCAGTTCGTCGTCGCCGGGGAGGGTGACGTGCCCGCGCGGGCGCAGCGCGAGGTCGCCGGTCGGGGCGTGCAGCCAGAGGTCGGCGGGGTCGACGGCGGGGACGCGCCGGGCGAGGTGCCAGGGGCCGGCGATGAGCAGGCAGACGGACCAGGCGTAGTGGTGCAGCAGTCGGGAGGCGGTGACGTGCGGGCGGGGCGCGCGGCCGTGTTCGGCGACGATGCGGGCCTCCGCCCCGGCCAGGACGGCAGCCAGGGCCCGTTCGTCGGTGGCGAGTCGGGCGCCCGAGCACCAGCCGTCGGCGGCCGAGGGGTCGGGTTCGGCGGGTTCGAGCAGGTGCAGCCGGAGCGCGGGGCAGAGTTCGCGCAGCCGCTCGTAGTCACCGGTCAGGGTGGCCGGCCGGCCCCCGGGGCGAACGGGCGCGGCGCAGACCGGCGGGGCAGGGACGGGCGGGGCGCAGGCCGACGGGGTGCAGGCGGGTGCGACGGGCAGGGGTGTTCCGGGGACCATCGGCACTCCCGAGATCGACTCCGAGTGATTGTTAAGGTGAGGCTCACCTTACAATTCCTCAGAGGGTGCACCGACCATCCGGCCACGCCGCCGGGTGTGACATACGACCATCGGTACGATCTTGACGAATTTAGGCAAACCTAACCTAAGATGTCGACTCGTGCTGAGAACCGACCCACCCTCCACCACAGCCCCGGCGACGCCCCGCCCCGCGGCGGCGCTCCGGCGGCCGTTGCTGCTGGTCGCCGGTGTGGCCGCACTCGTGCTGTGCGCGGCCCTGAGCCTCGCGCTGGGCTCCCGCGCGATCCCGCTGTCCACCGTCGTCGACGCCCTCACCGGCGCCGCCCACGGCGGGGACGCCGACGTGGTGACGGGCCTTCGGGTCCCCCGCACGCTCATCGGCCTGGCCGTCGGGGCCGCGCTCGGCGTCGCCGGGGCGGTCGCCCAGGGCGTCACCCGCAACCCGCTGGCCTCCCCGGTCACCCTCGGCATCAACGCCGGCGCGAGCCTCGCCGTGGTCGCCGCGATCTACGCGCTGGACCTCTCCCGTCCCTCCCAGTACGTCTGGTTCGCCTTCGCCGGGGCGGCCGTCGCCGCCGTCTCCGCCTACGGCATGTCCCGGCGCGGCGGGGACCTCGACCCGGTCCGGCTCGCGCTCGGCGGCACCGTGCTCACCGTGGTGCTCACCTCCTGGACCTCCGCGCTGATGCTGGCCAGTCACCGCACCCTGGACGAGGCCCGGTTCTGGCTGGCCGGCTCGATCGCCGGACGCCACCTGGACACCCTCACCCCGGTGCTGCCGTTCCTGGCGGTCGGCCTGGTCGCCGCCTTCGCGATCTCCCCCGCCCTCAACGCGCTGGCCCTGGGCGACGAGACCGCCCAGGCGCTGGGCGTGCCGGTGGCCCGGATCCGGGTGGTCGGCGGACTGGCGGTGGTGCTGCTCGCGGGCAGTGCGGTCGCCGTCTCCGGACCGGTGGCGTTCATCGGACTGGCCGCGCCGCACCTGGTCCGCGCCCTGCTCGGCAACGACCACCGCTGGCTGCTGCCCGGCTGCCTGATCGCCGGTCCGCTGCTGCTGCTCGCCGCCGACGTGCTCGGCCGGCTCGTGGTGCGGCCCTCCGAGATCGAGGTCGGCATCGTCACCGCCTTCCTCGGCGCGCCGCTGCTCGCGGTACTGGCCCGGAAGGTGGCCAAGTGAGCGCGCGCAACGGGCGGACCGCCGCGCTGGGCGCGATCGGCCGCCGCCGGGCCCGTACCGCCGCCTGGTCGCTGCTGGCCGTCGCCCTGCTGGTGGTGCTCACCGGCATCGCGCTCGGCACCGGCCAGGTGAGCATCCCGGTCTGGGACGCGCTGCGCGCCCTGTTCGGCCAGGGCCAGCCCGGCGACGTCCTGGTGGTGCAGCAGTTCCGGGCGCCGCGCGTGGTGTCCGCGCTGATCGCGGGGGCCGGGCTGGCGATGGCCGGTTCGATGCTGCAGCGGCTGTTCCGCAATCCGCTGGCCGCCCCCGACACCATCGGGATCACCGGCGGCGCCTCCTTCGGCGCGGTGCTGATGCTCGCCACCGGCGCCTCCCAGCAGCTGATCCCGCTGGCCGCGGTCGGCGGCGGGCTGCTCGCCGCGCTGCTGCTCGGCGGCCTGGCCTGGCGCTCCAGGATGGCCGTGACCCGGCTGGTGCTGGTCGGCCTGGCGGTCCAGCAGGGCCTCGCCGCCGCCGTGAACCTGATGATCGTACGGTTCCCGGCCGAACTGGCCTCCTCCGCCATGCAGTGGACCACCGGCTCGCTGTACGGGCGCAACTGGACCGAGGTGTGGATCGGCGGCACCGCCATCGCCCTCACCGCCGGAGCCCTCGCGCTCTGCCAGCGGCGGGTCGCCGTCCTCGACCTCGGCGACGACTCGGCCGGCGGCCTCGGCCTCGACCCCGCCCGGGACCGGCTCTGGCTGCTGCTGCTCACCATCACCCTCGCCTCGCTGGCCGCCGCCCTCACCGGACCGGTCGCCTTCGTCGCCCTCGCCGTCCCCCACCTGGTCCGGCTGCTCGCCGGGCCGCCCACCCCCGGCACCCTCGGCCTCACCGCGCTCACCGGCGCCGTGCTGCTGCTCGCGGCCGACCTCCTCGTGCTGCACGTGATCCCCGTCCACGGCCTGCCGGTCGGTGCCGTCACCGCCACCCTCGGCGCGCCCTGGCTCCTGGTGCTGATGATCCGCCAGGGCCGGCTTCCCCAGAGGAGCAGCTGATGACCTCCCTCCCGGCCCCCTCGACCGCCAACCGGCTCGCCGCCCGAGGCCTCGGACTGCGCTACGGCGACCGGACCATCGTCGACGACCTCGACCTCGAACTGCCCGGCGGCGCCGTCACCGCGATCGTCGGACCGAACGCCTGCGGCAAGTCGACCCTGCTGCGCGGCCTCGTCCGACTGCTCGACCCGGCCGCCGGCACGGTCACCCTGGACGGCGCCGACATCCACCGGATGCCGGCCCGCACCCTCGCCAAGCGGATGGGCCTGCTGCCGCAGCAGCCCGTCACACCGGAGGCGGTCACCGTCGAGGCGCTGGTCCGGCTCGGACGCTACCCGCACCAGCGGATGCTCAGCCCGTGGTCCAAGGCCGACCAGGCGGCGGTCGAGGAGGCGCTGGAGCGCACCGGGACCGCCGAGCTGCGCGACCGGCAGGTCGACCGGCTCTCCGGCGGGCAGCGCCAGCGGGTCTGGATCGCGCTCGCGCTCGCCCAGGAGACCGACCTGCTGCTGCTCGACGAGCCGACCACCTTCCTCGACCTGCGGCACCAGCTCGACGTGCTCGACCTGGTCGCCGACCTGCACGCCGAGGCCGGACGCACCGTCGTCATGGTGCTGCACGACCTCGGGCAGGCCGCGCGGTACGCCGACCACCTGGTGGTGCTCAAGGACGGGCGGCTCGCCGCGGCCGGTCCGCCCGCCGAGGTCCTGACGGCCGACCTGGTCGAGGCCGTCTTCGGCGTGCCGTGCCGGGTGGTGCCCGACCCGGAGACCGGCACTCCGCTGGTCGTGCCGCGGGCCCGGGTTCGCGCCGCCGCCGCCGCGCCCGCCGCTCCCACCGCCGTCTGACCCCACCCCACCCCCTTCCCTCCTCTTCCGTCTCCCCGTTCGACCCGATCCAAGGAACTCCGATGAACCGCCGACTCCCCGTCGCCGTCCTCGCCGTCACGCTGTCCGCCACGTTCCTCGCCGCCTGCGGCAGCAACGGGGACGGCGCCAAGTCCGGCGGTGACTCCGGCTCCGCCGCCGCCTCGGCCGGCACCGCCGCCGGGTTCCCCCGCACCGTCAAGCACGCCGCCGGGACCGCCCAGCTCAAGTCCCAGCCCAAGCGCGTCGTGGTGCTGGACAGCGGCGAGCTGGACGACGTCACGCTGCTCGGCATCACTCCGGTCGGCGCGGTGTCCCCGCACATGAAGACCGAGGGCGGGTTCCCGAACTACCTCAAGGACAAGATCAAGGACACCAAGGACGTCGGCCCGATGAACGAGCCGAACCTGGAGCTGATCGCCTCCCTCAAGCCGGACCTGATCCTCTCCTCCAAGGTCCGGCACGCCAAGGTGTACGACCAGCTGAACGCGATCGCGCCGACCGTGCTGGCCGAGACCACCGGCTTCCCGTGGAAGGAGAACCTGGCGCTGTACGCCCAGGCCCTCGGCAAGGAGGACGAGGCGAAGAAGGCGCTGGCCGACTACGAGGAGCGGGCCCACAAGCTGGGCGAGGCGATCAAGGCCAAGTACAACGGGACGATGCCCACCGCCTCGGTGGTCCGCTTCGTGGCCGGCCCGACCCGCCTGTACGCGAAGGCCTCCTACAGCGGCGTGGTGCTCAAGGACGTCGGCCTGACCCGCCCGGCCCCGCAGGACGTGGACAAGAACATCATCGAGGTCAGCGCCGAGCAGGTCAGCCAGGCCGATGCCGACCTGGTGTTCGTCACCACTGCTGACGACCCGTCCAAGACCAAGGAGAGCGAGGTCCAGCAGACCCCGGTCTGGAAGGGCCTGAACGCCGTCAAGAACAACAAGGTCTTCACCGTGCCGGACGAGACCTGGATGTCCGGCATCGGCGTCCAGGCCGCGGACGCGATGCTCGTCGACATCGCCAAGGCGGCGGGCGTGGACGCGCCCAAGTAGCCGTCGCCCCACGAACAGCTGACGGCGAACAGATTTCAGAATTCAACTTTCAGAGTTCATCTTTCAGACGACAGATAACAGATAACAGATTTCGAACTCTGTCATCTGTTCGCCGTCCTTCGTCTGCCATCCACGCTCCGAGGACCCTCCCCATGCGGCTCTACCTGCTCGCCCTCAACCCCACCGACTCGGTCACCCGCGGCTTCCTGCCCGCCGCCGCCCGGCTCGGACTCGACGTCACCGTCCTCACCGACCACGCCGAGGCCCACCAACGCGCTTACGCCAGAGCGGAGTTCGCCTGCGAGGTGGTGGAGTGCGACGTCCAGGACTTCCGCGAGGTCATCGGCCTGATATCCCAGCACCACACCCCGGCCGCGGTGTTCAGCAACAGCGACCACCTGCAGACCCAGACCGCCCTGGTCGCCGAGTACTTCGGCCTGGCGGGCAAGGACTGGAAGGCCGCCCTGCGGGCCAAGAACAAGGGCGAGCTGCGCCGCCACCTCGCCGACCGCGGCCTGGACGCGGTGGAGTCCGCCGAGCTGGCGCCCGGGCAGGACCCGAGCGGCCTCACCCCCTCGTTCCCGTGCATCGTCAAGCCGCGCGAGGGCGTCGCCAGCGAGGACGTCACCCTGGTCGCCGACGCCGCCGAACTCGCCCTGCGGGTCGAGGAGATCCAGCAGCGCCGCCCCGGCGCCACCCTGGTGGTCGAAGAGTTCCTGGCCGGCGAGCTGTGCACCCTGGAGACCCTGGGCGACGGCCGGACCAGGCGCGTCCTCGGCGGCTTCCGCACCCGCCTCTCCCCGCCGCCGGACTTCATCGAAGAGGTGCTGACCTTCACCCCGGCGCACCCCCGGCCGGTGGTCGAGCAGGTACTCGCCCAGCTCGACGCCCTCGGGGTCGGACTCGGCGCCTGCCACACCGAGTTCGTCCTCCAGCCGGATGGCCGCGCCCGCATCATCGAGGTCAACTACCGCGCCATCGGCGACCAGTGCGACCTGATGCTCGCCGAGATCCTCGGAATCCCCTACTTCGAGCTGGTGCTGCGCGCCCACCTCGGCGAGGAGCTGCCCGCCGACCTCGGCGCCCGCGGCGACCAGCGGGCCCGCCACGAGCGGGTCTGCGCCGAGCAGGCCGGCACCCTGACCGCCGCCCCCGGACCGCACTTCGAGCGACGGGCCGACGGGATCACGCTGTCCTACCTGCCGGTGCGCGAGCTCGGCGCCCGGCACGAGCTCTACCGCACCAACCGCGACTACCTGGGCATCGTCTGGGCGGTCGGCCCGGACCAGGACGCGGTGGACGGCGCGGTCGCGGAGTTCATCGCCGCCAACCGCTGGGAGATCACCTCATGACCCCGGCCGATCATCCCGCCCCCGCCGCCTCGACGCCCACCGACACGGTCCCCACCGCGTCGACCCCCGCCGCTTCGGCCCCCGCCGCTTCGACGCCCGCCGCTTCGGCCCCCACCGCTTCGACGCCCGCCGAGCAGCTCACCCTGCGGGTGCTGTCCGCCCTGCTGCGCGAGGACGTGCTCGGCCTGCGCACCCGCGGCACCCTGGAGCAGCGCCCCGACGGCCCCTGGCTGAGCGACGGTTCGCTCGCCCTGCCGGTCGCCCCCGACGGCTTCCAGGCCGACCACGCCGCCCGGCTGCCGGAGCTGGAGGTCGACGGCGCCCGGATCACCGAACTGACCGCCGTCCTGGCCCTGCTGGCGGAGCGGGCCGATCCGCTGGACCGCCCCGGCCACCTGGCCTTCGCCGAGGAGTGCCGGCAGACCCTCGCCACCATGGAGCTGCACGACCGGGTGCAGCCCGAGGTGCAGGCCGAACTCGCCGAGCGCTACGGCAAGGACGTGGCCGGCTGGGTCGGCCCGCGCTCCGCGCTCGGCTTCGAGACCCTCGCCGCCTTCCTGGACCACCCGGTCTACCCGACCGCGCGCGGCCGCTCCGGCCTGAGCGCGGCCCAACTGCGCTCGTACGCACCGGAGTTCAACCCGAGCTTCGCGCTGCGCTGGCTCGCCGTCCCGACCGGCCGGCTGACCGTACACGGCAGCGGCCCGCTGCCCTCCTGGTGGCCGAGTGCCGAACAGCTCGGCGTGCCGGGCGAGTTCACCACCATCCCGGTCCATCCGCTCACCGCGGACGAGGACTTCGCGCGGATCGTGCCTGGCGCGGTGCTTGCCCCCGAGCCGTACCTCGACGTGCTCCCCACGCTGTCGATGCGCACCGTCGCCGTGGCCGCCGACCCGTCCTGCCACCTCAAACTGCCGCTCGCCACCGCGACCCTGGGCCTGCGCAACCGCCGCACCATCAAGCCGGTCACCCTGGTCAACGGCGCGGTCGGGCAGCGCCTGGTGGAGGCCGTGGCCGCCCACGAACCGCGCTTCGCCGGGCGAATCCTGCACGCCGACGAACAGCACTACGCCCATGCCGAGGACGAGCTGCTGGCCGTCCTGCTGCGCCGCTACCCGGACGGCCTGGACGACGCCGTCACCGTCCCGCTGGCCGCCCTGCTCGCCGAGGCGCCCGACGGCCGGCTGGTGATCGACCACCTGGCCGACCGCTTCCACCACGGCTCTGTCCCGGCGCTGTACGAGGAACTGCTGCGGCTGCTGGTCGACTGGCAGACCACCCTGTTCGGCCACGGCATCGCCCTGGAGTCGCACCAGCAGAACACCTCGCTGGTCCTCGACGGCACCGGCCTGCGGCTGCTCTACAAGGACAACGACGGCCCCCGGGTCAACACCACCCGGGCGGGCCGCTCCCCGGTCCGCGAACTGGCCGCTCTGGTGGCCGAGTTCCGCGACCCGAGGATCATCGGCGAGCAGGACCGCGCACTCACCGACCTGTTCACCACCATCACCGGCCACCTGTGCACCGCCTCGCTCGCCTTCGGCCTGGCCGCGCACGGCCGGATGCCGCTGGCGCGGAGCCTGGAGCTGCTGCGCACCGTCCTCTCCGAGGCGGTCGACCGACTGGGCCCGGCCGGACAACCGCTTCGCGCCGATCTGCTGGACGCCGAACGCCTGCCGGTCAAGGCCATGGTGAGCGCCGGGACGCTGCTCAGCAAGGAGCGCAGCGGCGCCGCGGACATCAACAAGCACTACACCGACGGCCCCAACTACCTCCTGCCCGAGGACCGTTCGTGACGACCGTCGAACCCCTGTCGCGGCCGACCGGGACCGCGGGGCTGGACCGGCGCCAGGTGCACGCGGTGGCGGCCTGCTACTTCGTCGCCTCCTTCGCCGCCCTCGGCCTGCCGCCGTACCTGACCGAGATCCTCCCCACCCTCGGCGACCACAGCGGCCACTGGGCCGGTCTGCTGTACGTCGTGCCCACCGTCTTCACCGCCCTCGGTGCTCCGCTGTGGGGCCGGCTGGCCGACCGCTTCGGCCAGAAACGGCTGCTGCTGCGCGCCCAACTCGGCCTCGCGGTCTCCTTCCTGCTCGCCGGGGCCGCCGACAGCCTGCCCGCGTTCACCGTCGCGCTGGTGCTCCAGGGCTTCCTCGGCGGCACCTTCTCCGCCACCAACGGCTACCTCGCCGCAGCCCTGGACGGCTCCCGGCTGTCCAAGGCGCTGACCCTGATGCAGGGCAGCGCCCGGGCGGCCCTGGTCGCGGCGCCGATCCTGGTCGGCGTACTGTCGCCGTGGATCGACCCGCACCGGCAGTACCTGGTGATGGCGGTACTGCCGCTGACCGCCGCGACGCTGCTCAACTCCCTGCCGGAGCCGGTCCGTCCGACCCTCGCCCCGGCGGGCCGCGACGCCGGCACGAGCGCCCCGGCCGCCCCGGCCGACCGGCCCGGCTCGCTCCGGCTGCTCTACACCTTCGAGTTCGCCTTCGTCTTCGCCACCATCATCTCCTTCCCGTACCTGATCACCCTGGTCCAGCAGCGGCTGCCGGGGGCCGGCGGCACCCTCGCGGGCCTGCTGTTCGCGCTGCCGCACCTGGTCTACCTGGTCGGTGCCGGCCGGGTGCACGCCGCCGTCGAGGCGCGCCCGCGCAGCGGACTGGCCCTGGGCTTCGCCCTGGTGGCCGTCGGACTGGCCGGCCACGCCCCGGCCCACTCGCTGCTCACCTTCGCCCTCACCCGGGCAGTGCTCGGACTCGGCATGACCTTCGGCCTGGTCTGCCTCGCCGTCCTCGCCGCCGAAGCCGCCCGCGGCCGCGCGCCGGGCCGGATGTTCGGCACCCGCGAAACCGTCTCCAAGTGCGGCGCCGTCGCCGCCGGACTGGCCGCCGCGCTCGCCAACGGCAGCGGCGGACCGGCCGCCCCGGTCGTCACCGGCACCGTCGCCGCACTGGCCGCCGCCCTGCTCGCCCTCCTGACCCGTAGGAGTTCCCGATGACCGCCCGGCCCACCACCCTCCCCGCCACACCGTCGACCACGGACCCCGCCGAACTGCCCGGCGCGGACGAGGCGGTGGCACACACCCTGCTCAACTGCCTGCTGCGCGAGGTGTCCGCCCCCGAGCACCAGACCGCCGTCGACGACGGGCACCTGCTACTGCGCCTGCCCCGCCGCGGCACCCTGCTGCGGGTCGCCCTGCGTCGCACCTCGCTGCTCGGGGCGCACCGGTTCACCGGCCCCGTACACGAGGAAACCCCCGACGGATGGCGCGAGTTGGGCTGGCGCGAGCTCGCCGGGTACGCCCAGGACGAGCTGGAGCTGCGCACCGGCACGGTGAACGAGGAATTCCTCGACCAGGTGGCCTCCAGCCACCAGGGCGTCGGCGCGGGCCTGGCCGACCGGCCGGCCGCCGGGGCGGACCGCTACCTGGAGTCCGAGCAGGCCCTGCTGTTCGGCCACCGCTTCCACCCGGCCCCCAAGTCCCGCTCCGCTGCCCGGGGCGACTGGCGCCATTACGTGCCCGAGTCCCGCGCGGCCTTCCCGCTGCGCCACCTGGCCGTACGCGCCGAGCTGCTGGCCGAGGAGTCCGTCACCCCGGGGGCGAGCGCCGTCCTGGACGGCCTCGGCGAGGTGCCCGACGGCTACCGGCTGCTGCCCGCCCACCCCTGGCAGTACCAACTGGTCGGCGACCACCCGCTGTTGCGCGCGGCTCTGACCCGCGGTGACGTCCTGGACCTCGGCCCGCGCGGCGAGCGCTTCGCCGCCACCGCCTCGGTGCGCACCCTGTACGGCGCGGACGCCTTCCTCAAGTTCAGCCTCAACGTCCGCATCACCAACTGCCTGCGGAAGAACGCCGCCTACGAGCTCTCCGGCGCCGTCCGGCTCACCCGCCTGCTGGACCCGGTGCTGACCGACCTGGCCGGGCGCTTCCCGGACGCGGCGATGCTGCGCGAACCCGCCTTCCGCACCCTCGCCCTCCCGGGCGCCGACGGCCACCCCGACCGGGCCCTGTTCGAGGGCTTCGGCCTGATCCTGCGCGACGGCTTCGGCGGTCTGCTGCGGCCCGGTGTCACCCCGCTGCTCGCCGGCGCCGTCGCCGACGAGCACCCGACCAGCTCGGCCCACATCTCCCGTCTACTGGAGGGGAGTTCGGGCGGAGCGGCCGCCCTCGACTGGTGGCGCGACTACCTGCGGCTGCTCCTCCCGCCGGTGCTGGCGGCCTACTTCGACCACGGCGTGGTGCTGGAGCCGCACCTGCAGAACGTGCTGATCGGCGTGGACGCGGACGGCCGGCCGGCCCAGGTGCTCTTCCGTGACCTGGAGGGCACCAAGCTCGTCCCCGAGCAGAACGCCGGACTGCTCGCCGCCCTGCCGCCCGAGGTGGCCGGCCCGATGACGTACGACGCCGAGCGCGGCTGGGACCGGGTGGTCTACTGCCTGCTGGTCAACCACGTCGCCGAACTGCTCGCCGCCCTCGCCGACCGCCACCCCGAGTCGGAGGGTGCGCTCTGGCAGGCCGTCCGGGACGCCCTGGAGGAGTACGCGGCCGCCCACGGTCGCCCGCCGCGGCTGCGGGCACTGCTGGCCGGCGTCCCGCTGCCCGCCAAGGCCAACCTGCTCACCCGCTGGGAGCGCAAGGCCGACCGGGAGGCCGGGTACGTCCGGCTGCCCTCCCCGCTGGCCGGCTCGGTGCTCGCCGAGGCCGCCCGCATGACCACCCACCTTCCGACCGGGAGCGCCGTCCGATGAGCCACACCCCGACCACCGGCACCCCGACCACGGACGCCCCGACCACTGGCGCCCCGGTGACCGACACCGTCCACCGCCACGTCGCCTCCCTCGCACCCGACCAACTGCCCGCCTACGTCTACGACCTGGCCGCCCTGCGGGAGCACGCCGCCGCCGTCCGGGCCGCCCTGCCCGAACGGGTCGAGCTGTACTACGCCGCCAAGGCCAACCCGGACGCCCCGCTGCTGACCGCGCTGCGCGACGCCGTCGACGGCTACGAGGTCTCCAGCGGCGGGGAGTTGGCGCACGTACGGGCCGCCGTCCCGGACGCGCCGCTGGCCTTCGGCGGGCCGGGCAAGACCCCCGCCGAGATCCTCGCCGCCGTGGACGCCGGAGTGCACCGCTGGCACGTCGAGAGCGAGCAGGAACTGCACCGGCTCGCCGCCGTACTGGCGGAGCGCCCGGCAGCGGTCGTTGACGTCCTGCTGCGGGTGAACCTGCCGGTGGTCACCGACGCCCTGGACGCGGTGCCGCTGGCGATGGGCGGCCGACCGACCCCGTTCGGGCTCGACCCCGACCGGGCCGAGGAGTGCGTCCGGCTGCTCACCGACGGCGGCCCGCTCGGGCACCGGCTGCGGCTGCGCGGGGTGCACGCCCACCTGGCCAGCGGGCTGGCGCCGGACGAGCAGTTGGCGGTCGCCGAGCAGATCGTCACCTGGTCGGCCGAACTGGCCGAGCGGCACGGCTTCCCGCTCGCCGAGGTCAACGTCGGCGGCGGGATGGCGGTGGACTACGACGACCCGGCGCGGCGCTTCGACTGGACGACCTTCGGCGAGGGCCTGGCCAAGCTGCTCGACGCCCACCCCGGGCTGACCCTGCGGATCGAGCCAGGGCGGGCACTGACCGCCTACTGCGGCTGGTACGCGACCGAGGTGCTGGACGTGAAGCGCAGCCACGGCGAGGACTTCGCGGTGGTCCGCGGCGGCACCCACCACCTGCGCACTCCGGCCACCCGCGGGCACTCCCAGCCCTTCGCGGTGCTCCCGGTGGACGCCTGGCCGCACCCCTGGCCGCGCCCCGCCGTCACCACCGGCCGGGCCACCCTGGCCGGGCAGCTGTGCACCCCGAAGGACGTCCTGGCCCGGGCGGCGGACGGCGCGGCGGGCCTGCGGACGGCGGACCGGGTGCTGTTCGCGATGGCGGGCGCGTACGGGTGGAACATCTCGCACCACGAGTTCCTGATGCACCCGCGACCCGGGTTCCACTACCTGGGCGACTGACCGGCGGCCGACCGAGGGCAACTGGCCGGAGGCCGGCTGGCGGCTGGCGGTTGGCGGCGAGCTGCCGGGGAACCGGCGGACGGCGAACGACTGACAGATAACAGATGACAGATTTCGAAATCTGTTATCTGTCAGCCGTCATCTGTTCCCTGTTCCCTGTTCTCCGTCAGCCGTCACCGGCCGGCCGACACCCCCTCCACCCAGTCGTGCGAGAGTGGTAACCGGCGAAGGGAGCGCGAACGTGCTGATGGACAAGGTGGCGGAGATACTCGCCGAGGCGTCGGCCGAGGCGGTGGAGCCGCGCTTCCGGGCGCTGACCGCCGGCGAGGTGATGGAGAAGGCGCCCGGCGAGGTCGTGACCGTCGCCGACCGCGAGGCCGAGGCGATCATCGCCCGCCGCCTGCACGAACTGCTGCCCGTCCCGGTGGTCGGCGAGGAGGCGGTGGCCGCCGACCCGTCGCTCGCCCTGGCCATCCACGACGAGCCAGCCGTCTGGCTGGTCGACCCGGTGGACGGCACCGCCAACTTCGTCGCGGGCCGCCCCGACTACGCCGTGATGTGCTCGCTGGTCCGCAGCGGCCTGACCGTCGCCTCGTGGATCTGGCAGCCCGCCACCGCGACCGCCTACCGCGCCGAACTGGGCTCCGGTGCCTGGCGGGACGGCGAACGCCTCACCCGCCGCCCCGCGCCCGCCGACGCCGGGAAGCTGACCGGCATCCTGAAGAGCCGCTTCCTCGACCCGGCCGACCGCCACCGCCTGGAGTCCCACTGCGCGGCCTTCGGCGAGCTCTCCCCCGGCCGCAGCGCCGCCGGGATGGAGTACCCCGACGTCGTCGAGGGCCGGACCGACTTCATCTTCTACTGGCGGACCCTCCCCTGGGACCACGCCCCGGGTTCGCTGCTGCTCTCCGAGGCCGGCGGCGTCGCGGCCCGCATGGACGGCGCCCCGTACCGCCCCGAGGCCCCCGGCTGCGAGGACGGCCTGCTGGTCGCCGCCGACCCCGACACCTGGGAACTCACCCGCGGCATCCTGCTGAACGGCTGACCGCACCGGAGCCGTCCACCGACCCCCCCCGCCCGGGCACCGGCATCTGCCCGCCCGGGCCGCGGCGCCTGCCCGCCCGGGGCGGGGGGCGCCGCTACCCCGCCCGCTCCCCGGCGACCTTGCGCCCCGCGCCGACCACCTCCCGCAGCAGTGCCCCCACCTCGCCCGCCGTCGTGTGCGGGTTGAGCAGCGTGAGTTTCAGCCGCACCCGCCCGGGCCCGTCCCCCGGCAGCTCGGTCCGCCCGACCACCGCCCGCCCGGTGCGCAGCAGCAGCCGGCGCAGCTGCCCGTTCAACTCGTCCACGGCGGTCTCGTCCGTCATCCCGGGCGGCCGGTAGCGGAACAGCAGCGCGGTGAGGACGGGCTCGGCGTGCAGTTCGAGCGAGGGTTCGGCCCGGACGGCGTCCGCGGCCGCCAGTGCCAGGTCGTGGCAGGCGTCCACGAGCCGGCCGAGCCCTTCCCGGCCGAGGGTGCGCAGCGTGACGGCGAGCTTGAAGGCGTCGGCCCGCCGGGTGGTGCGCAGCGAGCGGCCGAGCAGGCTGGGGTAGCCGGCCCGCTCGTCGTCCACGGGGTTGAGGTACTCGGCGCGCCGGGCCAGCGAGACGTACGTCTCGGCCCGGCGGACCAGGAAGACCCCGGCGGCCGCGGGCTGCCAGCCGAGCTTGTGCCAGTCCAGGGAGACCGAGTCGGCGCGGGCGATGCCGTCGAGCAGTGGGGCGAGCCGGTCGGAGAGCAGCGCGCCGCCGCCGTACGCGGCGTCGACGTGCAGCCAGGCACCGTAGCGGCCGGCCAGGTCGGCGGCGGCGTGCAGCGGGTCGATGGCGCCGGTGTCGGTGGTGCCGGCGGTGGCGACAACGGCGATCGGGGTGCGTCCGGCCCAGCTGGCCTCGGCCAGGGAGCGTTCCAACTCCTCCGGGGGCATGCGCAGTCGGCGGTCGACGGGGACGGCGAGGACGGAGCGTTCGCCGAGTCCGAGCAGGGCGGCCGCGCGCTGGACGGAGAAGTGGGCGGCTTCGGAGGCGAGGATGCAGGGCCGGGCGCCGGCCGGGATGCCGTCCAGTTCGACGATGCCGTCGAGCTTCTGGTCCCGTGCCAGCATCAGGCCCATCAGGTTGGACTCGGTGCCGCCGGAGGTGAGCACCCCGGCCGCGCGGCGCGGGTCGTAGCCGACCAGGGTGGCGAGTTCGGCGAGCAGGGCGGTTTCCAGGGCGGTCGCGGCGGGGGCCTGGTCCCAGGAGTCCTGGGAGGGGTTGAGCACGCTGACCGCGAGGTCGGCGGCGGCCGCGACGGCGAGCGGCGGGCAGTGCAGGTGGGCGGCGCAGGCCGGGTCGGCGGGGTCGGCGGCGCCGTAGGCGAGCAGTTCGGTGAGCCGGGCGAGCGCCCCGCGTCCGCCGGCACCGGAGAGGCCGTCCGCGACCAGGGCGGCGATCTCGGCCGGGCTGCCGGCGGGCAGTGGCCCGGAGCGCAGCGCGGTGCCGGTGTCGAGGGCGTCGAGGACGGTGGCCAGCAGCGGGCCGAGGGCGCCGGGCCCGGCCGCGCCGCCCGCGAGGGCGTCCAGGTCGCCGCCCTCGCCGGGCAGTTCGGGCGGTACCGCCCCGGAGTCGGTGCCGGTCACGCCCCACCCCCCGCCGTCGAAGCCGGACCCGAATCCGGACCCGGAGCCGGAGCCGTGGCGTGGGCGTGGGCGTGGGCGTGGGAAGTGGTCCGGTCCGACGAGGCCGCCGCGATCGCCTCCGCCAGCCGTTCCAGCACGGCCGCGACCTGCTCGTCGCTGATGGTCAGCGGCGGCAGCAGCCGCAGCACCGCGTCGTGCCGCCCGCCGAGTTCGACGATCAGCCCGCGCGCCAGGCAGGCCTCGCGGACCCGTACGGCGAGCGCCGGATCGGCCGGGCGGGCGCCGCAGGCGTCGGGGGCGGCGTCGGGGTCGACCAGTTCGACCCCGATCATCAGCCCGCGCCCGCGCACGTCGCCGATCGCGGGCAGTTCGGCGGCGAGTTCGCGCAGCCGGGAGGTGATCCGCTCGCCCGCCACGGCGGCCCGCTCGGCCAGTCCGTGCGCGGCGACGTACCGCAGGGTGGCGGCGCCGGCGGCCATCGCGAGGGTGTTGCCGCGGAAGGTGCCGGTGTGGGCGCCGGGCCGCCAGCCGTCGTAGTCCTCGCGGTAGACGACCACGGCGAGCGGCAGGCTGCCGCCGATGGCCTTGGAGAGCACCATCGCGTCCGGGACGATGCCGCTGTGCTCGACGGCCCACATCGCGCCGGTGCGTCCGACTCCGGTCTGCACCTCGTCCACGATCAGCGGGATGCCGCGCTCGGCGGTGATCCGGCGCATCTCGCGCAGCCAGCCGTCGGGGGCGGGCACCACCCCGCCCTCGCCCTGAACGGCCTCCAGGATCATCGCGGCGGGCGGCACCACGCCGCCGGAGGGATCGTCCAGCAGCCGCTCGACGTAGGTGGCGCCGAGTTCGGCGCCCGCCTCGCCGCCGACCCCGAACGGGCAGCGGTAGCCGTACGGGTAGGGCAGCCGGACGACCTCGCCGCCGCCGGGCAGCGGTTCCTTGACGGCGACGTTGCCGGTGAGCGCGAGGGCGCCGGCCGTCATGCCGTGGTAGGCGCCGGTGAAGGCGAGGGCGCCGGAGCGACCGGTGGCGGTCTGCATCAGCTTGAGGGCGGCTTCGACGGCGTCCGTCCCGGCCGGTCCGCAGAAGTGCACCCGGGCCCGGGAGGCGAACTCGGGGGGCAGGCTCTCGAACAGCGCGCTGGTGAAGTCGTCCTTCTCGGCGGTGGCCAGGTCGAGCAGGTGCAGTGGGGCGCCGCTGTCGAGGGTGCGGCGGATCGCCTCCAGCACCACCGGGTGGTTGTGCCCGAGGGCGAGCGTCCCGGCACCGGAGAGGCAGTCCAGGTAGCGGCGACCGTCGGCGCCCTCGACGGTCATGCCGTGGGCCCGCACCGGGACGATCGGGAAGGACCGGGCGTACGTCCGGGCGGCGGACTCGCGGACGCGCTGGCGGCGCAGGATCGCCTCGCCGGAGGGCGGGGCTGCGGCGGCGGTGGCCCCGGAGGCGGCCTGGGCGGGTACGGCGGCGAGCGACAAGGCGAACCCCCAGAAGAAGTTAGGTAAGCCTAACTTTATCTTCCGTGACCTGCCGGAATGCCGCCGGGGCATTCAGAACCACCCGAGTGAGTGAACCTCCCCCGACGGCGCCGGCGGCGCACCCGCCCGGTCCAACGAACGAGGGCGCCGAAAGGTAACGGGCAGCGCCCCTCCCGCATCCGCGCCCCACCGCCACCACCCCGCCGCCACTGCCCGGCCATCACCGCCCGCCCGTCACCACCACGTCACCACCCCGCCGTCAGCGCCCCTTCCAGCGGTAGCAGAGCTCCGGCCGCCCCACACTCCCGTACTGCGGCTCGCGCACCGCCCTCCCGGTGTCCACCAGGTGCTCCAGGTACCGCCGCGCGGTGATCCGGGACACCCCGGCAGCGGTGCCGGCGGCCGCCGCCGACAGGCCGGTCGAGGCCTCCCGCAGCACCGAGGCCACGGCGTCCAGGGTCGGCGCGCTCAGCCCCTTCGGCAGTGAGTTGCGCTCGGGCGTGCGGAGCAGCGCGAGCGCCTGGTCGACCTCGTCCTGCCCCGTCGCCTCGCCGGTACGCCCGAGGCTGTCCCGGTAGCGGGCGTAGCGCTCCAGCCGGTCGTGCAGCGCCGCCGCGCTGAACGGTTTCAGCAGGTACTGCACGACCCCCGCCGAGACCGCCTGGCGCACCATGGCGAGGTCGCGGGCCGAGGTGACCGCGATGACGTCGGTGGCGTGCCCGGCCGCGCGCAGCGTGCGGCACAGCTGGAGGCCGTGGCCGTCCGGCAGGTAGAGGTCGAGCAGGGTGAGGTCGACGGGCGTCCCGGCGGCACGGGCCCGCTCCAGGAAGCGCAGCGCGTCGGCGCAGCTGTGCACGGTGCCGACCGCGCGGAAGCCGGGCTCGCGCTCGACGTACAGGGTGTGCGCGGCGGCGGCCACCGGGTCGTCCTCCACGACCAGGACGGAGATCCCGCTCCGGGCGGCACCGCCGGAGGCGTCCTCGGCGCCGGTGGCCCTCACGCCGGGGCCCCTTCCTGGTCGAGCTCCCGTGCCCGGCCGCCGGTCAGCGGCAGCCGTACGGTGAGCACCGCGCCGCGCTCGCGCCCGACCTCGACGGTGCCGCCGTTGCGCCGGGCGGCCTGGGCGACCAGCGCCAGGCCCAGGCCGTGTCCGCGGCCGTCCTGCTTGGTGCTCCAGCCGCGCCGGAACACGTCCTCGACGGCGGCCGGGTCGATGCCCGCACCGGTGTCGGCGACCCGCAGCAGCAGACAGGCGTCCCCTCCCCGGCCGTCACCGCGTGCGCCGCCGGTACCGCCGGCGCCGGCCTCTGCGCCACCGGCCGCGCCGTCGTCGATCCGCGCGGTGACGGTGACCTCCGGTGCGCCCGGGCTGTGTGCGGCCCCGGCGATCGCGGCGTCCACGGCGTTGTCGATCAGGTTGCCGAGGACGGTGATCAGGTCCCGCGCGGAGAGCCCGGGCGGGAGCACCCCGTCGTCGATCCGACTGTCCTCGGTGAGGGTCAACTCCACGCCCCGTTCGGCCGCCTGGGCCGCCTTGCCGAGCAGCAGCGCGGCCAGCACCGGCTCGCCGACCGCGGCGACCACCCGGTCGGTGAGCTGCTGGGCGAGGGCGAGTTCGGCGGTCGCGAACTCCACCGCCTGTTCGTGGCGCCCGAGTTCGATCAGCGAGACGACGGCGTGCAGCCGGTTGGCGGCCTCGTGCGCCTGCGCCCCGAGCGCCTCGGTGAAGCCGCGTACGGAGTCCAACTCTCCGCTCAGCGACTGCAGTTCGGTGTGGTCGCGGAGGGTCACCACCCGGCCGAGACCGGTGCCGATGGTGGAGGTGTTGAGCACCACGACCCGCTCGGCGGTCAGGTGCACCTCGTCCCGGACCGGCTCCTCGCCGAGCACGGCGGTCACCAGTGCCTCCGGCAGCCCCAGCTCCGCCACCGGGCGACCGTCCAACTCGCCTTCCAGTCCGAGCAGTTCACGGGCTGCATCGTTGCACAGCACCACCCGGTGCGCCCGGTCGAGCAGGATCAGCCCCTCCCGCACCGAGCGCAGGGTCGCCTGATGGTACTCGTAGAGGTGGCTGAGCTCGTCCGGTCGCATGCCGTGAGTGTGCCGCCGCAGCCGGGAGTTGGCGAGATAGGTGCCGACCCCGCCGAGCGCCAGCGCGGCCACCGCGACCCCGACCAGGGCGAGCAGCGGTCCGCTCAGCTGCGCGGAGATCGACTCCAGCGTCAGCCCCACGCTGACCAGCGCGACCACCCGGTGCTGGTCGTCCCACACCGGGGTGACCACCCGGACGGACGGGCCGAGCGTGCCGGTGTAGGTCTCGCTGCGGGTCTGCCCGGCCAGCGCCCAGTCGATGTGCCCGAGGTAGGGCTTGCCGATCTGCTCGGGCAGCGGGTGGGTCCAGCGCACCCCGTCGGTGTCCATGACGGTGATGAAGGAGACCCGGACGTCCTGGCGCACCTGCTCGACGTACGGCTGGAGCACCGCGGTCGGATCCGGTCCGGCGACAGCGGAGCGGACGGACGGGGAGTCGGCGACGGCGTGGGCGACCGAGGTGACCTCACGGCGGGCCGCGTCCTCGGTGCGCTCGGCGGTGAACAGGTACGCCAGCACCGCGCCGCCCGCCACCACGGCGGCGACGATGACCACCTGGACGACGAACAGCTGCCCGGCCAGGCTGCGGACCAGCCGGCGCGGCAGCGGGAGCCAGCGGCGACGCGAGCGGGTGGGGGCGGTGCTCACGGACATGCCTGCCAGTGTGCACCACGGCCCCGCGCACCCCAGGGCCCCGGGCGCCCCGGGCCGTTCCCGCCCCGCCGTGAACTCTATGAACGCAAACGTGACCTCCGTCACTCCCGGACCTCATAGTCGGATCGGCCCACCACCCGGGGCCGCCAGGACTGCAGGGCGAAGGAGCCGCAGATGTCGACCACCGAGACCGCCACGGCGGGGGGACCCAGACGCAAGGACCGGACCCACTACCTCTACCTCGCCGTGATCGCCGCGGTGGTCGCGGGCGTGGTGGTCGGGCTGGCCGCCCCCGGCTTCGCCGTCGGGTTGAAGCCGATCGGCACCGGGTTCGTCAACCTGATCAAGATGATGATCAGCCCCGTGATCTTCTGCACCATCGTGCTGGGCATCGGCTCGGTCACCAAGGCGGCGAAGGTCGGCAAGGTCGGCGGCCTCGCCATCGGCTACTTCCTCGCCATGTCGACCGTCGCCCTGGCCATCGGCATGGTCGTCGGCAACCTGCTGGAGCCCGGCGGCGGCCTGCACCTGACCGCCGCACTCGCCAAGTCCGGCCACGCCCAGGCGACCGCCGGCGGCGCCCAGTCGACCACCGACTTCCTGCTCGGGATGATCCCCGACACCCTGTTCTCGGCCCTCACCCAGGGCAAGGTGCTGCAGACCCTGCTGGTCGCGCTGCTGGCCGGCTTCGCCCTGCAGGCGCTGGGACCGGTCGGCGCCCCGGTGCTGCGCGGCGTCGAGCACCTGCAGCGGCTGGTGTTCCGGATCATGTCGATGATCATGTGGGTCGCGCCGATCGGCGCCTTCGGGGCGATGGCGGCGGTGGTCGGGGCGACCGGCGTCGACGCGCTGAAGAGCCTCGCAGTGATCATGATCGGCTTCTACGTCACCTGCGCGCTGTTCGTCGTCGTGGTGCTCGGGGCCCTGCTGCGCCTGGTCGCCGGGGTCAACGTGTTCGCGCTGCTCAAGTACCTCGGTCGCGAGTTCCTGCTGATCCTCTCGACCTCCTCCTCCGAGAGCGCGCTGCCCCGCCTGATCGCCAAGATGGAGCACCTGGGCGTCAGCCGCCCGGTCGTCGGCATCACCGTGCCGACCGGCTACAGCTTCAACCTCGACGGCACCGCGATCTACCTCACCATGTCCTCGATCTTCATCTCCGAGGCGATGGACAAGCCGATGTCGATCGGCGAGCAGCTCTCGCTCCTGGTCTTCATGGTGATCGCCAGCAAGGGCGCGGCCGGGGTCACCGGCGCCGGGCTGGCCACCCTCGCGGGCGGACTGCAGTCGCACAAGCCCGCGCTGGTGGACGGGGTCGGCCTGATCGTCGGCATCGACCGGTTCATGTCGGAGGCCCGCGCCCTCACCAACTTCGCGGGCAACGCCGTCGCGACCGTGCTGATCGGGCACTGGACCGGCGAACTGGACGCCGAGCGCGCCCGCCTCGTCCTGGACGGCGAGCTGCCGTTCGACGAGCTGACCCTGGTCGACGGCCACGGCGGCGCCGCCCCCGAGCCGGAGGCCGTCCCCGCAGCGCCCGCGACGGCGGGCACGACGGCGGGCACTACGGCGGCCACCGTCTGAGCGCTCCCACGACTCCCCCGGTCCGGCGCCACCCACCATCCCCCGGAAACGGCGCCGGGCCGGGGGCCTCCCGTTCCCGGCGCCGCCCGCGCCGGGTCGGCGCTCGCGGATGCGCTCGGAACACCTGACAGGCCTCCGGTCAGGACTTCCGCCGGAACCCCGGTCAGAACTCCTGCACAACGCCGGTCAGAACTCCTGCGAGCCGCTGACCGCCCAGGCCACCCCGCTGGCCGGATCCTCCAGCGCCACGTGCAGGTGCCGCAGCCCAGCGGCCGGCTCCTGCCAGGTGAAGCAGCGCATCCGGGCCACCAGGGCGTCCACCTCGCGGCGGTTCGGCCCATCCGCCCCGGCCATCGCGCCCAGCGCCCGCCAGAGCCTCAGCCGCCCGTGCGCGCCACCGTGCGTCCGGCCCACCGCAGCGGCCTGCACGAGCGCCGGGTAGGCGAGCGCGAACGGCAGGAACCCGCCGACCACGCGCCGGGCCCGGGCCAGCACGGCGGCCGCCGACGGGGCCGGACCGCGGACACAGACCACCTCCGCCCAGGGCACCAGCGCGGCCAGCTCCGTCAGGCCCCGGGTGACCCGCTGACCGCCCGGCCGGGCCGTCGACTGCGGCAGGTCGACCTGGCCCAGGCCCTCCCGGCTGGCCGGCAGGGTCAGCACCGCGCTGCGCGCTCCCCCACCGGGCAGGTACTCGCGCACCCGGGCGGCCTCGTCCCAGCCCGCCTTCTCCCAGGGCTCCAGGCGCAGCGGCACGCCGTCGGGGTCGGGCTCGGCACCGTAGGAGAGGTCCTCGCCGAGCAGCACCCGGGTGTGCGCCACCAGGCGGCGCACCGGGGCCGGACCGAGCAGCGGAGCCAGCCGCAGCCAGGAGTGGCGGGTCGCCAGCACCTCCCACAGCGGACCGGCGTCGTGGTCCGCCACCCCGGCGAAGGTCCCCGCACCGCCGTCCGCGTCGAACAGCCGGACGGCCAGCTCGGGCGGCGCCGCGTAGGCGATCAGATGGCCGAGCGGCGCGGTCAGGGCCGCCGCGGCCCGCTCACCGGCCTGCACGACGGCGGCCGCCCGGCCCTGCCGGTAGGCGGCGAGCAGCTCGGGCCAGCGACCGTCCTCGGCCAGGGCGCGGACGCTGTGGTCCTCGTACGTGATCACGATTTTCAGCGTACGGGCCGGGGTGGCGCATCAGCCGACTTGCCGTCGGCTCGGTGCGTCGGAGCCGCTACGGCACGTCGGCGGGCGGCCTCGGCGGGCGGCCTCGGCTGGGGGACTCGGCTGGGGGACTCGGCTGGGGGTCTCGGCGTTCAGGCCCCGCGCTCGGCCCCGGCTGGGGGTCGGGCCCTCAGGAGTCATGACGGCGCTCGTGCTCCAGGACGGCGCGCAGGCGGCCGTGGGCGCGGCGGCGGGTGACGGCCAGGGTACTGCGGTGCAGGCCGAGCAACTCGGCGGCCTCGTCGACGGAGTAGCCGTCGAGGTCCACCAGCACCACGGCGCGGGCCTGCTTGACGGTCAGGAAGCCGAGCAGCCGGACCACCTCCCAGCGCGCCTGCAGCTCGGCCATCCCGCCGGGCGACGGGCCGAACGCCGCCGCGCGGCCGTGCCCCGCGGTCTCGGCCGACTCCGGGAGCTCGCGCAGCGCCGCCCGCCGGCGTTCCCGGCGCCACTGGTCACGCAGGATGTTCGTCATCGTGGTGAACACGTAGGCGTACGGCTGCGGGTGGCTGAGGAAGCGCTCCGGGCTGCGGGCGATCCGCAGGTACGCGTCGTGGACGACGTCACCGGCGGCGAGCGGGCTCCCGGCGAGCATCGCGGCCGCCTGCTGGAGTCTGGGCAGCAGTTCGGTGAACAACCGGTTGAAGTCCGCCGATTGGCGCTCCGTCGGCCCCGGGCCGAAGTCCTTGCGCGGTCCGCCCGCACACCGCTCGTTGCATTCCGCCATGCCGTTCTCCCCGGAAATCGGCACCCCGAACGCCCAGTTGGGGCCGTTTCCCACCCCTACCGGACATGTTGTGACACAGGTCACATCATAAGCCGTCCTCTCACTCTGCGCAGTCATTCGTGTGCAACTCGTCATCGGCCGCACGGGGGCGGGAGTTCACCTCCCCCACCACCGTTGCCGGCCGGGGCACTCCACCCGATCGGAATCGCCGAACGAGGAGCACCATCATGCGAGGCTGCATCGCCAGGAAGATCGCCGCGTTCGGGGTGGCCGGCGCGGCCGCCCTGGGCACGCTCGGGGCCACCACCACGCCGGCCGCCGCGGCGACCATCGACCAGATCGTCACCCCCGGAGAGGCCGAGGCCTCGCCGCACATCACCGCCACCGGCTACCACTGCGTCATCACGGCGAACTACGGCTGGCGCTGGGAGGGTTACTGCAACGTCTACTCCGGCCGACTGCGCACCATCACCTACTGCGCGAACGGCACCTCCTCCGTCGGCCTGTGGATCGGCGCCCGCCCGGAGGCGTGGGACGTCTGGGGCAACTGTCCCGGATCGACCTGGACCAAGGTCGTCTTCCAGTGGCACAGCTGAGCGGGTAGCGGTCACGGAGGCGGGTGACCACTGACAGCTGACGGATGACAGATTTCAAAATCTGTCATCCGTCAGCTGTCATCTGTTCTCTGTCATCTGCTCGCCGTCGTCCGTCTGCCGCCGTCCCCCGTCCGTCAGCCGCCGGCCGCCGCCGCCGGCGAGACCTCCGCCAGCAACCGGGCGGCGTGCACCCGACCGGCGTGCTCGACCAGGTTGATCAGCACCTCCTTTCCGGAGGCGCGCTGCCGGGCGTCGCAGAGCAGCACCGGGGTGCCGGAGTCCAGGTCCAGCGCGCGGGCGACCTCCTCCGAGCCGTACTCGCGCGTCCCGGCGAACCGGTTCACCGCGACGACGAAGGGGATGCCGCGGTGCTCGAAGAAGTCCACGGCCGGGAAGCAGTCGGTCAACCGACGGGTGTCGGCGAGCACCACCGCGCCGAGCGCCCCCTGGGCCAACTCGTCCCAGAGGAACCAGAACCGGTCCTGCCCCGGGGTTCCGAACAGGTAGACGGCCAGGCCCTCGCGGATGGTGATCCGGCCGAAGTCCATCGCCACCGTGGTGCTGGACTTGCGCTCCACACCGTCCAGGTCGTCCACCCCGCGCCCGGCCTCGGTGAGCCGCTCCTCGGTGCGCAGTGGGCGGATCTCGCTGACCGCGCCGACCAGCGTCGTCTTGCCGACCCCGAACCCGCCCGCCACCAGGATCTTGAGCGCGAGCACGGAGTCGGACTGGTCCACCGGACCCACCGGGGCGGACGGCCACCTGCTGATCGGGCGGCCCGGGCCGGCGGGGTGGTGACGACCGGACGGCTGGTCAGAGTGCGCGGAGCCCATGGATGACCTCCTGGAGGATGCGTTCGTCGGGGAGCAGGGCGGGCGGGACGGGGCGGTTGACCCGGATGAGCCCGGCCGCCAGCAGATCGCCGAGCAGCACCCGCACGACGCCCACCGGCAGGTCGAGGTCGGCGGCGAGCTCGGCCACGGACAGCGGCGTGCCCAGGCACCGGCGGAGGATCTGCGCCTGCTCCGGACCGACCGGCAGCTCGGGCGCGCCCGGTGCGAGTGCCGGGTCGGGCAGTTCGGACACCACCACGGCGATCAGGTCGAACTGCTGCTCGCCGCTCCCGGTCCGGCCCCTGGTCATGGTGTACGGGCGGACCAGCGGCCCGGCCTCGTCGTCGTACCAGTGGGCCCGGTGGGCGGCGGCCAGTGGGTTCCGGGGCGGCCGGTCGGGGTCGACCTGCGGGTGCTCCGGATGTCGCTGGTGGTACGGGTGGAAGGCGTGCTCCGCCCGGTGGTGCGGGCGGTCCGGCTGGGGCACCGAGCTCACCCGCCGCGCACCGTGCGGGGCATGGCGCTCAGGTGCTCACCGACCCGGCGGACCAGTCTGGCCATCTCGTAGGCGACCAGCCCGAGATCGGCCCGCGCGGTGGCGAACACGGCCAGGCAGGTACCCTCCCCGGCCGCCGCGACCAGCAGATACCCGCCCTCCAACTCGACCATGGTCTGCCGGACTTCACCCGCACCGAAGTGCCGACCGGCGCCCTTGGCGAGGCTGTGGAACCCGGCCGCGACGGCCGCCAGGTGCTCGCCGTCCTCCCGGGCCAGACCGGCCGAACTGCCCATGGCCAGGCCGTCGGCGGAGAGCATCACGGTGAAGCGGACCTCGGGGGCACGCTGGACCAACTCGTCGAGGAGCCAGTTCAGTTCCCCCGTGCGGTGGGTGGTGCCGATCAAGGCCGGTCTCCTTCGGTTCGGGTGTCTGGTCTCGCTCCGGGCCGGGCTTCCGGCCGGGCGTCGGGCGAGGTGCCGGTCGGGGTGCCGGGACGGACCTCGGGCCGAACATCGGGCCGCAGGCCGCGGGCCCAGCCGTGCTGGAAGGCCGCCATCGCCGCCCGTGCCTCCTCCGGACTGCGGGCCACCGGCCCCGTGCCGGTTCCGAATCCGCCTCCGACTCCGAGTCCGCCTGTGGTTCCAGGTCCGGCACCGGCTACGGCACCGGATCCAGCTCCGCCACCGGCTCCGGTGGTGACTCCGCGGCTGCCGGCGGCGGCCGGCGCCTCCCGCAGCTGCGGGGCGAGACTCGCCCGGCGCACCCGGCGCGGCAACTCCTCCGGTCCGTCCACCGATCCGCGCGCGCCCGGCACCTCACCCGGCACCTCAGCCAGTGGCCCGCCCGGCAACACGTCGGCCGACGGCGCGGTCGCACCGTGCCGGGGCCGCGGCGGACCGGACTGCGGACGGGAGGCCGCACCGGAGCCCCCGTCCGCAGCCGGTCCGGCCGTCCGGGCGCCGGAGGCCCGGAAGGGGGTGCGGCGCGTCGGCCCGGGGTCGACGCCCCGGACTCCGAACGCCAGCAGCGCCCCGCCCTCCGGAACCCGCCCACCCGCCGCCGGAAGCTCTGTCTCCGCCATCCCGCCGCCCGGGAGGGCGGGTTCCGCTCCGACCCCGGCCGGATCCGGACCTGCGGACGGCCACCACGCGGACCCGGCGCCGGGGGCCGCCGCCCGCTCCGGCGCCGGCTCCCATTTCGACGCCGCCTCCCACTTCGACCCCGCCTCCCATTCCGGCAGCGGCTCCCACGCGGGCGCCGGCTCCGTCGTGATGTCCAACTCCGGTACCGGCTCGTAGCCGTGCCCCGGGCCCTCCCGCTCGTCGGCCAGCAGCCCGGTGGGCAGCAGCACCACCGCGGTGGTGCCGCCGTACGCGGAGGTCACCAGGGAGACCCGGACGTCGTGCCGCCGGGCGAGCCGGCTGACCACGAACAGGCCGAGCCGGTCGCTGTCGAACAGGTCGGCCTGTTCGGCCGCGGCGATCCGTCGGTTGGCGGCGGCCAGCGCGGCCGGACCCATCCCGAGGCCGCGGTCCTCGATCTCCAACGCGTAGCCGTTGCCGACCTGTTCACCGCGGATGTGGACCCTGGTGTGCGGCGGGGAGAACCCGGTGGCGTTCTCGACCAGTTCGGCCACCAGGTGGGTGAGGTCGGCGACGGCGTGGCCGACGACGGCGGCGCGCGGCAGCGGGTGCACCTCGACCCGGGCGTACTCCTCGACCTCCGAGACGGCCGCCCGCACCACGTCCACCAGGGGGACGGACCGCCGCCAGGCCCGGCCGGGAGCCGCACCTGAGAGGATGATCAGGCCCTCGGCGTGGCGGCGCATCCGGGTGGTCAGGTGGTCCAGCCGGAACAGGTCGGCGAGCTCGGACGGGTCCTCGGTGCGGCGCTCCATCGTGTCCAGCAGGGTGAGTTGGCGGTGCACCAGGACCTGGCTGCGGCGCGCAAGGTTGACGAACACCCCGGACACCCCGGACAGCACCTCGGCCCGTTCCACCGCCGCCGCGACGGCCGCCCGCTGCACGGCGCCGAGCGCCCGGTGCACCTGGCCGATCTCGTCGTCGCGGCCCACCGTCCTGGGCGCCTCGGCTTCGATGTCCACCTCCTCTCCTGCGCGCAACTTCCGCATTGTGGAAGGGAGTTTGCGACCGGCGAGATCAAGTGCCGTGTTGCGCAGGCCGGCCAGCTCGGTGACCAGGCTGCGGCCGATCCGGACCGAGATCACCAGCGAGGCGACCACCCCGAGCAGCCCGAGCAGTACGGCGATCCCGGCCGGGGTGAACAGGCCCATCGCATAAGGGTTCTGCTGCTCGGCGGCGAGCCGGCCGGCGCGGTCCCCGACGTCGCGCAGCCCGGCGGCGACACTCCCGGCCACCGTCGCCCACCGGTCCGCCGGCACCGCGGCGACGGCCGACCGGCCGTCGGCGGCGGTACGGACCTCCTCCTCGTAACCGACCAGTTCCCGGTGGTCCGGGCCGCCGGTGACGGCGAGCAGTGCTTCCCGGTCGGCGGAGACCAGACCCGCGGCCGCACCCTGCTCGAACGCACGGCGGGCGAAGGCCGTACCGGAGAACTCCCGCAGCCGGTCGTCACCGAGCCCACCGGAGAGCTCGGCGGACCGCAGCAACGCGTCCTCGCGGGACAGGAGTTCGCGGGAGCGGTCCAGCTCCGGCAGCACCCGCGCCTCCGCCCCGGAGCGGCCGTCGCGCGACGCGGCGACGGCACCGGACACGGCCAGCGCCCGGTCCACGGCCGCCCCGTACGCGGCGTACGCCTCGGACCAGCCCACGCTCCGGGTGAGCACCCTGCCGCGCAGTTCGGGCAGGGCGGCGAGCGCGGCGCCGAGGTCGTCCAGGCGGTCGGCGGCGTCGGCTCCGAGGCCCTGGGCGTCGGCCCGGTTGTAGCCCTGGCCGGGGTGGCGCGGGTCGGGGAACAGCGGGGTGAGCGCCCGGTCGGTGGCGGCGGCGGCCTCGCGCAGGGCACTCTCCCGCCCTGCGGCGGGCACCGTCCCCGGGACGAGGCCCGGACCGGCCAACAGCTGCCCGGCGGCGGCGCGTTCGGCCTGCAGGCCGGCGACCGTGTCGGCGACGGGGGTGAGCAGGCTGCGCTGGGCGTCGCGCAGGCGCAGCAGGTCCCAGACGCCCTGGGCGGTGGTGACGGTGGCGAAGCTCCAGAGGGCGATGACGGAGACGACCGGGACCATCAGCAGGGCGACGATCCGGGCGCGCACGCTCCGGGGCCGCAGCCCGTGCAGTCCGAGTAGCCCGTGCAGCCCGCGCAGGCGGGGCCCGGGGCGCGACGAGCGGGCGGGCGGTCCGGCGTGGGCACCCCGGCGGGTACCGGAAGCGGTGCCACGGTCTTCTCGCATGGACGGGGGCCTTTCGGGCGGCGACGACGGGGCTCGGGCGGCGCGGACGGCGCGGACGGCGCGGACGGGCTCAGGCTGCACGGTCCCGGCCGAACGGACCCCGCCCGGCCGGGGCAGGGGCGGCCGGGTCGAAGCCGTCCACCGCCGGGCCGTACGGACTGGTCGGCGCGGGGCCCGAGGGCACGGCGCCCGGGTCGGCGGCCGGCCGGGCGGCGGGGTCGGCGAACTCCTCGATCGCCAGCTCCCCCACCGCCAGGTCGCCGGTCCGCTCCTGGGTGGTCGGGGAGAGCGCGACGAAGGCGGAGGCCAGGAAGAGGAACGAGCCGAGGCCGACGGCGAGCGGGAAGACGAACTCCATCGGGCTGACCCCGCCCAGGCCGGTCCGGGCGGGATCCAGCTGGACGTGGACGGCGGCCATGCCGGTGTAGTGCATGCAGCTGACGGCGAGCCCCATGCCCAGCGAGGCGGCGGCCGCGGCGTACCCGTTGCGGACGGTGACGGCGGCCCAGAGCGCAGCGGTGGCGGCACCGACCGCGACCAGGACGGAGAGTGCGACCGTCCCGCCGTCGTAGCGCAGCCCGCCGTGCATCCGGACGGCGGCCATGCCGAGGTAGTGCATCGCGGCGACGCCGACGCCGGTGGTGCAGCCGCCGCCCAGCAGGGCGAGGCCGCGGTGCCGGCCGTAGCAGACCACGGTCAGGCCGAGGCCGGTGACCAGTACGGCGACCAGCAGGCTCAGCACCGTGAGCGGCACGCTGTAGCGCAGTTCGGTGCCGTCGACGGCGAAGCCGAACATGGCGACGAAGTGCATGGTCCAGATCCCGGAGCCGATCGCGGCGGCCGCGGTGAGCAGCCAGTTCCGGCGGGCGGTGCCGGTGGCGGCCAGGCCGCGCAGGGTGCAGCGCAGCCCGAGGGCGGCACCGGCGCAGGCCATCGCGTAGGAGAGGACGGGGGTCAGCCAGCCGAAGCTGAACTGGTTGAGGGCGCCCATGGGACCTCCGGTCGACCGGTCGGGCCCGGGGCGGAAAGCGGTGCCCCCGGGCACCCCCGGCCGGGCGGACTGCATCCGACAGCATGTAGGCATATGCCTGCCGCATGTGCGCTTCCGGCCTGGGGTGCGTGGGACGCTATCGAGCGGCCGGAATCGGCCAGACGAAGATCTGAAAAGCTGCACGCGCGGCGCGGAGGCTGTGTTCGAATGGCCCGGTCCTGTGCCCGGCGGCGCCCGGACGACTGACAGCGAACAAAAGACAGATGACAGATAACAGATGTTGAAATCTGTTATCTGTCATCTGAAAGTTGAACTCTGAAACCCGTCCGCCCTACCCGTCCACCCTGCGCCGTCAGCCCTGCGCCGTGACCCGCACCCGCATCGCGCTCGCCGCCCGGAGCGTGATCCCCTGCGCGAGCGCCACCCGCCGGTCCACCACCTCCAGGTCGAAGTCCCGCATCAGCACCCCGAGGGTCAGCACCGACTCCAGCATCGAGAAGTGCTGCCCGATGCAGGCCCGCGGCCCGCCGCCGAACGGGAACCACGCGTAGCGGTGCCGCGCCTTCTCCTCCTCCGGCAGGAACCGGTCCGGGTCAAAGCGCTCGGGCTCGGCCCAGTGGTCCGGGTGCCGCTGGGTGACCAGCGGCGCGACCACGACCTGCGCCCCCGCCGGGATCACGTACCCGTCGATGACCGTCTCCTCGACGGCCCGCCGCCCGATCAGCGCCGCCGCCGGGTAGAGCCGCATCGCCTCCTTGATCACCCGGGTGAGGTACGGCAGCCGCTCCAGGTCCGCCGCGGTCGGCGCCCGCCCGGCCAGGACGGTCCGCGCCTCCTCCTGGGCGAGCTTGCGCTGCTCCGGGTGCTTGGCCAGCAGGTGCAGCGCGAAGGCCAGCGAGGTGGCCGTGGTCTCGTGCCCGGCGAGCAGGAACACCAGGACCTGGTCCCGGAGTTCGGCCGGGTCCAGCCGTTCGCCGTCCTCGCCGCGCGCCCGGCCGAGCAGGGTGAGCAGGTCGTCCGCCTCCTCGTCGCCGCCCCCACGCGCGGCCCGCTCCGCGATGATCCGGTCGCAGACCTCGTAGAGCGCCCGCTGCGCCTCCAGCCCGCGCCGGTTGCCCGGCGTCGGCCAGGTGCGCGGGAACCGGACCGGCGCGAAGCCGCGCTCCTTGACGTACTCACCGAGGACCGGGAAGCTGCGGTTCACCACCTCCACCGCCTCCTCCACGTCGGCGCCGAAGAGGATCCGGGCGACGGCCCGCAGCGCGAACCGGGACATCTCCTCCGCCGCGTCCACCACCCCGCCCGGCACCGCCCGCCAGCGCTCGGCGAGCGCCTGCGCCTCCTGGGCGAGCGCCTGCGCGTAGCCGTCGACCCGGCGCCGGGTGAACAGCGGCTGGACCAGCCGGCGTTGGCGCTGGTAGACCTCGTCCTGGCTGGTCAGCAACCCGTTGCCGACACTGGTCCGCAGCTCGTCGTAGAAGCTGTTCTCCTTGCGGAAGTTCGCCGCCTCGCTGCCCAGCACCTGGTGGACGCCCTCCGGCGAGAACACCCCGTAGAACTCGACGCGCACCCCGGGCGGCCCGGCCACCACGCGCACCACGTCGCCGTGGTCCCGCCGGGCCGCGAGGTAGGTGCGCAGCGGACGGCGGGTGAGGTCGAAGAGCGACCCGACCAGGGGGTTCCCGGCCGGTCCGGGTATGGCGGCTGCGGTGGCCATCGGCACTCCTTCTGGACTTCCTCGGCGCTGACGCGCGCTCGGTGACCCTTCAACCTTACTGACGGGTATTCAGCCGAGGAAGCCACGCGGAAGGACCGGCCGCCGCCCCGGTCCGCTCACTCATACTCGGTGCCGCCCTTGCGGGTCAGGTAGGCGTCGCTGACCACCTTGGCGATCGCCCGCCCGCCGAGCACCGGACTCCAGCGCTCGACCACCGGCCGGACCACCACGCCCTCACGCAGGTGGAGTTCGCGCCCGGAGTGGGCCTCCTTACCCTGCGCGTGGGCCAGCACCGTCGCGATGTCGAACGGCCCGCGCCACAGTTCGGTCACCAACGGCAGTTCGCCGTCCAGGAGTTCGGCGGCCGGCAGCCAGGTCAGCTGCCCGTCCACGACGGCCGACACGTCGAAGGCCGCGTACCCGGGGCGCTCGGTGCGCGCGGAGGCGCCGTACGTCAGGTCCTGCACGCCCTCGCCGAACACCTCGCCGAAGATGCCGATCCGCTCGGCACCCAGCCGCTCGGCCAGCCGGGCCGCCACCGCCGGGATGTCGTACGCGCGCACCGCCCGCCAGTACAGGTTGCGCTCGTCCTCGGCGAGCGCCAGCCCCTGTGCGCCGATCCCCTTTGACGAGACGTGCACCTCGCCGGTGGCGGCGGTGTACGTGACCAGGCAGCAGCTGCCGTGCAGCTTCTCGGTCAGCACCACGGGCTCGCCGGGCTCGAAGATGTCCGGGTGGCGCTTGAGGTTCTCGATGTCCACCCAGGGCAGCAGGTCGGGCGCGCCGAGGACGTCACCGTTCATCGAGGTCGGCACCGGCGGCTGCCACTTGACGATCCCGAGCTGTTCGGCGAAGTCCTCGCCCCGCTCGGCCGCCCCGGCCAGGTCGGTTCCGGCCAGCGCGCCGGGCCGGCAGACGATGCCCTGGGACAGCTCCCCGCGCAGCCGTACCGCCTTCACCCGGTTCGCCGCACTGCCCGCCAGCTTGCCGGTCAGCCCCAGCTCCTCGATCAACTCCTCGGGCAGGACGGCCTGTTCGGGGATGTAGACGGCGTGGTCGCCGGTCCGGTAGGAGCCCTTGGCCACCACCGCGCGATAGAGGCCGACCTGGGCCAACTCCAGTGCGTCGGCGTTCGGGTGCTCCAGGATGACCAGCTTCTCGGCGGTGACGCGCAGCGTGGACATGGGCGGACTCCTCCCCGTGGATCCGTTCGGATCGACCTTCGGGCCCGGGCGGCCGACGGTCGGCCGCGCCTACGGGCTGCCGCCCACTCTGACCGCTCCACCTGCCCGGATGCGAAGGGTTTTCCACCGGCCGGCCGTCCACCAACCGCGCGCCGACCACACGGCAGCCGTACGACAGCCGCAACCGCACGGCGGCCGCGCACCGGCCACCGGACCGGCCCGCCCTTTCGGGCCGAACCGTCCGTGCACGTTTGAGCCTTCGCACAGCAGCCCCGAGACCGTCACCCCACTCCCGCTGTGCGATGTGACAGGGGATTTATCGCTCGCATCTGCGGCACTATGATCGCCGTAATGGCCGCACCTGCGGCCACACCTCCGCGCCCCTCCCGGCGCGAACCCTGGAGGGGAAGCACCGATGAGCACCCGCACCACCCCGACCCGCAGACTCGCCGTCGCCGCCGCGGCGGCCCTCGTCCTCAGCCTCGGGGTCACCGCCTGCGGCAGCGACGGCGGCACGTCCTCCGGCTCCGCTTCCTCGGCCGCGACCGCCGCCGCCACCGGCGCCACCGGCTCGGCGGGCACCGCCGGCGCCACCGCCCCGAAGGCCAAGGGCGCCATCACCGTGTTCGCCGCCGCCTCCCTCAAGGAGACCTTCACCGAGCTCGGCAAGAAGTTCGAGGCCGCCAACCCGGGCACCAAGGTCACCTTCAACTTCGGCGGCAGCTCCGCCCTCGCCACCAGCATCAACTCCGGTGCGCCGGCGGACGTCTTCGCCGCGGCCAGCCCGGCCACCATGAAGACGGTCACCGACGCGGGCGGCGCGAGCGGCCAGCCGACGACCTTCGTCAAGAACACCCTCGCCATCGCCGTGCCCAAGGGCAACCCCAAGCACCTCGCGGGGCTCAAGGACCTCACCGGATCCGGCGTGAAGGTCGCGCTCTGCGCGAAGGAGGTGCCCTGTGGCGCCGCCGCCCTCACCGCGTTGAAGGCGGCCGGCGTCGACCTCACCCCGGTCACCCTGGAGCAGGACGTCAAGGGCGCGCTCACCAAGGTCGAGCTCGGCGAGGTCGACGCCTCGCTGGTGTACAGGACCGATGTGCAGGCCGATGCTGCGAAGATCGACGGCGTGGACTTCCCCGAGGCCGCCAAGGCCGTGAACGACTACCCGATCGCCGCGCTCGCCAAGGCGCCGAACAAGGACGGCGCGGCCGCCTTCGTCGCCTACGTCCAGTCGCCCGAGGCCAAGCAGGTGCTGACCGCGGCGGGCTTCCAGGCGCCGTGACGGACCGCACCACCCGGGACGACGCGGCCCCGGCACCGACAGGATCCGCGCACGCCCTGCCGGGCCGCCGCCGGGGCGCACGCCGCCCCGGCGCCCAGCGCGTCCCGGTCACGCTGCTGCTCCCGGCGCTGCTCGGCCTGGCGTTCCTGATCCTCCCGCTGGTCGGGCTGCTCGTCCGGGCGCCATGGAGCGGCCTGTCCGACCAGCTGACCAGCGCCGCCGTCTGGGACGCCCTGCGGCTCTCGCTGATCTGCGCGACGGCCGCCACGGCGGTGTCGCTGGTGCTCGGGGTCCCGCTGGCCTGGCTGCTCGCGCGCACCGAGCTGCCCGGCCGGCGGGTGATCCGGGCGCTGGTCACCCTGCCGCTGGTGCTGCCACCGGTGGTGGGCGGTGTGGCGCTGCTGCTGGTGCTCGGCCGACGCGGCATCGTCGGCTCCTGGCTGGACTCGGCGTTCGGCATCACCCTGCCCTTCACCACCACCGGGGTGGTGATCGCCGAGGCCTTCGTGGCGATGCCCTTCCTGGTGATCAGCGTGGAGGGCGCGCTGCGGGCGGCCGATCCCCGCTTCGAGGAGGCGGCCGCGACCCTGGGCGCCTCCCGGCTGACCGCGTTCCGCCGGGTCACCCTGCCGATGATCGCCCCGGGGATCGCCGCCGGCGCCGTCCTGGCCTGGGCCAGGGCACTCGGCGAGTTCGGCGCGACGATCACCTTCGCCGGCAACTTCCCGGGCCGCACCCAGACCATGCCGCTGGCCGTCTACCTGGCCATGGAGTCCGACCCGGAGGCGGCGATCGCGCTGTCGCTGGTGCTGCTGGTGGTCTCCGTCGCCGTCCTGGTCGGCCTGCGCGACCGCTGGATGTCGACCCCGTGACCCCGGCCCCGGACGGACGCCCCCGCCCCCAGGACGCCGACAGGACGGCCGAACCGATGACCCCCGCACCGCCCGCCGCCGCCACGCCCGCCCCCGCACCGGGGGTCGGAGCCGCGCCCGCCGCCCTCGACGCCCACCTGCGGGTCGACCGCGCCGCGTTCGCCCTCGACCTCGGGCTGACCGCCGCCCCCGGCGAGGTGATCGCCCTGCTCGGCCCGAACGGCGCCGGCAAGTCCACCGCGCTGCGCGCCCTCGCCGGCCTGCTCCCGCTCACCGGCGGCCACCTGCGCCTGGACGGCCACGTCCTGGAGGAACCGGCCCGGCGCCTGCACACCCCCGCCGAGCAGCGGCCGGTCGGCGTGGTGTTCCAGGACTACCTGCTGTTCCCGCACCTCAGCGCGCTCGACAACGTCGCCTTCGGCCCGCGCTGCCAGGGCCGCCCCAAGCGCGAGGCCAGGGCCGAGGCGGCGGCCTGGCTGGAACGGATGGGCCTGACCGGCCACGCCTCGGTGCGCCCCGGGCGGCTCTCCGGCGGCCAGGCCCAGCGGGTGGCGCTGGCCCGGGCGCTGGCCGTCCGCCCCCGGCTGCTCCTGCTGGACGAGCCGCTGGCCGCCCTGGATGCCCGCACCCGGCTCGACGTACGGTCCCAACTGCGCCGCCATCTGGCCGAGTTCGAGGCCGTGGCGGTGCTGGTGACGCACGACCCGCTGGACGCGATGGTGCTGGCCGACCGGCTGGTGGTGATCGAGGACGGCCACGAGGTGCAGTCCGGCAGCCCGGCGGAGGTCGCCCGGCGGCCGCGCACCGACTACATCGCCCGCCTGGTCGGCCTCAACCTGTACCAGGGACGGGCCGAGGGCACCCTGGTCACCCTCCCGGACGGCACCGTCCTGACCACCGCCGAGGAGCTGTCCGGACCGGCGTTCGTGGCCTTCCCGCCCGCCGCCGTCACCCTGTACCGGGAGCGGCCGCAGTCCAGCGCCCGCAACCTGTGGCAGGCCGAGGTCACCGGCCTGGACCTGCACGGCGACCAGGTGCGCGCCGAACTCGCCGGAGCCCTGCCGATGGCCGCCGACCTCACCCCGGCCGCTGTCGCCGAACTGGGGCTGGCACCGGGAACACCGGTCTGGGCCTCGGTCAAGGCCACCCAGACCCACGCCTACCCGGCCTGACCGGGCCCGACCCCGTCGCGGGACCGCCCCGGACCGCCCCGAACTGCACCGCGCCACCGGGCACGACCCCGCCGGCTACTCCGCCGGCTCGACGAACCCCGACTCGTACGCGGCGATCACCGCCTGGGTGCGGTCCCGCGCCCCGAGCTTCGCCAGCACGCTGCTGACGTGCGTCTTCACCGTCTGCACCCCGAGCACCAGCTGCTCGGCGATCTCCCCGTTGCTGAGCCCGCGCGCCATCATCCGCAGCACCTCGGCCTCGCGCCCGGTCAGCGCCGCCCGGTCCATGGCCGCGCGCGCGGCGGGGTTGCCGTGCCCGGCGGCCAGCCGCCGGATCGCGACCGGGAAGAGCAGCGACTCGCCGGCCGCCGCCAGCCGTACCGCGTGGACGATCTCGGCCGGACGGCTGCGCTTGAGCAGGAAGCCGTCGGCGCCCGCGCGCAGCGCCTGGTAGACGTAGTCGTCGTTCTCGAAGGTGGTGACGACCAGGATCCGCGGCGGCAACTCCCCCGGCGGGCCGGGGCGCAGCAGTTCGCGGGTGGCCGCCAGGCCGTCCAGGACGGGCATCCGGACGTCCATCAGCACCACCCGCGGGCGCAGCGCGCGGGCCAGGGCCACCGCCTCCGCGCCGTCGCCCGCCTCCCCGACCACCCGCAGGTCGCCCTGGGCCTCCAGGACGGCCCGCAGCCCGGCCCGGACCAGTTCCTCGTCGTCGGCGAGCAGGACGTCGGTCATCCCGGCCGCACCGGCAGCCGCACCGGAGCCGACGCCTCCGCCTCCACTCGCAAGATCATTCGTCACGAGCCCAAGCGTAGGGGCAGCCGGACGTCGAGCACCCACTCCGCTCCGCCGTCGCCGCCCGCCCCGACCGTGGCCTCGCCGCCGAGCAGCGCGGCCCGCTCCCGGATGCCGCGCAGCCCCTTGCCGCCCTTGCGCGAGCCGACCCGGCCGGGGCCGCCCCGGCCCGGCGCCGCCAGCCGGTTGGCGCAGCGCAGCTCCAACCGCCCGTCCCGAACGGCGATCCGGACGCCGACCGGCTCACCCGGTGCGTACTTGAGCGCGTTGGTGACGCCCTCCTGGACGATCCGGTAGGACTCGCGCGAGAGCACCCCGGGCAGCACCCCGGGCGGCACGTCGATCCGCGCGTCGACCGGGCTGCCCGCCGCGCGGGCGGTGTCGAAGAGCGCGGACAGCTGGTCGATCCCGGGCTGTTCGGTGGCCGTACCGTTGCCCGTCGTCGTACCGTTCCCCGCCCCGCCCCCCGCTGCCCCGCCCCCCGCCGGTGTCTCGCGCAGCAGCACCAGGGTGCGTTCGAGGTCCTCCATCGCCCGCCGCCCGGTCTCCTCGATGACTTCGAGCGCCTTGGCGACGAAGGCCGGGTCCCCGACCTCGCGCGCCGCACCCGCCTGGAGGACCGTCACCGTCAGGGCGTGGCCGATGGAGTCGTGCAGCTCGCGGGCCAACCGGTTGCGCTCCAGCAGCCGCTCGGCCCGCAGTTCGGCCTCGGCCAGCCGCTCCGCCGGGGAGGGTCCCAACAGCCCTTTGGCCATGGCCAGTTGGAGCCGTCCCGCGCCGATCACCAGCCAGCCGTAGCCGAGCACCACCAGCGGCGCGGACAGCAGGTACCGGGCGGCGTCCGAACCGGTCAGCAGGTCGTACGCACCGGTGAGCCCGAAGACCGTCACGAAGCCGATCGCCGAGCCGAGCGCCACCCGGCCGATCAGCCAGCCGGCCATCCGCCGCCGGTCGGCCCAGTTGCCGGAGGGCTCGACCCCGATGTCCTCCTCGCGGTCGGGCACCAGCAGCAGCCGGGCCTGCACGCCCTCGGCCCGCCGCGCCGCCGGGACGAGCGCGACCAGCGCCAGCAGCACCACATCCGTCGCGGTGGCCTGCAGCACGATCGTGCCGAGGGTCTTGTGGTAGGTCCCCGGATAGACCAGCAGGACGACGCCCGCGAAGATCCACCCGACCAGCAGGTGCAAGAGCCGGGCGTACGTGACGCCGGCCACCAGCGGGGCGAGGATCGCGGTCGCTCCGTCCCTGAGCCGGGACGCGGTCGTTCGTGGCATCCGGCCATCCTGCCAGCCCGGTGGCCGCCCCGGCTCCCCCGCCGGGCCGCCGCACCCCTCCCTCCCGGGAGGGAGGCGGATCCCCGCTGCGGCGGGATCCGCCCGGCCCACCCGCTCCGGTCGAATGGGACCACCGTCCGGGGAGAGCGACGGTGAGCACCTGCGAGGAGGGAGACGGCCGTGATCGAGATCCAGGGCCTGACCAAGGAGTACGACGGCCGGCGGGTCGTCGACGAGTTGTCCTTCGAGGTCCGGCCCGGCGTGGTGACCGGCTTCCTCGGCCCGAACGGCGCCGGGAAGAGCACCACCATGCGGCTGATCCTCGGCCTGGACCGCCCCACCGCCGGGCGCGCCCTGGTCGGCGGCCACCCGTACGCCGAACTCGCCCAGCCGCTGCGGCAGGTGGGCGCGCTGCTGGACGCCCAGGCCCTGCACGGCGGCCGCACGGCGCAGGGCCACCTGCGCTGGCTCGCCGCGAGCAACGGCCTGTCGGAGCGGCGGGTCGGCGAGGTGCTCGCCCAGGTCGGGCTGGCCGAGGCCGCGCGGCGGCGGATCCGGGGGTTCTCGCTCGGCATGCGCCAGCGCCTCGGGGTGGCCGCCGCGCTGCTCGGCGACCCGCCGGTACTGCTGCTGGACGAGCCGGTCAACGGCCTGGACCCGGAGGGCATCCGCTGGATCCGCACCCTGCTGCGCGATCTGGCCGCCGAGGGCCGGGCGGTGCTGGTCTCCTCCCACCTGATGACCGAAATGGCGCTCACCGCCGACCACTTGGTGGTGATCGGTCGCGGCCGACTGCTCGCGGACGCCGCCACCGCCGAGTTCATCGACCGGCACGGCCGTCCCCGGATCCGGGTGCGGGCCGTCGACCCGACCAAGCTGGCCGCCCTGCTCCGCACCGGCGACCACGGCCTCGACGCGACCGAAGTCGCCGACGGGGCCTGGGAGGTGACCGGCGCCGAGCCCGAGCGGATCGCCGCGCTCGCCGCCGCCAACGGCGTGGTGCTGTACGAGATCGCGGTCCAACAGGACTCCCTGGAGGAGGCGTTCATGCGGATGACCGCCGACAGCGTCGAGTACCGCGCCGAGGCCGCCGCATGAACCTCACCGTCCTGCGCGCCGAGCGGATCAAGCTCACCACCCTCCGCTCGCTCTGGCTCCCGCCATTGATCGCCGTCCTGCTCATCGCCGGTGTCACCACGGCCGTCGGCGCGGCGCTCGGCAACGCCGACCACAACATCATCGACGACCCGGGCGTCGGCGTCTTCTACGGGCTCAACTTCGGCCAGGCCGCGCTGGTCTCCTTCGGAGTCCTGCTGATCGGCCAGGAGTTCAACACCCGGATGCTCGACGTCTCGCTCACCGCCGTCCCCCGGCGCGGCCGACTGTACGGCGCCAAGCTGGCGTTGGGCGCGCTGGTCGGCCTCGGCGTGGGAGCGGTCGGCACAGCGGGCGCCTTCGCCGGGTACGCGGCCACCGTCCCCGCCGAGTGGCACGGACCGGGCTTCGCCCGCGCGGCCACGGCCGGAGTGCTCTACCCGGCACTGCTGGTGGTGTTCTGCCTCGGGGTCACCGCCCAACTCGGCAACCTCACAGCCGCCTTGGGCCTGCTGACCCCGACCGTCTTCCTGCTCTCGCCCCTGCTCTCCGGGGTGCCGGGGGTGCGGAGCGTCGTCCAGTTCCTGCCCGACCGGGCCGGCCAGTACGCGCTGCGCTACGCCGACGACCCGCAGACCGTGTACGGCCACTGGACCGGGCTGCTCATCATGGCGCTCTGGACGGCCCTGGCCGCCTACGGCGGACTGCGCGCCCTGCAACGCACCGGCCGGTGAACCGGGCACCGGCTCAAGTACCCCTGGACGAAGGAGAGAAGGCGATGGCCTTCGGCAACGCCCTACGGGCCGAACGCATCAAGTTCACCACCCTGCCCTCACAGTGGGCGGCACCGCTCACCGCGCTGGCGCTGACCGTCGGCATCACCACGGTCGTCGGCGCCGGCGAGGGCCCCCCGGCACCGGGCTCCGGCAAGGACCCGGCTGACATGATCTACTTCGGGCTGCTGTTCGGCCACGTCGCCGTGGCCTGCCTCGGAATCCTGCTGATCGGGCAGGAGTTCAACACCCGGATGCTCGGCACCTCGCTCACGGCGGTGCCCCGGCGCGGGCGGCTGTACGGCGCCAAGCTCGCGCTCGGCGCCGGGCTGGGCCTGCTGCTCGGCCTGGTGTCGACGACGAGTTGCTTCCTCGCCGTCCGCGCCACCGCGGACCTGGACCTCTCGACCCCGGGCCTGGCCCGCAGCTTCCTGGCGGGAGTGCTCTACCACCCGCTGATGGTGCTGCTCTGCCTCGGACTGACCGCGATGCTCGGCAACTTCAGCGCGGCCCTCGGCCTGCTCACCCCGATGGTGTTCCTCGGCACCACCTGGCTGGCGGCGATCCCCGGCGTCCGCGAGATCGGCCAGTTCCTGCCCGACCGGGGCGGCCTGTACGCGATGCGCACCCGGACCGAACCCGGCATCCACTACGGGCACTGGACGGGGCTGCTGATCATGGCACTCTGGACGGCCGCGGCCGTCTACGGCGGACTACGGGCGATGCAGCGGCACCAGGCCTCGGACGGGTAGTGGGCGAGAGCAGGAGGCGGGGACGGCAGGCGGGGGCAGGGCAGGGCAGGCGACGGGTAACAGATGACAACAAACAGATGACAGATAACAGCGAACAGATTTCGAAATCTGTTCGCTGTTATCTGTCATCTGTTACCCGCCATCCGCCATCCGTCCGCCGCCGGCCCGCGCCGTCACCGCAGCGCCGGATGCTCCGCGATCACCGTGCAGCTCCCCGGGGCGATCTCCGTGAAGCCCGCGTCCCTGACCACCGGCAGCCCGCTGCCGACCAGTTCCTCCCACGACGCCGGCTCCGCCGTGCGGACGGCGAGCGCGAAGCCCGACTCCGCCCACTCCTTGCGCTGCGCCTCGTCCAGCCGCCACCAGGCGAGCTGCGCCGCGTGGCCGGTCTGGGCCATGGTCTTGCCCGCGCTCATCTCCAGCTCCGGGTTGAGCCACAGCACCGGCACCCCCGGCCCGGGCGCGCCGACCTCGGCGGTCTCCTCCAGGTCCGTACCGGAGACCTGCAGCTTCGCGAGGTCCTTCGGCCAACCGTCCAGGGGGATCGGCGGGAACACCCGCACCTCCGCCTCCCGCCCCTGCACCGTGATCCCCGGCAGCTCCCCGGCCCGGCGCCACTCCCCACCCCGGGCCCGCCGGACCACCTTGCGGATCCGGGCGTCCTCCCAGGCCTCGACCCGCTCCGCCCACTCCCCGTCCGGCCCGGTCGCCCGGGGGTCGGCGAGCAGCGTCAGCACCGCCCGCGCCGAGGTCTCCAGCGCGTCCGTCCGCCCGGGCGGCGTGGCCTTCTCCAGTCGGACGACCAGCGGCAGCACGTACTGCGGCCGCGCGTCACGGTCCTCGGGGTCGGGAAGGTCGCCGGGGGCGGGAGCGGGAGCCGGGGCATCGAACGGAGAAGTCACCCATCCAGCATGCCAGCCCCGCCAGCACCGCCCCGGCCCGCCCCCGTGCCCTCGCACCGCGCCCCGATCCGGCCGGCCCGCCGCCCGGCCGACTCAGCTCAGCGCAGCCGCTGCCGCAGTTCGTCCACCGCCGCCCGGATCCCCGCGCTGTAGGCGTCCTCCGGCAGCGCGTCCAGGCTCCGGACCGCCCGTTCCAGCTGTTCGCGCGCGAGATCGGGCTCCCCGAGCTTGAGGTGGTCGGAGGCCAGGTTGAGGTGCAGCGACGGGTAGAAGGCCCGCACTTGGAGCGCGGACTCGTAGGTCTGGGCACGCTCGGCGGTCAGCGAGTCGGCGGCCGCGAGGGCCCGCCGGTCCCACTCCAGTTCGTCCCGGGGGTCGTCCTGCAGGTCGGCCAGATAGTGCGCCAGGACGCAGCGGTGGAAGACGTCCCGCTCGCCCAGTTCGTCCCAGAGGGCCTCGAAGCTGGCCCGTGCCTCGGCGGTCTGCCCGCGCTGCGCCGCCCGGACACCGTCCAGTCCGAGCGCGATCCGGCCGAGCGCCGACTCGTCCGCACCCGTAGCACCCGTAGCACCCGCACCGAACCCGCCCCCGGCACCGCCCCCGTCCGGGCCGGACTCCGCCGAGGACACACCGCACACACCAGACACATCGGACATGCCCGCAGCCTAGGGCCAGTCCGCCGGATCCCGCCCGGCAAGGTCCGCCGGACAGGCCCGGCCGCCCGCTCAGCGCCGGTAGCCGCGCTGCGGGTCCCGCTCCTCGGCGTCCTCGTACATCAGGAACCAGCCCTCGGGGTGCGTCGCGGCCAGCAGCAGTTCGGTGCGCTGCTCCGCGCCGAGCTCCGGGTCGCCGTCGTCCGGCCCGTACACGCCGAACAGTTCGTCGTGGCAGCCGTCCCAGTCGTAGTCGTACAGGTCGGCGGGCAGGTCGCCCATCATGTCGGCCACCGACTCGGGCTGTGAGCCCAGCAGGGTCCGGCCGTCCACCAGTGCCATCCGCAGCGCGAGCTCCTCGGCGAGGCAGCGCGGCAGCGGCCATTCGCCGAGCGCGAGGTCGTCGGCCAGGTCGTCGAAGGCCCGGGCCATGGTGCGCCGCCAGCCTCGGTGGAGCCGCCAAGTGCGCTGGGGCAGCCGGGCGAAGACCGTCCAGTCGACGTCCTCGCCGTCGACCACCGGGTCGTCCCCGTGCTCGTCGAGGTCGTCGTAGGCGGCGTCGGCCAGGCCGAGCAGCTGGGCGTGCAGCAGGCAGGCGGTGCGCGGGGTGAGGGTCCAGTCGGCGCCCGCGCCGGCCTCCTCGTCCTCGCCGTCCAGCGGGAACAGTTCGGCGAAGTCCGGGGTGAAGTCCTCGGTGACGCTGATCTCCAGCGTGCCGCCGATCGCCTCGACGCCGGGGATGGCGGCCACCAGCCGGTCCGGGTGGAGCAGCGCGCCGAGCGCCGCGTTGGCGTCCTCGGCCACCTCGCGCAGCAGTTCACGGCGCTGGCCGGCCGGGTCGATGCCGTCGAAGTCCAGCTCCTCGACGGCCCTGATCGCGGCCGCGCGCAGCGCCGGCCAGTCGTTGATCCGCAGGCCCAGCACCACCGTCGCCTCGATCTCCGGTGCGCCGGAGTACTCTGCCGCGCCCGGCCCCTGCGGATGATCGCTTCGCTCGCCCATGGGGCTACGGTACGGCTTTTCGGCCGCCCGATCACCGGTCCGGACCAGCTTCCGGAGAGCTTCTCGGCCACCGCCCGGCCGCGCCTCTGTCACTCGGACGCACGACACGGGCAGGATGGCCCCCATGGCTGACATCAACGAGTACGGCGGCGGGCAGGGCCCGAACGCCGACGTCATGGTCGTGACCACGAACGACATCCCCGGCTTCCGGGTCGACCACGTGATCGGCGAGGTCTTCGGATTGACCGTGCGCAGCCGCCACATCGGCAGCCAGATCGGTGCCGGACTCAAGTCGCTGATCGGCGGCGAGCTGCGGGGTCTGACGAAGACCCTGGTCGAGAGCCGCAACGAGGCGATGCAGCGGCTGATCGAGCAGACCAAGGCACGCGGCGGCAACGCCGTCCTGATGATGCGCTTCGACGTGACGGAGGCGGCGGACGTCGGCACCGAGGTCTGCGCGTACGGCACCGCCGTGGTGATCTCGCCGATCGGCTGAGGCCCCGCCACGCCCCGCGTCGCTCCGCGCGGGAACAGCCACCGACCCCCCGATGTTTCACGTGCGTGACTGTTTACGGTGCAACAGGTGCAGCGGCTGCAACGGGTGCGACGGGCGAGGCCGGCGCGCGGCGCGTGGACGTCCTGGTGGTGGGTGCCGGACAGGCCGGACTGTCCGCCGCCTACCACCTCGGCCGCCGCGGCTTCGCCCGCTACCGGGCGGGAGTCGACGGCGGCCTCGTCGTGCTCGACGCCAACCCCGCCCCCGGCGGCGCCTGGGCCCACCGCTCGCCGTCCCTGCGGATGGCCACCGTGCACGGCTTCCACGACCTCCCGGACGCCGAGCTCCCCGCGCCCGACCCGGAGGCCCGCGCGCGGGAGGTGGTGCCGGGGTACTTCACGGCGTACGAGGACCGGCACGCGCTCCCGGTCGTGCGCCCGGTCGCGGTGCGCACCGTACGCGCCGAGTCCGAGCGCCCCGACTCCCGGCTGCTGGTCGAGACCGACCGCGGCACCTGGTCCACCCGCGCGCTGATCAACGCCACCGGCACCTGGACCCGCCCCTTCCTCCCCCACTACCCCGGCCACTTCGCGGGCCGTCAGCTGCACTACGCCGAGTACCGCGGCCCCGAGGAGTTCGCCGGCCGGCGCGTCCTGGTGGTGGGCGGCGGCGCCTCGGCGATCCAGGTGCTGTCCGAGGTGGCCGCGGTCGGCGAGACGGTCTGGGTCACCCGCTCCGAACCCGTCTTCCACCAGGGCCCGTTCACCCCCGAGTACGGGCGGGCGGTGGTCGCCAAGGTCGAGGAGCGGGTGCGCCAGGGCCTACCGGTGCGCAGCGTGGTGAGCGTGACCGGCCTCGGCCCGTCCGTCGCCTACCGCCGTGCCGAGGAGCTGGGCGCGCTGCACCGCCGCCCGATGTTCGACCGGCTCACCGAGCACGGAGTCGCCTGGGGCGACGAGGAGTTGGCGGTGGACGCGATCGTCTGGGCGACCGGCTTCCGCCCCGAGGTCGGCCACCTCGCCCCGCTCGGCCTGCGCTCCCCCGGCGGCGGCATCGCGCTCACCGGCACCCGCGCCACCGCCGACCCGCGCGTCCACCTGGTCGGCTACGGACCGTCCGCCAGCACCATCGGCGCCAACCGGGCGGGCCGCGCCGCCGTCAACGACCTGGTCGAGCTGCTCGGGGACCCGACCGGGCGGGCCGGGCAGGCCGGGCAGGCCGGGCACGGGACCGAACCCGTCGCCGACCTTGTCCCCGCAGCCGCAGCCGCAGCCGCCCCTGTCCCGGTCTGACAGCCCGGGTCAGCGGTCGTAGTCGACGGTGACCCGGTCGGTGACCGGCCGGGCCTGGCAGGTGAGGACGTAGCCGGCCGCCAGCTCCTTCTCCTCCAGCGCGAAGTTGCGGCGCATCTCCACCTCTCCCTCGGTGACCAGGGCCCGGCAGGTACCGCAGACCCCGCCCTTGCAGGCGAAGGGCAGGTCGGGACGAGAGCGCTGGGCGCCGTCCAGGATCGAGCGGTCGCGCGGGAGGGTGAGGGTGCTGCCGCGGCCGTCGAGGACGACGGTGACTTCGCTGCGCTCACCGGGCCCGGCCGCGACCGCACCGTCGGGGCCGTCCAGGTCCTCGTCCCGCTCGACGAGCGGCTCGTCCTCGGCGTGGAACAGCTCCTGGTGCACCCGCTCCCCGGGCACGGCCAGTTCGGCGAGCAGCTCCTTGGCCCCGGCGACCATGCCGAACGGCCCGCACAGCCACCAGTGCCCGACGGCACCGACGTCCACCAGCGCCGCCAGCAGCGCCCGGACCCGTTCCGGGTCCAGTCGGCCGCTGAGCAGTTCGGCGTCCCTGGTCTCCCGGGAGAGCACGTGGACCAGCTGGAACCGGCCGAGGTAGCGGTCCTTGAGGTCGGCCAGCTCGTCCGCGAACATCACGGTGTCGCTGCGCCGGTTGCCGTAGAGCAGGGTGACGGTGGAGCGGCGGTCGGCGGCCAGCACGGAGGCGGCGATCGACAGCATCGGGGTGATGCCGGATCCCGCCGCGAGCAGCACGTGGTCGGCGGGGACACCGAGTTCGGGGGTGAACAGGCCGGAGGGGGTCAGCACCTCGACCTCCTCGCCGGGCCGGGCCTCGCGCACCAGCCAGCGCGAGAACAGCCCACCGGGCACCTCGCGGACGGCGATCCGCAGCGGGCCGCCGACGGGCGCGCAGATCGAGTACGAGCGGCGCTCGTCGGTGCCGTCCACCAGCTTGCGCAGGGTCAGGGTCTGGCCGGGACGGAACGCGAACTCGGCCGCCAGGGCGTCCGGCACCGCGAAGGTCACCGCCACGGCGTCCTCGCAGAGCCGCTCCACCCGGTCGATCCGCAGCCGGTGGAAGCTCGGCCGGCGGGCCGGGCGGACGGGGTCCGTCACAGGGGTCGCGGCGGGCATTCAGATCTCCTTGACGCGTTCGAACGGCTCGCGGCAGGCGCGGCAGCGCCAGAGCGCCTTGCAGGCGGTGGAGCCGAAGCGGGACAGCTCCTCCGTGTCGGCGTCGCCGCAGTGCGGGCAGGGCACGGGGGCGGGGGCCGCGGCGCCCGCACGGGTGGGGCCGAGGGTGAGCGGAACCGGCCCGGGCGCGGGCGCGAGGGCCGAGGCCGGGCGCGGCGGGGCGATGCCCGCCTCGGCGAGCTTGCGGCGGCCGTCGGCGGTGATCAGGTCGGTGGACCACGGCGGGTCCAGCCGCAGCCGCACCCGGACGTCCGGGTACCCGGCGGCGCGCAGCCGGCGGTCGACGTCGGCGGCCATCTCGGCGACGGCCGGGCAGCCCGAGTAGGTCGGCGTCAGCCAGGCGGTCACCGTGCCGCTGCCGTCGTCCACCTCGACCCCGGCGAGCACGCCCAGGTCGGCCAGGGTGAGCATGGGCAGCTCCGGGTCCGGGACGGCCGCGGCGACCGACCAGGCCGTCGCGCGGACGGTGCCCGCGGTGCCCGTCACCACGTCGCCCCCGGGTGGGCGCGGGCCACCACCTGGAGCTCGGCGAGCAGCGGGCCGAGCGCCTCGGTGTGCACCCCGTCGCGGCCGGCCCGGCCCAGGACGGTGGCCAGCGGCGGAAGGTCCGGCACGGTCAGCCCGGCCTCGGCGACGACGGCGGCGAGCTCGCGCAGCACCGGTTCGCGCAGGGCGTCCGGGTCGACGCCGACCCGCAGCTCCACCGGGTGCGCCGTGAACAGCTCCTCCAGCAGCGGCCAGACCGCGTCCAGAGCGGCCTGCATCCGCTCCGCCGAGTACGGCGTGCCGTCGCCGAGCCGCAGCGTCCAGGCGGTGGCGTACTCACGGTGGTACGCCAGTTCCTTGACGCCCCGGGCCGCGACCGCGGCCAGCACCGGGTCCGGGTGGGCGCTCAGCGCCTCGTAGAGCGCGCCACGGACGGTGGCGAACAGCAGCAGCCGGGCGATCGTGTACGCGAAGTCGCCGTTCGGGGTCTCCACCAGACGGACGTTGCGGAACTCGTGCTCCTCCCGCCAGTAGGCCAGGTCGTCCTCGGTGCGGCCGGAACCGTCCGCCTGGCCGGCCCGGGTGAGCAGCAGCCGGGCCTGGCCGAGCAGGTCGAGGCCCAGGTTGGCGAGCGCGACCTCCTCCTCCAGCTCGGGCGCCCGGGTGCACCACTCGATCAGCCGCTGGGAGAGCACCAGGGCGTCGTCGCCGAGCATCTGGCAGTAGGCGGCGAGGTCGGCGCCGTCCAGGCCGGCGGGCAGGGCGGTGTCCACGCCGAGCAGCGGGTCGGCGAAGCCCGTCCCGTACGCCCAGCGGCCCTCGCCCTCGGGGCCGGGGGTGGCCCCGGCGAGGCTGAGGTAGACGTGGTCGTCCTCGGTGGCGGACGTGGTGTGGTCGTGCACGGTGGCTCCCCCGTCAGATGTGCGGGACATCCTCGGGGATGTCGTAGAAGGTCGGGTGGCGGTAGACCTTGTCGCCGCTGGGCTCGAAGAACGGGTCGCGCTCGTCCGGGGTGGAGGCGGTGATCGCGTCCGAGCGGACCACCCAGAGGCTGACACCCTCGTTGCGGCGGGTGTACAGGTCGCGGGCGGCGAGCAGCGCCATCCGGTCGTCGGAGGCGTGCAGCGAGCCGACGTGGACGTGGTTCAGGCCGCGCCGGGGGCGCACGAACACCTCGTACAGCGGCCAGCCGGCCTTGGGCCCTGCCTCGGACTCGGTCACTTCTGGTTCTCCTGTTCGGGGGTGGGCCGCTCGGCGGCCGCGGCGTGTTCGGCGTCGGCGGCACGCTTGGCGGCGTAGGCGACGGCCGCCTCGCGTACCCAGGCACCCTCCTCGTGCGCGGCCCGGCGGCGGTCGACCCGCTGGGCGTTGCACGGGCCCTGACCGTGGATGACCCTGGTCAGCTCGGACCAGTCCGGCTCGCCGAAGTCCCAGCCGCCGCGCTCCTCGTTCCAGCGCAGCTCGGGGTCGGGGAGGGTGACGCCCAGGTGCTCGGCCTGCGGGAGGGTCATGTCGACGAAGCGCTGCCGGAGCTCGTCGTTGGTGTGGCGCTTGATCCGCCAGGCCATCGAGCGGGCGGTGTTCGGCGAGTCGGCGTCCGGCGGGCCGAACATCATCAGCGACGGCCACCACCAGCGGTCGACCGCGTCCTGGACCATCCGGCGCTGGCCCTCGGTGCCGCGCATCAGGGTCATCAGGAGCTCGTAGCCCTGGCGCTGGTGGAAGGACTCCTCCTTGCAGATCCGCACCATCGCGCGGGCGTACGGACCGTAGCTGCAGCGGCAGAGCGGGACCTGGTTGCAGATCGCGGCACCGTCCACCAGCCAGCCGATCACGCCGACGTCGGCGAAGGTGAGGGTGGGGTAGTTGAAGATCGAGGAGTACTTCTGGCGGCCGCTGATCAGCTTCTCGGTGAGCTCGGCGCGGTCGACGCCGAGGGTCTCGGCGGCAGCGTAGAGGTAGAGGCCGTGACCCGCCTCGTCCTGGGCCTTGGCCAGCAGGATCGCCTTGCGGCGCAGCGAGGGGGCACGGGTGAGCCAGTTGCCCTCGGGCTGCATGCCGATGATCTCGGAGTGGGCGTGCTGGGCGATCTGGCGGATCAGGGTGGCCCGGTAGGCGTCGGGCATCCAGTCCCGGGGCTCGATCCGCTGCTCGGCGGCGATCACCGCGTCGAACCGGTCCTCCGGCGTCTGCGCGGGGACCGCCTCTGCCACCTCTGTTGTCACCACGGTCCCCTCTCGTGTTCCCTGCTCCGGCGTCCGGGGCTCCGGCACCTCGGCTTCGCGGCCCTGGCACCGGCGCACCAACCGACTGACCGTTCGGTCGGTACCATTCTGCGCGGCGGGACGGAGGGATGGCAAGGGAGGTCGACGAATGGGTGGGCGCGCGGGGCGGGGAGTGGGCAGCGGCGAACAGAAAACAGATAACAGCTGACAGATTCTGAAATCTGTCAGCTGTTATCTGTTCGCTGTTGCCTGTCCGTCGTCAGCCGTCAGCCGTCAGCCGCCAGCCGCCAGCCGCCAGCCGCCAGCCGCCAGCCGCCGAGGATCACCCTTCCGCGCGGTCCCGCAGCCGCGGCAACGGCACCGCGAGCAGCGCCGCCAGCAGGGCGATCCGCGGTGCGAGCTGGTCCAGCCTGATGTACTCGTGCCGGGCGTGGGCGCCGGCGCCGACCGCGCCGAAACCGTCCAGCGTCGGCAGTCCGCGCGAGCCGGGCAGGTTGGTGTCCCCGGCACCGCCGGCCGGGGCGCCGTCGAGCTGCTGCCCGAGCACCGCGGCGAGCGAACGCACGTGCCTGAGCAGCGGGTTACCGGTGCGCTCGGGCCAGGCCGGCCGGCTGGACAGCACCTCCGTCCGCACCCGCGCCCCCGGCCGCAAGGCGGTCAGCCGGGCGAGGTTGTCGAGCGTGCGGCGCTGCGCCTCGGTGGTGGAGAAGCGCAGCCCGAGCTCCGCCTCGGCCCGTCCGGCGATCACGTTGGCCCGTGAACCCCCGCTGATCCGACCGGTGTTGAGCTCCGTACCGGGCTGGCCCGCGAGGCCGCGGACGAGCACCAGCTGGTCGACCAGCTCGTCCACCGCCGACACCCCGTCGTGGGCGTCGTTGCCCGCGTGGGCCTCCCGGCCGGTGACCGTGAGTCGCACCCGGGTACTGCCGCGCCGCGCGGTCTTCAACCGCCCGTCCGGATGCGGCGGTTCCAGCCCCAGAACGGCCGCCGCGCCCCGCAGTTGGCGCTCGACCAGGCCCCGCCCGTCCGGACTGCCGACCTCCTCGTCGGACACCACGACCAGCCGTACGGTGCGGTGCGGCCGCTGCCCCAGGTCGGCGAGCAGCGCCAAGGCGCCCTCCAGGACGGCGAGTCCGCCCTTCATGTCGACCACGCCGGGGCCGGTGAGCCGCCCGTCCTGCTCGGTCACCGGCCAGTCGGCCAGGGTGCCGGCGGGCCAGACGGTGTCGTGGTGCCCCACGATCAGCAGGTGGGGCAGGGTCTCGTCCCGCCCCTCCCACTCCAGCACCAGGTGGTCACCGGCCGGTCCGGGTTCGCGGCGGGCGGTCGCCCCGGTGGCCCGGAATCCGGACTCCAATTCCTCGGCGAGCGCGTCGAGTCGGGGCGCGTCACCACTGGGCGATTCGATCCGGGCCAGGTCCGCGCACCGCCGCCGGACGGCACCGGCGAGGGTACGGGCCCGGGCGCTGAGCGCCTGCGGGAGTCCGGGCAGTGCTGCGGCGATGCCCGTCGCAGCGGTACCGGCAGTGGCGGATCCGACCGCCGCGGCAGCGGACTTCACCACCACACCGGACTTCGCCGTGGCACCGAGCTTCATCGCGGCCACCGACGCGGCCGCGGCGCCGGACTTGACCGTGGCACCGGTCGTGGACGTAGCCGCCGGGGGGCTCTCGACGGCGGAACCAACGGTGGAACCGACGGCGGAACCGATGGTGGACGAACCGGCCTTGGCGGGGAGGCCCAGGGCGACCAGGGCCTCACCGTCGGCCGCGGTGGGAACGGTCACGGGTACGCGGTCGGGTTCCGCGGCGCTGCCCGGTGCGGCCGGCGCCCCGACGATCTGGGGACTCAACGCTCGCCTCCGCGGCCGCAGCCGGTATTCAGCGGCCGCACCGGCCGACCGCTCCCGCCCGGGTGCCAGCCCCGGCCGGAGCGCACCGGTCGGCCGGGGGGTCGGACGGCCCGTCGGAACGGCCCGTCTGGCCCAAGTGCGGTGGAACGGTTGGGCGGCGTGCTTGGCATCTGCGTCCTCCTCGCTCGATCCGGTGGCCCCGGTTCCGCCCGGAGCCCCGTGGACGGCGGCTTCCTGGTGGCGGGCGCAAGGGCCGGACCGCCGCAGGGAAGCCGAGATGTGAGCCTAGAAGAACCGTTCGGTTTCCTGCGAGGTGGCCCTGCTCCCAGCGTGCCGGTACGGGCCCCGGGGGCCGGGCACCCGTCGGCGGAAGCGGCGGGCGCTCGGCGGGCGGGCCCGGATCGACGCGCGGGCGCGGTCGCCGGATCGCGCCCATCTCCACCATGGACCCGCCGCCCGGGTTCGGCAGCGCAAACCGCCAAGGCACGGCATTTCCACGCCGGATGGGTGACAGCGGCTCAGCGGGCGGTACCAACCGGAGGCACGCGACGGCTCAGGGAAGCCCGTGGCGAAGCCCGGACCGACGCCCGGGGAACATCCGTGTGAACACCGTCCGACGCTGCGCCCCGCCCTGCCCTCGCGAGCGCCCGTGGTCAGGCGCCGTCCCCGACCAGCCCCGCATCGCGTGCGAGCAGCGCCGCCTGGACCCGGTTGGCCACGCCGAGCGCGGTCAGGATCCGACTGACGTGCGCCTTGACGGTGCTCTCCCGCATCCCCAGGACGCCCGCGATCTCGGCGTTGGACAGCCCGTCGGCGAGCTCCCGCAGCACGTCGGACTCGCGCGGGGTGAGCCCGGCGATCCGGCTCCGGGCGGCGACGGAGCGCGGCGCGCCGACCCGGTGGTACCGGTCGATCAGCCGTCGCGCGGCGGCGGGGTGCAGCATCCCCTGCCCGGCGGCGACCACGTGGACGGCGCGGGCGATCTCGGCGGGCGGGGTGTCCTTGAGCAGGAAGCCGTCCGCCCCGGCGGCGAGCGCCTGGTACACGTACTCGTCCAGGTCGAAGGTGGTGAGCGCGATGACGCGCGGGGCATCGGGGAGTTGGCGCAGTCGCCGGGTCGCGGCGATCCCGTCGAGCCGGGGCATCCGGATGTCCATCAGCGCGACGTCGATCCGGCGGCCGCGGGCGAACTCGACGGCCTGCAGCCCGTCGGCGGCCTCGGCGACCACGGTCAGGGCCGGGTCCTGGGCGAGGAGGTCGACCAGGCCGAGGCGTACCAGCGCGTCGTCGTCGACCACCATCGTGCGGATCATGCGGCGTCCTTCGGCAGCGGGGGCTTCTTCCGGTACTGGCTCCTCGGCGACGGGACCTCCGTAGGGTCTGCGGACTCCGACGGGTCTGCGGGCTCCGACGGGGCCACGGAGTCCGGCGGGGCCACGGAGTCCGGCGACATCGCGGACTTCGCCGGCCGGTCCGGCGCGGGCAGCCGGGCGGAGAGCCGGAAGCCGCCGGCGCCGTCCGGCCCGGCGTCCAGGTGGCCGCCCAGCGCGCCGACCCGTTCGCCGAGGCCAACCAGCCCGTACCCGCCGACGGTGACCGGCCCGTTCGGCGTCGACGCGCCCGGGCCGTTGCGGACCTCGACGGTGGTCGTCGGCGCCCCGTAGCCGACCCGGACGGTGACGGGCGCGGCGTGGGCGTGCTTGCGGGCGTTGGTCAGCGCCTCCTGGACCACCCGGTGCACGGCGAGCCGGTGGGTGGTGGGCACGGCCTCCGGGTCTCCCGCCAGGGCGAGTTCGACCTGCTGCCCGGCCTGGTTCGCCTCGTCGATCAGGTCGGTGAGGTCGCGCAGGGCGGGCGCCGGGACGGGCGGCGGGGCGGGCGCCGGGGCGGGCGACGGCCCTTCCCGCGATCCGGACGACGCGCTGCCCCGCGACCCGGACGGTACGGGCGCGTCGGCCTGGGCGGCGGGCCGCTCCGCCGGGTCGGCGCGCAGGGCGCCCAGGACGTCACGCAGGTCGTCGAGCGAGCGGGCGGCGGTGGTGCGCAGGAGTTCGAGGCGATGGGTGAGCCGGTCCGGGTCGGCGGCGACCGTACCGGCCCGGGCCTGGTCGCGGAGCACTCCGGCGTGCAGCACCAGCAGGCTCAGCCGGTGGGCCAGCACGTCGTGCATCTCCCGGGCGATCCGGGCGCGTTCGGCGGATCGGGCCTGCTCGGCGCGCAACTCCCGCTCCCGCCGCAGGGTTTCGACCTGGGCGTGCAGCGCCCGGATCAGCACCCGGCGGCCGTGCAGCCACAACCCGAAGGACAAGGTGGCCGCCTGGAGGAGGAGTTGGGAACCGGTCGTACCGGCCCAGTCGACCAGCGAGTCCGCGGCGATCGCGCTGCCCACGGCGATCACCGCGCCGCCGGCCGCCGCCGGACCGACCCGGCCGAGGGAGGCCAGGTAGTAGACGCTGATCAAGCCCGGGAAGGCCCGGTTGAGCAGACCGCCGGTGAGCACCGGCAGGACGGCCGAGGCTATGGGGTGACGGCGGGCGAGCACCAGCGAGAGCGCGGCGAGTACGGCCGCCGCCGCCCGGGGCAGGCGCAGCGGACCGTCGACGTGCAGCCACTGGAAGACGCCCTCCTCGACGGCGAGGCCGAGGATCCCGAACAGCAACAGGCTGTCGGTCCAGGGCCGGTGGTCCGGGCCGTACCACCCGAGCAGGCCTGTGCGCATGGAGCTCCTCCCACCCGGGGTCCCGTCCGCCTGCTCGATGCTACGGGCGGACGGCGGCGCGCCACCCCCTCCTCCCGGACGTCGGCACCCTCGACTTTCGTCGGGGGTCGGCGCCGCTCACCGGCCGATCCGCGGCGCTCCCGCGCTCCCTAGCGTCGTCGGCATGACGACCGAACAGCTCCACCCGAGCCCCGATTCCCCGCCACAGCACCGCAGTTCGCCCGACACCCGCGACCAGCGCCGCGCGCACGGTTCTCCGCACGGCGGGGACCACCTGCTGTTCCTCGCCGAGGCCCTGCGCACCTTCCACGACACCGGCGCGCTGGCGCCGAGCGGGCCCGCACTGGTGAACGCCCTGGTGGTACCGGCCACCAGTCGCCCGAACCGGCCGATCTCGGTGCTGGAGGTCGGCGCCGGCACGGGCGTGGTGACCCGCCGGCTGGCCCAGGTGCTGCGCCCCGGCGACCGGCTGCACGTGGTCGAGGCGAACCCGCGGTTCGCCGACCGGCTGCGGGAGGACCCGGTCCTGGCCGCGCGCCGGCCGGGGGTGGGGCTGCGCCTGTCGAGCTGCCGGGTGGAGGAGCTGCCGGAGGCATCCGCCCCGGCAGGGCCCGAGAACGGGGGCGGCGCCGCAACCGACACCGGGGCCGGCGCCGAACCCGGGGCCAAACCCGGGCCCGGGTCCGAAGCCGAGGCCAAGGCGGGGCCCGCGGGCGAGCGGTACGACGTGATCGTGTCCGGGCTGCCGTTCACCAACTTCGAGCCGGCCCTGGTCCGGCGCATCCTCGACCTCTACCTGCGCCTGCTGACCCCGGGCGGCGAGCTGACCTACTTCGGGTACCTCGGCACCACGACGGCCCGCACCCTCACCTCGGGCCCCCGTCGGGGCGCCCGGCACCGGGCGGTGGTGCGGCTGCTGCGGCGCTTCGAGGCGACGTACGGGCTGGGTGAGCGCACGGTGTGGCGCAATCTGCCGCCCGCCCGGGCCCACCTGCTGCGCTCGCCGGGGCCGTACTCCTAGCGGAGTATCGCTACGAACAAATGACAAAAGACAGCTAACAGATTTTGAAATCTGTTAGCTGTCGTGCCATAGTGAGATCCGGGTCACACTGCCCTCGCCCTCCGGCGCCGCACTCGCCCCTGGAGCTCCCATGGCCTCGACCACCCGCCCCGCCCAGCGTCCGCTCGGCGCCTCCGGTCTCGTCACCTCCGCCCTCGGCCTCGGCTGCATGGGCATGTCCGACCTCTACGGCCCGGCCGACGAGGCCGAGAGCATCGCCACCATCCACGCCGCCGTGGACGCCGGGATCACCCTCCTCGACACCGGCGACTTCTACGGCATGGGCCACAACGAGTTGCTGATCCACGAAGCCCTGCGCGGCCGCGATCGCGACAGAGTCCAGATCAGCGTCAAGTTCGGCGCCCAGCGCGGCCCCGACGGCCAGTGGCTCGGCTACGACACCAGCCCGGCCGCCACCAAGACCGCGCTGACGTACACCCTGCGCCGGCTGCGCACCGACCACATCGACGTCTACCGCCCCGCCCGGCTCGACCCGAAGGTCCCGATCGAGGAGACCGTCGGCGCCATCGCGGACCTGGTGAAGGGCGGCTACGTCCGCCACATCGGCCTGTCCGAGGTCGGCGCCGACACCCTGCGCCGCGCCGCCGCCGTCCACCCGATCAGCGACCTGCAGATCGAGTACTCGCTGCTCAGCCGCTCCATCGAGGCGGCCGTCCTGCCCACCGCCCGCGAGCTCGGCATCGGCATCACCGCGTACGGCGTGCTCTCCCGCGGCCTGCTCAGCGGTCACTGGAACCCGGACCGCTCGCTCGCCGGCACCGACTTCCGCACCGACAGCCCCCGCTTCCAGGGCGACAACCTGGCCCACAACCTCTCCCTGGTCGAGGCGCTGCGCGCGGTCGCCGACGCCAAGGGAGCCAGCGTCGCCCAGATCGCCATCGCCTGGGTGGCCTCGCGCGGCGAGGACGTCGTCACGCTGGTCGGCGCCCGCCGCCGCGACCGGCTGACCGAGGCGCTCGGCTCGCTGGACGTCACCCTCACCCCGACCGACCTGGCCGCCATCGAGGCCGCGGTCCCCGCCGGGGCCGCCGCCGGCGACCGGTACGCTGCCGCGCAGATGGCGCGCCTGGACAGCGAGCGCTGATCGAGCCCGCGCTGACCAGCGAGAACCCTCCGCACCACCCGACCGCACGACCCTAAGGACGGCCCCGTGACCACGGACACCGCACTCACCGCCGAGCAGATCCTGATCGCGGCGGAGGAAGCCCTCCGGCGGTTCGGGCCGGCCAAGGCCACCGTCGTGGACGTCGCCCGGGAACTCGGCGTCAGCCACAGCAGCGTCTACCGCCACTTCACCAGCAAGGCGGCGCTGCGGGAGGCGGTCACCCAACGCTGGCTGAACCAGGCGCACTACGACCTGGAGATGGTCGCGAACGACATCGGCGGCGCCGTCGAGCGCCTCCACCGCTGGCTGACCACGCTGCTCGAGGCCAAGCGGAAGAAGGCACTGGACGACCCGGAGCTGTTCGCCACCTACCTGGTGCTGGCCGAGGAGAACAGCACGGTCGTCGACGCGCACGTCGAGACCCTGGTCAAGCAGATCGCCCAGATCGTCCACGACGGCATGGACGCCAGGGAGTTCCAGCTCGCCCACGTCCCCTCCACCGCCCGCGCGGTCTTCGACGCCACGGCCCCCTTCCACAACCCGGTCTTCGCCCACACCTGGTCCGAGCCGACCGCGGACGAGCGCTTCGCGGCGGTCTGGAAGCTCGTGCTCGGCGGCTTGAAGGGCCAGCCCGTCAAGCCGGTCCCCGAGTCGGCTGCGTCCTGAACGGCGCGCGCCCTGAGCGGAGCGCGCCCTGAGCGGAGCGCCCCGCGCGAGGGCGTGAGGCGTCGGCAGCCGGAGCGAAATCCGGTCGTCGGCGCCTCACTCTTTCCGGCAGACTGTCGCACCCAGTTGATCTCACTCGGAGGATGACATGCGTGCGGCCGGTCCGGTCCTGAACAGCCTGCGAGGACTCGCGCTCGGCGACGCCTTCGGCGACCGCTGGTTCTCCGTCCCGGTGGACGAGGCACCCGCCGCCCTGGCGGCCCGCCTGGTCCGCCCGGCGCCCTGGCACTGGACCGACGACACGGCGATGGCGCTCGTCCTGGACCGCCACCTCACCGCCCACGGCGAGGTCCGGCAGGACGCGCTGGCCGCCGAGTTCGCGGCCGAGTACGCCCGCGAGTACCAGCGCAAGTACGGCCCGTCGATGCACCGGGTGCTGCGCGGGATCGGCGCCGGCGGGCACTGGCGCGCCATCACCTCGGGCCAGTTCGAGGGCCAGGGCTCGTACGGGAACGGCGCCGCGATGCGGGTCGCCCCGCTGGGCGCCAGATTCGCCGAGGACCTCGACGAGGTCGCCCGGCAGGCCGAACTCCAGGCGCTCACCACCCACTTCCACCCCGAGGCGGTCACCGGGGCGGTGGCGGTGGCACTCGCCGCGGCGCTCGCCGTCCGCAGCCGGGGCCGCCGGGCGCCGGGCCGGACCGAGCTGCTCACCGAGGTCGCCGACCGGCTGCCGGAGAGCGACGTCCGCTCCGGCCTGCGGATCGCCGCCCGGCTGCCGGAGCACACCAGCGTCCGGCACGCCGCCAACGTGCTGGGCTCGGGGCTGATGATCTCCGCCCCGGACACCGTCCCGTTCGCCCTCTGGTCCGCCGCCGGGCACCTGGACTCGCTGCCCGACGCGATCTGGCACACCCTGGAGGGCTGGGGCGACATGGACACCACCTGCGCCATCGCCGCCGGCGTGGTGGCCGCCCGCACCGGGCTCGCGGACGTACCGGCCGACTGGCTCGCGGCCTGCGAGGAGCTGCCGGACCAGGCCACCGACCGGTGACCGGCGCCCGACAGCCATCGCCCGACAGCCAGCACCCGGCGGTCAACGCCCGGCAGTCAGCGCCGCGCGAGGAAGCGGAGCACCCGGTAGGCGATGAGCAGGACCATCGCACCGCCGATCGCCGACACCCAGGTCGTGACGTCGAGCAGGCCCACCCGCACCGTCCCGTGCATCCAGTGCAGGACGATCCAGGTGCCGATGTAGGAGCCGGTGATCCCGATCAAGGTACTGCCGATCAGACCGCGCTCCCCCCTCGACATCGCCATCCGGGCCAGCGTCCCCGACACCAGGCCCAGCACGATCCACTCCAGCCAGCTCATCCGCCGCCCCCTTGCGTCATCGGTGTGACGAGCCCCCGTCGAGCCCGTCCGTCAGCGGCGGGAGTTGCCGAACAGCAGCCGGTAGACGATCAGCAGCACCAACGCGCCGCCGATCGCCGCCACCCAGGTCGGCCCGTCGAAGAAGCGCGCCGTGATCGACCGGTGCAGGAAGTGCGACGCGATCCAGCCGCCGACGAAGGAGCCGGCGATCCCGATCAGGGTGGTCACGATCAGACCGCCCGGGTCCCTCCCGGGCAGCAGCAGCTTGGCCAGGGCTCCGGCCACCAGGCCCAGCACGATCCACGCGATGACGCTCATCCGAACCCGTCCCTCCCGTCCATGGCGCGACGGCCCCGTTCCGCGCGCTCTGCCGCAGAGGACGCCGACGCCCGGCCGGGTGGTTCCGGCCGACCCCGGCGGGCGGCGGGATCCGGCCACCCGGAGCCGACCGGTCCGCGCGTGGCGTCCTTCCGGTCGGTCGTGCCCGCCGAAATACTGCGGCCATGCGCATCCTGATCGCCACCGCCGGCTCCCGGGGCGACGTCGCACCCTTCACCGGGCTCGGCGTCCGCCTGCGGGCGGCCGGACATCAGGTGGCCGTCGCCACCCACGCCACCTTCGCCGACTCGGTACGGGCCGCCGGACTGGAGTTCCGTCCGCTGCCCGTCGACCCGCGGACCGAACTCGCCTCCGCCGAGGGCCGGCGACTGCTGCGGGCCGGCAGCGGGCCCGGCGTAGTCCTGCAACTCCTGCGCCTGGGGCGGAGGTTCATGCCCGCGCTCGGCGACGGCATCGCGGACGCGACGGCACTCGGCACCGACCTGCTGCTCACCACCAGCACCACCAGTGCGCTCGGCCAGGTCGCGGCCGAGGCGGCCGGCATCCCCACCATCGGGCTGTACCTCCAACCCCTCTCCCCCACCCGCGAGTTCGCCCCGGCGGTGACCGGCGCACGCTCGCTCGGACGGCCCGGCAACCTGCTCGCCGGCCACGCCGTCCAGGCGGCCACCGACCAGCTGTTCGTCCCGGCCGTCCGCGGACTGCGCCGCCGGCTCGGGCTGCCGCGGCTGGGCATCGCCCGCGCCCGGCACGACCACCCCGTCCTGCACGGCTTCTCGCCGCGAGTCGTCCCCCGGCCGACGGACTGGCACCCCCGACTGGACGTGGCCGGGTACTGGTGGCCCGCCGAGCACGCGGACTGGCAGCCCCCGCAGCGGCTGCTCGACTTCCTGGCCGCCGGGCCGCCCCCGGTCTTCGTCGGCTTCGGCAGCCTGGTCGTGCCCGATCCCGACCGGCTCACCGCGACCGTCCTCGCCGCCGCCCGCGCCGCCCGGGTCCGCCTCCTGCTGCAGTCCGGCTGGAGCGGCCTGGCCGCCGAGGACTCGGAGACCGTACTGACCATCGGCGACACCCCGCACGACTGGCTGTTCCCGCGCACCGCGGCCGTCGTCCACCACGCGGGCGCGGGCACCACGGCGGCCACCCTGCGCTCCGGCACCCCCGCCGTCCCGGTGCCCGCCCAGCTGGACGCCCCGTTCTGGTCCGCCCGGCTGACCGCGCTCGGCGTCTCGCCCGGCCCGGTACCCCTGCGCGCCCTGTCAGCCGCCCACCTCGCCGCCTCCATCCGCCAAGCCCTGGACGACCCCCACTACCGCACCCGCGCCCGGTCGGTCGCAGCCGCCCTCGCCACCGAGGACGGCGCCGCCAAGGTCCTGGCCGCGGTGGAGGCGACGGGTGACAGATGACGGGTAACAGATGTCAGCGAACAGATTTCAAAATCTGTTCGCTGACATCTGTTATCTGTTCGCTGACATCTGTTACCCGCCAGTCGTCCCCCGTCCGATGCTCCCGACCCCCTCCGTCCCGCCCCGAGCCTTCGCGCTCCCCTTCCCGCCGCGCCCCGCGCTCAGCACCAGGTACACCACCGCCGACGACGCGAGCCCCACGGCCCACCCGTAGTCCGCCAGCGGCTGGAGGAACGGCACCAACCCGTCCACCGGGAATGGCCCCTGCTTCACCCCGTGCGCGTCCACCGTCGAGTACGACCCCCCGACCGCCAGCAGACCGCCGACCAGCAGCGCGGCAACGGCCCGCCAGTTCCATCCGCCCACGTACCAGTAGGCGCCGAACGGCCGGTAGAGATCGGCGAGTTGCAGCCTGGTGCGGCGCAGCAGCCAGTAGTCGGCGATCAACACCCCGGCAACCGTCCCGAGCAAGCCGCCGACCACGCCCAGCCAGACGTAGATGTAGACGTGCGGGTCGGCGGTCAGCCTCCACGGGAAGATGGCGATCCCGAGCACGCCGGTGATCAGCGCCCCGGTGCGGAAGTCGACGAACCGGGGCACCAGGTTGGCCAGGTCGTAGGCCGGGGATACGACGTTGGCCGCGACGTTCACCGACAGCGTCGCGATCAGGACGGTCAGCAGCGCGAACAGGAGCGCCACCGGACTCTCCATCTTCGCGGCGAGCTTGATCGGGTCCCACACCGGTTCGCCGTACACCGCCGCGGAGCCCGAGGTGACCAGCACCGACAGCAGCGCGAAGAGCGTCATCGTCGTCGGCAGGCCGAGGGCCTGGCCGCGGATCTGGGCCCGCTGGCTGCCGCCGAAGCGGGTGAAGTCGGGGATGTTGAGCGCCAGCGTGGACCAGAAGCCGATCATCCCCATCAGCGACGGGAAGAAGACCTTCCAGAACCCGCCGCCCCAGCCCAGTGCGGACGGCTGGTCGAGCAGCGGCCCCAGCCCGCCGGCCTTGACGCCGATCCAGACCAGCAGGGCGAGCGCGCCGACGATGACGAACGGCGCCGCCCAGTTCTCGAAGCGCCGCAGCGCGTCCATCCCCCGGGCGATGATGACCAGCTCGAGCAGCCAGAACAGCAGGAAGGAGACCCACTGCGTCCACGGGTAGCCGCCGAACTCCGTTGCGGTCCGCCAGGATTCGCCGAGGAGCCGACCGGCCAGCAGGAAGATCCCCTCGCCCCCGATCCAGGTCTGGATGCCGAACCAGGCGCAGGCCACCGCCGCTCGGATGAGCGCGGGCAGGTTGGCGCCGCGCAGCCCGAACGAGGCCCGCGCGAACACCGGGAAGGGGATGCCGTACTTCGTCCCGGCGTGCCCGGTGAGGAGCATCGGTGCGAGCACGATCAGGTTGGCGAGCGCGATGGTGAGCACCGCCTGCTTCCAGTCCATCCCGAGCGCGACCAGGCCCGAAGCCAGGGTCCAGGAGGGGATGTTGTGGGCCATGCCGACCCAGAGCGCGAGGAAGTTGTAGGTGGTCCAGGTGCGCCGCCGCACCGGGACCGGCCGGAGGTCGTCACTGGTGAAGCCGTTGGGAGGCAACAGCCCTTCGACCGGGTCGAGTTCGACCCGGCCGTCGGAATGCTGCCACTGTCCGCCGCCGCCGGTCGCGGTGTCGGCCATGGGCAACTCCCTTCTGCCACAAGCGGGGCCAGGGGATCACGGGTGCAGGGACCACGGAGTCAGGGATCACGGGCGCAGGGACCACGGATGCAGGGACCACGGGATCAGAGGTGCGGGATGACGTCCGCCCCGTAGGCGTCGATGGTGGCCTCGACCGCGTCGTGCATGGCGTAGACGGCGAACTGGTCGACGCCGAGCGAGCGGAGCTCGGCGAGCCGGGCGCGCTGGGCCTCGACCGGTCCGATCAGGCAGAAGCGGTCGACGATCGCGTCCGGGACGAAGGCGGTGTCGGGGTTCCCGGCCCGGCCGTGGTGACTGTAGTCGTAGCCCTGGCGGTCCTTGATGTACTCGGTGAGGGCGTCAGGCACCAGGTCGGAGTGTTCGCCGTAGTGGCTGACCAGGTCGGCGACGTGGTTGCCGACCATCCCGCCGAACCAGCGGCACTGCTCCCGGGCATGGGCGAGCGCGGCGGGCGAGTCGTCGGCGGTGACGTACGCGGGCGCGGCGACGCAGATGGTGACGTCGGCCGGGTCCCGCCCCGCCTCGACGGCGGCCGCCCGGACGGCCTTGATCATGTACTCGGTGAGGTAGGGGTCGGCCAACTGGAGGATGAAGCCATCCGCCTGACGACCGGTCAGCGCGAGTGCCTTGGGCCCGTAAGCGCCCATCCAGATCGGCAGCGAGGCGCCGGGGCCGACCCACGGCAGGTGCATCTCGGTGCCGTCCACCTCGGCGGTGCGCCCCTCGGCCAACTCCTTGACGGCGTGCATGGCTTGGGAGAGCCGGTCGAGGGTGGCGGGGCGGCGGCCGGCGACCCGCATGGCGGAGTCGCCGCGGCCGATGCCGCACACGGTCCGGTTGCCGAACATGTCGTTGAGGGTGGCGAACAGGGAGGCGGTGACCTCCCAGGTGCGGGTGGAGGGGTTGGTGACCATCGGGCCGACGGTGAGGCGCTCGGTCTCGGCCAGGATGCGGCTGTAGATCACGAAGGGCTCCTGCCACAGCACGCAGGAGTCGAAGGTCCAGCCGTGGCTGAACCCGGCCTGTTCGGCGCGGATCATCCGGTCGATGAGCAGGCGGGCCGGCGGGTCGGTCTGCAGGACGAGGCCGATGTCCATGGGGTGCTCCGGGAGGGGTGGGAGGGCGGCCCGGGGCCGAGGCGCTCGGCGCGGGCCCCGGGCGACGGAGGAAGGACGAAGGAAAGACGGACGAAGGACGGAGGGAGGGCAACCGGCAGGCGAGGGGGAAGACGGAGGAGAACGGAGGGAGGGCGAAGGGAGAACGAAGCGGATCAGGTCAGGTACTGACAGGTGTCACGGCGCAGGAAGGCGCCGTGTCCGGCCCGGCCGAGCCAGCGGCCGTCGTCCAGCACCACGGTGCCGCGCGAGAGCACCGTCCGGGCCCGGCCGGTGAGCCTGCGGCCCTCGTAGGCCGAGTAGTCCACGTTCATGTGGTGGGTGGCGGCGGAGACGGTCTGGACGGCGGTGGGGTCGTAGACCACGAGGTCGGCGTCGGCGCCGGGCGCGATGGTGCCCTTGCGCGGGTGCAGCCCGAACATTCGGGCCGGGGTGGTGCAGGCGATCTCGATCCAGCGGCGCCGGCTGATCCGCCCGTCCACCACGGCCTGGTGCAGCAGGTCCATCCGGTTCTCCACGCCCGGGAGGCCGTTGGGGATCTTCGAGAAGTCGCCGCGGCCGAGTTCCTTCTGTCCGACGTAGCAGAACGGGCAGTGGTCGGTGGAGACCACCTGGAGGTCGTTGGTGCGCAGCCCGCGCCAGAGCGCCTCCTGGTGCTCGCGCGGCCGCAGCGGCGTGCTGCACACGTACTTGGCGCCCTCGAAGCCGTCCGCGCCCTCCTCGGCGAGGTTGTCGGTGGAGAGGAAGAGGTACTGGGGGCAGGTCTCGCCGAAGACGGGGAGCCCGGCGTCGCGGGCCCGGGCGAGTTCGTCGAGGGCCGAGGCGGCGGAGACGTGCACCACGTAGAGCGGGCTGCCGGCCACCTGGGCGAGCTTGATCGCCCGGTGGGTGGCCTCGGCCTCCAGGAGTTCGCGCCGGACCTCGCCGTGGTAGCGGGGGGCGGTGCGCCCGGCGGCGAGGGCCTGTTCGACCAGGACGTCGATGGCGATGCCGTTCTCGGCGTGCATCATGATCAGCCCGCCGTTGGCCGCACCGCGCTGCATGGCGCGCAGGATGCGGCCGTCGTCGCTGTAGAAGACGCCGGGGTAGGCCATGAAGAGCTTGAAGGAGGTGGACTCGCCGGAGTCGACCAGCGCGTCCATCTCCTTGAGGACGGCGTCGTTGACGTCCGAGACGATGGTGTGGAAGGCGTAGTCGATCGCGCAGTTGCCCTCGACTTTGGCGTGCCAGGCGTCCAGGCCCTCGCGCAGCGCCCCGCCGACGGGTTGGACGGCGAAGTCGACGATGGTGGTGGTGCCGCCCCAGGCGGCTGCGCGGGTGCCGGTCTCGAAGGTGTCGGAGGCGGCGGTGCCGCCGAACGGCAGCTCCATGTGGGTGTGGGCGTCGACGCCGCCCGGGATGACGTAGTGGCCGGTGGCGTCGATGACGGTGTCGGCGGTCCAGGCCTCGGCGGCGGCGCTGCCGGTGAGGGCCAGGGCGGCGACGCGCTCGCCCTCGATCAGGACGTCGGCGTGGAGTTCGTCGGTGGCGGTGATGACGAGGCCGCCGCGGACGACGGTGCGCTGCTGCGGGTCACGGGTGGTCATCGTGGTGCTCCTCAGGCCTCGGCGAGCGGTCCGTAGGCGTCGGGCCGGCGGTCGCGGTAGAACGCCCACTGCTGGCGGACCTCTTCGATCAGGCCGAGGTCGAGGTCGCGGACGACCAGTTCCTCCTCCTTGTCGGAGGCGACCTCGCCGACGAACTGGCCGCGCGGGTCGACGAAGTAGGAGGTGCCGTAGAAGTCGTTGTCGCCGTACTCCTCGGTGCCGACCCGGTTGATGGCGGCGACGAAGTACTCGTTGGCGACGGCGGCGGCGGGCTGTTCGAGCTGCCAGAGGTAGGCGGACAGGCCGCGGCTGGTGGCGGAGGGGTTGTAGACGATCTGCGCGCCGGCCAGGCCCAGGGCGCGCCAGCCCTCGGGGAAGTGCCGGTCGTAGCAGATGTAGACGCCGACCTTGCCGACGGCGGTGTCGAAGACGGGCCAGCCGAGGTTGCCGGGCTTGAAGTAGTACTTCTCCCAGAAGCCCTTGACCTGCGGGATGTGGTGCTTGCGGTACTTGCCGAGGTAGCTGCCGTCCGCGTCGATCACCGCGGCGGTGTTGTAGTAGACGCCGGCCTGCTCCTCCTCGTAGACCGGTACGACGATCACCATGCCGAGTTCGCGGGCGAGGTCCTGCATCCGGCGCACGGTCGGCCCGTCCGGGACGGCCTCGGCCCAGCGGTAGTGCTCGGGTTCCTGGACCTGACAGAAGTACGGGGAGTTGAACACCTCCTGGAAGCCGATGATCTTCGCGCCCCGGGCGGCGGCCTCGCGGGCGTAGCGCTCGTGGAGCGCGATCATGCTCTCCTGGTCGCCGGTCCAGCGGGTCTGGACGAGCGCGGCACGGACGATCTGCGACATGGGTACCTCCGCAACTCCGCGTCCCGGCCGTGCGGTCGGGCCCGCGGTCTGAGGGTTGACGGGGCGGGTCTCGCCTGCGGCTCCGCTCGGGGGCCGCGGGGGTCTACGGGAAGGGTCTACGTGCGTAGAAAGCGATCTGTAGACGGTAGGCCGGGCTTTGGTCGCCTGACAATACGTCGGCGGTAACGCCTAAGGGGCGATCTTGTTACGCGGACACGCGGATGGCTCTGGGTGGGATGAAATGCTCATCTACCCCATTGGTGGCCTCCTTACTCATTCGAGTGAAAGCGGGCACCGGGGGTGCGGACTCGGCCACGGCAGGGTAGAACGCGCCTTGACGGTGCGACGGATCGTCATCCGGCGCACGTACGGGGCGACTTCGGTGATCATGCGCTGATCGTCCGAGGCCGGATGCGGTGACCGGACACCGGGTTCGGACACGGGGATCGACGGTCGGCAGGGGGCCGAACGGGGGGTGGCACTGATGACAGCGACGGACGAGCGCGCGGAGCGCGCGACGGGTACGTCGGCGCCGGCGGGGCGGCCGCCCGCCCTGCCCGCCTGGGCGGGCCTGCTGCTCGCCCTCGGAGCCCTGCTGCCGCTCGCCGTCGGCCTCCTCCTCGCCCCCGGGCAGGTGCCGCGCGCCGGGCTGACGGCCCTGCGCCTGGCGGGCTCCCGGGCCGCCGCCGAGGCGGTGGTCGGCGGGAGCTCCGCAGCGTACCGGGCCGCCCTGGGCGGCGAGCCCTGGCCGATCGCCGGCTACGGGCTGACGCTGACGGCCGCGGCCCTGCTGGGCGGGTACGTGCTCGGGCGGCGCCGTCGGCTCGGGCCGGCCCTGGTGGTCGGGGTCGCCGGGCTGCTCGCCGCCGGCTGCGACCTCGCCGCCGACGTCCTGCTGCGCCTGGGGCTCGACCACGCCGACTCCGACACCCCCTTCGCGGTGGCGGCGGCGCTCACCACCGTCAGCCGGCTGCTGCTCCTGCCCGCCGGGGTGACGGCCGCGGCGCTGGTCGCGGTGACGGCCGCCAGGGCCGCCCGCGGGCTGCGCGCCACCGCGGGGAAACCCGGTGACGACACCGACCCGGACCGCCCGGCGCTGATACCGCCCTGGCCCGTCCTCACCCGGCACGGCCACCCGCTGCACGGCCACCCGCTGCACGGGCCCCGGCACGTGCCCCGGCCCGAACCACCACCCGAGGCACCACCCGAGTCACCGCACTCGTCGCCGCACTCGTCGCCGCAGGGCTCCCGGTCCGGGCCCCCGCGGCAGGCGGCAGCCACGCAGCCCGACGCTCCCGGCGCCCACGCCCACTGGCGGGACGCCGGCCGGGTGCCGCCCGGTCGCGAGCCCGCCGAGCTGGGCTTCTGCGCCTCGGGCGGCGGCATCCGCTCGGCCTGCGTCACGCTCGGCGCGCTCCAGGCCCTGCGCCCGTGGCTGAAACGGGCCCGCTACCTGGTCTCCGTCTCCGGCGGCGGGTACACCGTGGGCGCGCTGCAACTCGCGCTCAGCGACGCCGCGCCCGGCAGCCCGGTGCGCGCCGTCTCGGGCCTGACGGCCGACACGGTACTGGAGCCCGGCTCCCCGGAGGAGGACCACCTCCGCCGCCACAGCAAGTACATCGCCGACGGCACCGGCGAGTGGCTGGTCGCCCTCGGCACCCTGCTGCGCGGCGTGCTCTCGGCGCTCACCCTGCTGCTGGCCGCCGTCCTGGCGCTCGGCCTCGGCCTCAGCCGCTTCTACCACGCCGTCCCGCTGACCGACCTGGACGCACTGGCCGCCGCCGGCCTGCGCCACCCGGGCGCCGTGCCGGGCGGGTTGGAGTTCCGCGCCCCCGCGCTGGCCGCCCTCGGCGTGGTGCTGGGCGCGGCGGCCTGCTGCTGGCTGCTGTGGCTGCTGGCCTTCCCGCCGCTCGGCTGGCACGCGCTGCTGCCGCGCGCGCTGCGCCGGCTCAACTACGCCGCTCTCGCGCTGGCCGGGCTGCTGGCCCTCGGAGTGCTGGCGTTGCCGGGCCTGGCCTGGGGCGCGGTCCGGCTCCAGCAGGCGCTGGCGGCCGGCCCGCAACTGACCGGCGCGGGGCTCAGCCTGACCGTGGTCCTCAGCTACCTCGCCCTGCTGCTCGGCATACTCTGGCGCGACCGCCGGGCGATCGGTAGCGGCGTTCACGCGGCCGCCGGAGCCCTGCGCGGCGCCGGCCGGCTCGGCGGCGGGCTGACCGCCAACCTCCCGCAGTACCTGGTGGTCTGGGCCGCCCTCAGCACCCTGGCGGCCGGCGCGCTGCTGGCCCTCGGCTGGGCGGTCGCCACCGGGTACGCCTGGCCGACGGCGGTCCAGGTGCTGCTGCCGCTGGTGCTCGGCGCGGTCGGGCTCAACCTCGACCAGACCTGGATGAGCCTGCACCCGTTCTACCGGCTGCGCCTGGCCTCCGCCTTCGCCGTCCGCCGGGTCACCGAGGGCGGCCGCTCGCTCGCCCGCCGGTACGACTTCCACCGGGAGCAGACCTGGCTGAGCCACTACGGCGCCCGGCACCCCGACTTCCCCCAGGTGATCTTCTCGGCGGCGGCCAACCTGTCCGGCAACTCCCGTACCCCGCCCGGCCGTCGGGCGGTCTCCTTCACCCTCTCGTACGACTACGTCGGTGGCCCGGACATCGGCTACGCGCGCACCGACCTGCTGGAGCGGCGGACGCGGCGGCACATCGCCCGGGACCTCACCGTGCAGTCCGCGATGGCCGTCTCCGGCGCCGCCTTCTCCTCCGCGATGGGCCGCCAGTCCCGCGTCTACCAGGGCCTGTTCGCGGTCACCAACGCCCGGCTCGGGACGTGGCTGCCCAACCCGGCGGAGCTCGGCCCGGCCTGGTCCGGCACGCCCGACTGGCGCCGCGCCGGGCAGCCCGCCGTGCGCCGACTGCCCTACCAACTCCGCGAGCTGACCGGCCGGTTCCCGGCGGACGACCGCTTCCTGCTCACCACCGACGGCGGGCACTACGAGAACCTCGGGCTGGTCGAACTGCTGCGGCACCGGGTCCGGACGGCGGTGAGCATCGACGCCAGCGGGGACTCCGGCTACGCCGCCAACCTGGCCGCCGCGATCACCCTGGCCCGCGAGGAGCTCGGCATCGTCATCACCCTGCACCGGCCGGAGCTGCTGATCCCGGGCAGCGCCACCACCGGCCGCGCCCCTGAGGGGGGCCACGACGGTGACCACGGCAATGACCACGGCAATGACCACGACGGGGCCGGCGCCGATGGCGGCACTCCCCTGCGCGGGCTGGCGGCCCAGCTCGCCGAGCGGCTCTCGGCCCGGGGCGTGATCACCGGGGACGTCCACTACCCTGCCATCGCCGGCGAGCCCGACTCCGAACGGCTCGGCACGCTGATCGTCCTCCAGGCGGTGCTGACCGCCGACATGCCGTACGAGCTGCAGTCGTACGCGGTGGCCCACCCGGCCTTCCCGAACGACGGCACCAGCGACCAGTGGTTCGACCACCAGCAGTTCGACGCCTACCAGACGCTCGGCCGCTACCTGGGCGAGCGGGCCGACCCGGTGATCGAACAGGCGCTGTCCGCCGCTGCGGCCGCCACCGCACCCGTGCCCGCACCCGTGCCCGCGCAGCCGCGCGGCGGACCGCCCGCAGCACCCGAGCTGCCCGCCGAGGACCGGACCGACGGCCAGGCCGACGAGCAGGCCGATGACCAGGCCGCGGACCGGACCGAGAGCTGAGGCGGAGGGCTGAGCCGGCGCCCCTGGCGGGCGTCGCGCCGCCCGTTCACGGGGCGCAACAGGCCGCAACAAACGGGCGTCCCGGCTTGACTTCGTCCGACCGGCTCGGAAAGGATCCGGGGCATGGACTCCGGCACCACTCTGGTTTGCCGCCTGCACGTCGATCTGCGACGCCAGGCGAGTTCCATCTGTGCCTGTTGACCCTGCTCCACTTCGCCGGTTCCGCCCTGTGACCACTGCCGGGGCCCGCGCCGCGCACCCGTACCCGCAGTCCTGAAACCCGCCCGCCCGGCGGCACCGCACGTGCCGTGCCCGGCCGGGCACGGGCCGCTCCGCCGGTCCGCGCCCGTCACCGCCACGTCCCAGCAGCCGCAAGCACAGCCGCGACAGCCGCACCCCGCGGTCCCGCCGCCGGATCCGAGCGCCCCTCCCGACGTTCCCGCCGCACCCGAGGACGCCCCATGAGCCTGGACCTCGCAACCGAGAACCCGACCCGCAGCCCCGAGCAACCCCCAGCCTCCGCCCCAGCCACCGGCCCCACCGCCGCCCCGGCCGCCCACCCCGCCGCCGACCCCGCACGGCCCCCGCTCAGCCCGAGCACCCTGCGCACCGTGGTCCGCGAGTTGGCCGAGCGGCCCGACCAGTGGATCCACCTGGTCCGGCTCTCCACCGAGGAGCGCTGGTACCAACGGCTGGTCGCCGACGACGACCACGAGGTCTGGCTGATCAGCTGGCTGCCCGGCCAGTCGACCGGCTTCCACGACCACGGCGGCTCGCGCGGCGCGTTCACCGTCGCGCTCGGCGAGCTGGAGGAGCTGTCCCTGGGCGGCCCGGACCAGGGCCTGCTGATCCGCAGGGTCCCGGCCGGCACGGCCCGCGCCTTCGGCCCGGAGTACGTGCACGACGTGCGGAACACCGCCTCGGGCCCGGCCGTCACCCTGCACGCCTACTCGCCCCCGCTGAGTTCGATGGCGCACTACGACCTGCGGGCCGGCGGGCTCGTCCGCACCTCTGAGGAAGGACCGGAGCAATGGTGACCACGATCGACGACCTGGTGGAGCGGGCCCGCGAGGGCGTCCACCGCCCGCGCGCCCGGGAGGCGTACCAGGCCCAGCTGGACGGCGCGCTGCTGGTGGACATCCGTCCAGCGGCGCAGCGGGCCGCCGAGGGCGGGATCCCGGGCGCGCTGGTGATCGAGCGCAATGTGCTGGAGTGGCGGCTGGACCCTACGGGCAGTCACCGGATCCCCGAGGCCTCGGGCTATGACGTCGAGGTGATCGTGGTCTGCTCCGAGGGCTACGCCTCCAGCCTGGCCGCGGCCTCGCTGCGCGAGCTCGGGCTGCACCGGGCGACCGACCTCGACGGCGGTTTCGTCGGCTGGGCGGCGTCCGGGCTGCCGACCCGTCCGGGCGACTGAACCCGAGGTCACGCGGGGTGTTCCCGGGCGGCTGAGCCCGGGTCACCTCACTGGGCACCGGGCCGCCGGGTCGGGGGTCACACCGCGTGCCGGGCGGTAAATCAGGGACAGGAGATGATGCAGGTCATAGTCTGATCAGAGTTTCCGCCGGTCCGAAGCTGGGCAGCCAGGCGGGCGGAAGAACGCCCGGGCGGTGCGACCACCGCCAACCGAACGACCCGAAAGACCGACCGACACAGGCGCCGCCTCCCCGGGGCGCCCTGACGAGGAAACACTCCGTGATCAGATTCGAGGGCGCCGGCAAGCGCCACCCAGACGGCACCATCGCGGTCGAGGGACTGGACCTGGAAGTCCCGACCGGTCGGATAACCGTCCTGGTCGGGCCCTCCGGGTGCGGCAAGACCACCCTTCTGCGCATGGTCAACCGGATGGTCGAGCCCACCTCGGGCCGGGTGCTGCTGGACGGCACCGACGTCGCCGAACTGGAACCCGCCAAGCTGCGCCGAGGCATCGGGTACGTGATCCAGCAGGCGGGGCTGTTCCCGCACCGCAAGGTGATCGACAACATCGCCACCGTCCCCTACCTGCTCGGCTGGGACCGCAAGAAGGCCCGGGCCCGCGCCGCCGAACTGCTGGAGCTGGTCGGTCTCGCCCCCGAGACCGCCAAGCGCTACCCGTTCCAGCTGTCCGGCGGCCAGCAGCAGCGGGTCGGCGTGGCCCGGGCGCTGGCCGCCGACCCGCCGGTGCTGCTGATGGACGAACCGTTCAGCGCCGTCGACCCGGTGGTGCGGGCCGGGCTCCAGGAGGAGCTGCTGCGCCTGCAGTCCGAGCTGCACAAGACCGTGCTGTTCGTCACCCACGACATCGAGGAGGCCGTCCGGCTCGGCGACCAGGTCGTGGTGCTGCGCGAGCACGGCCGGATCGCCCAGCTGGCCGACCCGCACACCCTGCTGACCGCCCCCGCGGACGACGGCGTGGCCGCCTTCCTCGGCCGCGACCGGGGCCTGCGCGGCCTGGGCCTGCGGCCCGCGAAGGCCGTCGAGCTCCGCCCGATCCAGGACGGACTCCACCACGGGGGCTGGGAGTTGGCCCTGGACGACGAGCGCCGCCCGATCGGCTGGATCGACCGCGCCGCCGGCGCCACCGAACTGCGGCCAGCCGCCGGCTACCGCCCGGACACCGACACCCTGCGCGCCGCCCTGGACGCCGCCGTACTCTCCCCCGCCGGGGTCGCGGTCGCGCTGGACGCCGACGGCCGGGCGATCGGCACCGCGGGCCGGGAGGCCGTCCTGGCCGCGCTCACGCCGGTCGCCCTCACCAAGGCGGACCGGGCGCACCGGGCAGCCGTGGCAGGCGAGACCGACGAGACGGACGAGACGCTCCCGCAGCCACCCACGCAGGCCCCGGCGGACGGAGCCGACGGTGGACGATGAACCGATCGTCCGCTGGTACTGGATCGGCGACCACCTCGGCTACCTCGGCAACCTGCTCGCCGACCACGCCGTGATCGCCCTGGTCCCGGTGCTCATCGGCCTGCTGCTGGCGGTCCCGCTCGGCCTGGCCTGCGCCCGCTTCCCCCGGCTGTACCAGCCGCTGTCCGCCGTCTTCAACATCGTCTACGCGCTGCCCTCGCTGGCGGTCTTCGTGGTGCTGATCCCGTACACCGGGCTCGCCACCCAGGCGACCGTGATGATCCCGCTCACCTTCTACGCCCTCGCCGTCCTGCTGCCGACCACGGTGGACGGACTGCGCGCCGTCCCGGACTCCGTCCGGCAGGCCGCCACCGCGATGGGGTACGGGCCCTGGCACCGGCTGACCGCCGTCGAGCTGCCCGCCGCCGTGCCGTACCTGATCGCCGGGCTGCGGGTCGCGGCAGTGTCCAGCATCTCGCTGGCCAGCGTCGGCGCGCTGATCGGCCGCGGCGGGCTGGGCTACCTGTTCATCGACGGCTTCCAGCGGACCTTCCCGACCCCGATCGTGGCCGGGATCGTGCTGATCGCCGTACTGGCGCTGGCCGTCGACCTGCTGCTGGTGGCCGCCCGCCGGCTGCTCGCGCCGTGGGCCGTCCGGGAACAGGGGGCGGGCTCGTGAACTGGCTGAACTGGCTGGGCGACTTCTTCTCCGCCCCGGACCGCCGCAGCGGCCCGGACTCGATCGTGCACCGGGTCTCCGAGCACCTGCTGCTCTCCGGCGAGGCCCTGCTCTTCGCGGCCCTGCTGGCCGTCCCGCTCGGGCTGCTGATCGGCTACACCGGACGCGGCGTCACGGTGGTCACCGCGCTGGCGGGGGCCGCCCGCGCCCTGCCCACCCTGGGCCTGGTCACGCTCGCGGTGCTGCTCGCCGGGGTCGGCGACACCGCCGTCCTGTTCCCGCTGGTCGCCCTGGCCGCACCACCACTGCTGGTGGCGGCCGTCGAGGGGGTGCGCGGCACCGACCCGGACGTCCGGGACGCCGCGCGCGGGATCGGCCTGACCCACCCGCAGGTGCTGTTCCAGGTCTGCCTGCCCTCCGCAGCGCCGACCCTGCTGGCGGGCTTCCGGACCGCGACCGTCCAGGTGATCGCGACCGCCACGGTGGCCGCCTACGTCGGGCTGGGCGGCCTGGGCCGCTACGTCATCGACGGGCTGGCCACCCGGCAGTACGCGGTGACCGTGGGCGGCGCACTGCTGGTGGTGCTGCTCGCGGTCGGCGCCCAACTGTTCTTCGCCCTGCTCGCCCGGTTCGCGCTCCCGCCCGGGGTGCGCGCCCAGCGCCGGACCCGCTGAGGCCCCTCCCTACTTCTCTCTCCCATTCGCTCCGGAAGGACAACTGTCACCATGTCGACATTCAACGGAAGCCGTCGCGCCGTACTCCTCGGCACCCTCGCCGCTCTCGCCCTGGGCGCCACCGCCTGCGGCTCCTCGGGCAGCAGCGACCCGCTCGGCGGCGGGTCGAGCGCCTCCTCCGGCGCCACGGCCTCCGGCAGCGGTGCCGCCTCGGGCGGCTCCGGCGGTTCCGGCGGGACCGTGGTGGTCGGCTCGGCGAACTTCCCGGAGAACGTGCTGCTCGGCTCGATCTACTCGCAGGCCCTCAAGGCCAAGGGCGTCAAGGTCCAGGAGAAGTTCAACATCGGCAGCCGCGAGGTGCTCTACGGGCAGCTGCAGAGCGGCAACCTGACCGTCCTGCCCGAGTACAACGGCGCACTGCTCGCCTACCTCGACGCCAAGAACACCGCCGTCACCACCCCGGACGTGAACGCGGCCCTGACCAAGGCGCTGCCCGCCTCGCTGGCGATCCTCGACTCCTCCCCCGCGGAGGACAAGGACTCGCTCAGCGTCACCCAGGAGACCGCCGACAAGTACGGCCTCAAGAGCATCGCGGACCTCGCGGCCAAGGCCGGCGAGTTCACCATCGGCGGCCCGCCGGAGTTCAAGACCCGCCGCGAGCAGCAGTTCAAGGACGTCTACGGGCTGACCTTCAAGGAGTGGAAGCCCACCGCCGACACCACCGCGAACGCGCTCAAGGACGGCAGCATCCAGGTCGGCAACGTGTTCACCACCGACCCGAAGATCGTCCAGTACAAGCTGGTGCCGCTGAGCGACCCGAAGAACGTCTTCGGTGCGCAGAACGTCACCCCGCTGGTCAACAAGGCGGGCGTGGACGCCAACGCGACGGCGGCGCTCAACGCGGTGTCGGCCAAGCTCGACACGGCCGGGCTGACGGCGCTGATGAAGCGGGTCTCGGTCGACAAGGAGGACCCGTCGGCGGTGGCCAAGGACTGGTTGAAGAGCAACGGTCTCGGCTGACGGTCCGACCCCGACCCCGGCCCGAACCGACCCCGGCCCGAACCGACCCCGGCCCGACCCGGCCCGGGAATCGACGGGCAGCGGACGGAAGCACGGCGGAGCGCGGCACCGCGGACAGCAGCATGGCGAACGGCGGCATCGCGGACGGCGGCACGGAGGGGCTCCCTCCGGGGCCGTCGTTCGCCGTTTCCGCACCGTTTCCGCGCCGCTTCCGCGCCCTTCGCGGCCTTCCCCCGGGACCTTCCCTTCTACGCCGCGAACATGACAGTGTGGCGCCATGCGCACTCGTCTCCTCGCCGCCTCCCTCACGGCACTCACCGCGGTGAGCCTCGCTGCCTGCTCCAGCTCCGGTTCGGGCTCGGGCTCCGGCTCGAGCTCGGCCAAGGCCACCGTCGCGGCCGGCTCCCCCACCGCCGCCGCCACCACCGCCGACGCCACGGCCTCGGCAGGCGCCCCGGCACCCAGCACGGCCGCACCGTCCGCACCCGCCGACCCCGGCTCCACGCCCGGCGCGGACGGCTCGGCCCCGGCCAAGCCCGCACCGCCCGCCGACGCCGGCCTGCCCGCCAAGCCGGACGCCGACCTGACCGGCAAGGTGGTCGCCGCACTGAACGCGATCGACCCGGCGATCGTCGGCGGCAAGCCCGACCAGGTGGTGGACCAGGCCCGCAAGCAGTGCCAGGCGCTGTACCAGTTCCCCAAGGACAAGGCGAAGCTGGCCCAACTGGCCGACCAGCACTTCACCTCGCCCGAGCATCCGCAGGGCTTCGGACCGGACACCGCCGCGAAGATCGACGACGCGCTGCGCGCCACCCTCTGCCCGGCGGCGCGCTGACGTCGCCCGCACCACCCCCGAACCGCCCGGCGTCCTGAGCTCCGGGCAGCCGTGGCCGCGCCCCGCCCGCCGGGTGCGCGGCCATCGGCGTCTCCGCCCTTCGGCAACCAGGGCCGTCCGCTGACGAACTGTTAGGTCTCTTGACAGACCAGTGGTCTAGTCCAAACATAAGCATGTCGATCCGACCGGGATGCACTGTGGGGGTGTGACCACCGGCGGCTGAGGCACTGCCCTGCCCTGCTCCGCTCCACCCCCGCTCCGTACGGCGTGCACAGCGTCGCGCCACCGCCCGCCTCCACGCGAGGCGGTGGGCTCCGCGCGCCCTTGTGTCCGCATCGAACGCCCCCCCGCACCCGACCACCGGCCCCGGACGTCCGCACGGTCGACCCCACGCGACCACTGGACGCCCCATGGCCCGCACGCCCCCAACGTCCTGCCCCACCAAGTCTGTTGGAGAATCCATGCGTCTTCGCAGAACCGTCCAGGCCGCGCTGACGGCCTGCGCCACACTGGCCGCATCGGCCGGTCTGGTCGCCGCCGGGACGGGCTCCGCCCAGGCCGCCACCCCGCTCCCCACCCGGGTCTTCGCGCCCTACTTCGAGTCCTGGACCGGCCAGAGCCCCGCCACCCTGGCCGCCCAGTCCGGCGCCAAGTACCTGACGATGGCCTTCCTCCAGGCCGCCACCAAGGGCTCCTGCACCCCGTACTGGAACGGCGACACCTCGAAGCCGGTGTCCTCCTCCACCTTCGGCGCCGACATCGCCACCATCCGCGCCAACGGCGGGGACGTGATCCCCTCCTTCGGCGGCTACACCGCCGACAACACCGGCACCGAACTGGCCGACAGCTGCACCGACGTCAACCAGATCGCGGCCGCCTACGAGAACCTGATCACCACCTACGACATCAGCCGGATCGACCTCGACATCGAGGACAACTCGCTGACCAACACGGCCGGCATCGACCGCCGCAACAAGGCGATCAAGGTCGTGCAGGACTGGGCCACCGCCAACGGGCGCACCGTCCAGTTCTCCTACACGCTGCCGACCACCACCAGCGGGCTGGCCGACAACGGCCTCGCGGTACTGCGCAACGCCGTCAGCAACAAGGCGCGGATCGACGTCGTCAACATGATGACCTTCGACTACTACGACAACGCCACCCACGACATGGCGGCGGACACCCAGACCTCGGCACAGGGCCTGTACAACCAGCTGGCCCAGCTCTACCCGGCCAAGTCCCCCTCCCAGCTGTGGGGTTCGATCGGGATCACCGAGATGCCCGGCATCGACGACTTCGGCGCGGCCGAGACCTTCACGGTCGCCAACGCCACCACCGTGTACAACTGGGCGGTGTCGAAGGGCATCAACACCCTGTCCTTCTGGGCGCTCCAGCGCGACAACGGCAGCTGCCCGGGCAAGGGCGGGGACGACTCCTGCTCCGGGATCAACCAGAACACCTGGGACTTCACCCACATCTTCGCGCCCTTCACCAGCGGCTCGACGGTGACGAACGACTTCTCGGTCGCGGTGAACCCGAACTCCGCCACGGTGAAGGCGGGTTCGTCGACCTCGGCGGCGATCGCGACGGCGGTCACGGCGGGCTCCGCACAGAGCGTCAACCTCTCGGTCAGCGGCGCCCCGGCCGGCGTCACCGCCTCCGTCACCCCCGGCAGCGTCACCGCCGGCAACAGCGCCACCCTGAACGTCACCACCACCTCGTCGGTGGCGCCCGGGAGTTACCCGCTGACGGTCACCGGCAGCGCGGCCTCCGGCAGCCACACCGGCGTCTTCACGCTGAACGTCACGGGCAACCAGCCGGGCAATGACTTCTCGGTGGCGGTGAACCCGAACTCCGGTACCGTTGCGGCCGGTTCGTCCGCCTCGGCGGCGATCGCGACGGCGGTCACGGCGGGCTCGACACAGAGCGTCAACCTCTCGGTCAGCGGCGCCCCGGCCGGCGTCACCGCCACCGTCACCCCCGGCAGCGTCACCGCCGGCAACAGCGCCACCCTGAACATCGCCACCACCTCGGCCGCGGCGGCGGGCACCTACCCGCTGACCGTGACGGCCACCGCGCCCTCCGGCAGCCACACGGCGACCTACTCGCTGACCGTCACCGGCACAACCCCGTCGACCGGCCTGGTCAACGGAGACCTGGAGACCGGCAAGGCGGCCCCCTGGACCTGCCAGAGCGGTGGCGGCATCGTGACCACTCCGGTCCACTCCGGCTCGTACGCGCTGCAGGCCGCGGCCTCAGCAAGCCAGACCGGCGACTGCACCCAGACCGTGAAGCTCAAGCCCAACACCAGCTACACGCTGAGCGGTTGGGTGCAGGGCAACTACGCGTACCTGGGTGTCAGCGGTGGCGCCAACGCCAGCACCTGGACCATCTCCTCGGGCTGGACCAAGCTCTCCGTGCCCTTCACCACCGACGCCTCCGGCAGCGTCACGGTGTACCTGCACGGCTGGTACGGGCAGGGCAGCGTGTACGGGGACGACTTCTCGATCACCTGAGCGACGGACGACCGACAGCTGGCGGACGACGGACGACGGCTGACAGCTGACAAGTAACAGATAACGGATAACAGCTGACAGATTTCAACATCTGTCAGCTGTTATCCGTTTGTTGTCATATGTCAGGCCCGCTCAGGCCCGCTCAGACCCCCTTCGGCACCTCCGCCGCCTCCCGCAGCTGCCCCGGCCGGCACAGCATCGCGTACGCCGCCAGCGCCAGCACACCGCAGCCCAGCACCACCAGCGCCAGCAGGGTCGACGACGGTCGCCCGCCGAGGCTGCTCAACGGCGCGACCACCGCGCCGCACAGGAAGTTGCCCGTCCCCAGCAGCGCCGAGGCCGTCCCGGCCGCCTGCGGCTCCACCAGGCTCAGTGCCTGCGCCGCCGTGTTCGGCAGCACCACCCCGAGGCTGCCCATCAGCACGAACAACGGCGGGCAGAACCCGGCCAGCCCGAAGTCCCACACCGTGGTCAGCAGGACGAGCGCCGCCCCGGCCGCAACCGCCGTCCCGAGCCCGGCCAGCATCAGCGACCGCGCGGCGAAGCGCGGCGCCAGCACCCGCCCGTTCAGCTGGGTCATCACCACGATGGAGAGCGAGTTCAGCCCGAACAGCAGGCTGTAGGTCTGCGGCGACACCTGGTAGACGTGCTGGAGCACCGTCGACGACCCGCTGATGTACCCGAACAGCGCGCCGAACGCCAGCGAGCTGGTCAACGCCAGCCCCAGGAAGGGCAGGTGGCGCAGCAGCCGCGCCATCGTGCGCAGCGTCGCGCCCACCCCGCCACCGTCCCGGGCCTGCGCTGGCAGGCTCTCGCGCAGCGCGCCGAAGGCGGCCAGGGTGAGCAGCAGCCCGAGCGCCGTGAGCGCCCCGAAGGTGCCGCGCCAGGAGGTGAAGCGCATCAGCTGCGCCCCGATGATCGGGGCGAGGATCGGTGCCAGCCCGGAGATCAGCGCGATCGAGGCGAGGAAGCGCAGCATCGCCACGCCCTGGAAGCGGTCCCGGGCGACGGCCCGGCCGATGACCAGTCCGGCCGACCCGGCCGCGCCCTGGACGAAGCGGGCCGCGATCAGCACGGACAGGTTCGGCGCGAACACGCACACCACGCTGGACAGGGTGTAGACGACCAGACCGGCGAGCAGGGGCGGTCGGCGCCCGAAGCGGTCGCTGAGCGGCCCGAACAGCAGTTGCCCGGCCGCGACCCCGATCATCGAGAAGGTGAGGGTGAGCTGGACGGCCGCCGGTTCGGCGACCAGGTCGTCGGCGATCGCGGGCAGGCCGGGCAGGTAGAGGTCGGTGGTGAGCGGGCCGAGCGCGGTGAGGCCGCCGAGGACGACGACGGTGGCCCGGCCGGCGGCTGCCGACCTGCCGGACGTCGGGTCCGGGACTGGGGCTGGGGCTGGGGCTGGATCGGTCGACGTGTCGTCGGTGGGACCGACGGTCGGGCCGGGCATGGCTCTCCTAACGGACGCGGTGACGTGGGGTTCGTTCGCGATCCGTCCTATCGCAGCCCCGCTGGCGCGACGACGGCAGGGGTGCACCGGGACGGATCCGCCCACCGGCCGATCCACAGCACGCGCACGACGAAGGCCCGCCCGCACCTTCCGGTGCCCGGCGGGCCGTTCGTTCCCTGGTCAGGACGGCTGATCCGGGATCAGCGCCCGGTCAGCACCCTCAGTGCTTGGCGACGTGCTCGGCGCGAAGGGCCGCCTGCAGCGTCGCGCCGTCCTGCCACGCGTAGAGCTGGTTGCCGGTGAGCGTCACATTGTAGTGCCCGCAGGTGCCGCTGGCCTTGGCCGCGATGCCCTCCGGGAACCAGCCCGCCTTGAGCGAGACCGGCACCGGGTGCGGCCCCTTGCCCGGCACCCCGGTGTTGCAGCCGGCGGGCAGCCGGCCCTCGGGGAGGGTGGCCCGCAGCAACCGGTCGTCGCCGGTGGTGGACATCAGGTACCTGACCGAGGAGGCGTTGTCGGGCAGCCAGGTCGGCATCGAGCGACGCTCGGCCTTGGCCTGCGAGCCGCTGTCGAACGCCGCCTGCTCCTGGTGGCGCCCGTCGTACCACTCGGACACCCGCGGGCCGATTGCCACCGCTGCCACGGCGACGGCCATGCCGGTGCCCGCGACTCCCAGCGCGACCTTGCTCACGATGCCCTTCATACCTGGCTGCCCTCTCCGTGTGCGGTGCCGATGCGTCCGGTACGTCCGGTACGTCCGATGCCTGTGCTGCGTGCGGTGCCTGTGCGGCGTCCGGTGCGGCCGGGGCCGTTGCCGGACCGTCCGCGATCCGTCCGGGCTGAACGGTCCGCCGTCCGGGTGTATCCATGGTGGCGCGGGCCGACCTTCCGGATCGTCACCACCAGGTCGCGATCGTGCATCCAACCCACGGGGTACCGTCTCCACCTTCTGGCGTATGTCCGTGGGGCCGGCCCCGGAGGTAGGTCCCGCTCCGGCGCTCGGGCCGCCACGCCGAGCCCGGGTACGTCCCGAGCCCCGATCGAGCCTGACGCAGCCGGGGCCCCGCCGCAGCCCGGCGTGCTGCACCCGGGGCACCGGGCCTCGGCGGGCCTGCGCCGGGCGGGCTGGCGGACGGGGGGCGGGGCGCCGGGTCAGACGGTCGCGGGGACCGGCCGGGCGACGGGGAAGGGGCGGCCGTCCAGGGTCCAGTGCGGGTCGATCGGGCGCAGCAGTGAGGCGTACACCTGGGCGGCGACGTCGGGGTGGCGGATCTCGCCGGTGGGCGGGCCGGCCGGGATGTCGTGCCCGGCACAGGCGACCCAGGCGGTCCGCTCCTCGACGGTGCGGCCGCCGTGGCCGCCCGCGTCGACGTGCCCGTGGTCGGTGACCACGATGACGGTCCACTGCTCCTGCGGGTAGCCCTCCCGGCCGCGGACCGCGTCGAGCAGACGGCCGAGGCGCTCGTCGGCGGTGCGCATCGAGGCGCGGTACTCCTCGCCGCAGCCGAGGAAGTGGGCGGTCTCGTCGACGGCGCCCAGGTAGACGAAGGAGGCCTCGGGGTCGGCGGTGGCGAGGACGTGGACGGCCTCCCGGGTGACCTCCTCGTCGACGGCTTCCCAGGCCTCGGGGGTGTCCTCGGCGGGGGCCACGTAGGAGAGCCGGCCGGGGGCGCGGAACAGCGGGCCGCCGGCCTCGTTGATCATCAGCGGGTCCCAGCCGGCCGCGACGAAGGTGCGGCGGCGGTCACCGCGGTTGAGGCGGGTGGCGAAGTCGGGGAAGACGTCCAGCCGGTTGCCGCCGAGGTGGTTGCCCCAGACGCCGTGCTTGGCGGGCTCGACGCCGGTCACGATGGTGGCCCAGCACGGTCCGGACATGGTCGGGGTGGAGTCCGCGACGGTGACCGGCACCAGGAACCCGGCCTCGGCGACCTCCTGGAGGCGCGGCATCGGCACCTGGGCGAGGTAGTCGTGGCGGACTCCGTCGATCCCGACCACGAGGACGCGGGGGCGGGGCCACTGAGCTGCGGACATGGTGGGGCTTCCTTTCGGTCGTGCGCACCCGGCCGCGCCCGCCGAGGGCGCCGCCGACCGCGCCATGCTTCACGGCCGGCCGTACCGGTCGGCGACGGGGTGCCGAACGGCGGGTGTCCGTGAGGTGTCGGGAGGTGTCCCGAGGTGTCGGGAGGTGTCGGGAGGTCGACCCTCCGCGGGCGCCCGGCCGACCCTCAGCCCGCCGGTCGTCCGTGGCACCGACCCGCCGCCCGGACGAAGCGGCGGTCGGGCTCGGCGAGGTCGGCGGCCGGTCCGGCCGCGCGCAGGACGACGTCCAGGACGCGGTCCGGGTCGGCTGCGTAGCAGTTCGCGAACCAGGGCAGGTCGGCCTCGACCACGGCCCAGTGCTCGGCCGGGTCGTACGGGTCGGCGATCGGGCCGACGTCCAGCGCGACGGCGCTGGGCAGGACCAGCGGCCCGGTGTCCCCGACGGCGGCGAGCAGTCGGCGGGCGAAGGCGGTGGCCTCGGCGGTGAGCGGAGCCGGGTCGAGCCGGCCGAAGCGGGCGTAGCGGCTGCCGGTGCGCACCTCCCCGTCGAGCAGGAACAGCCGGTACTCGGCCGCGAAGGTGACCGGCTCGCTGACCAGGACGGGCGTGTCCGGGCCGATCCGCTCGCCGGTGCGGGGCAGCCGGGAGCCGTCCGGGTGGACGGCGGGTGGGAAGGACTTGTCGGCGGGCGGTTTGACGAAGGCCGGGTGGCGCAGCGTCCAGGCCTCGGAGAGGGTGGTGAGTTCGATCCGGCGGCGGGTGAACTCCTCGGGGAGGCGGGCCAGCCAGTCGTCCTCGGGTTCGAGCAGGGCGAGCCCGAGTGGCCCCGCGATCCGGGCGGCCGCGAGCGGCCCGCCGTACCAGTGGACGGGCCGTCCGGCGAGCCGCCCGACGGTGTCCGGCCCGGCCAGTACGGCGGTGGCCAGGCCTCGGCGGGCGGCGGCCGCAGTGAGCAGGCCGGTGGTACCGGTCGGCTGGGCGGAGGTGAGCAGGACGGGCGCGCGCACGGCCGTCAGCCCTCCGGCCGGAACTCGTGGACGACCTCGATCCGGCCGACGATATGCCGGTTGAACTCGTCCAACTCCTCTGCCGGAACCCAGAGTTCGAGGATCGTCCGGCCGCCGGCCCGCTGCACCGGGTAGCGGGCGAGGAAGTCCGTCTCCACCTCGAAGCGGGTGACGTAGCCGACGCCGGAGGCGGGCACGTTCCAGTCGCGGGCGATCCGGACCGCGTAGTCCTCGTTCAGCACGGGATAGAAGATCGGCTGCTCGGGCAGCCGGGGCGGCCAGGCGCGCCGGTCGGCGGCCTCGACCAGGGCCAGCTCCTGCGGGCCGGTGGGGCGCCAGAGGGTGGTGGTCGGGGGCTGCTGCCGGGCGGGCTGACTGGTCATGGCGGGACGGTAGCCGGGCCGTGAGGGACCCGGCCACCGGTTATCGGCCGCTCGGGGCGGGGCGGACGGTTCGTCAGCGGTAGGCGGACTCGCCGGTGATGGCCTCGCCGAGGACCAGGGTGTGGATCTCGCTGGTGCCCTCGTAGGTGAGCACCGACTCCAAGTTGTTGGCGTGCCGCAGCACCGGGTACTCGGTGGTGATGCCGTTGGCACCGAGGACGGTCCGGGCGCTGCGGGCGATCTCCAGCGCGGTGCGCACGTTGTTGAGCTTGCCGAAGCTGACGTGCGGCGGGCGGGCCGCGCCCTCCTCCTTGAGCCGGCCGATCCGCAGGGCCACCAGGTACGCCTTCTCGACCTCCAGCATCATCTCGACCAGCTTCTGCTGGGTCAGCTGGAAGCCCGCGATCGGACGGTCGAACTGGATCCGGGTCTTCGCGTAGTCCAGGGCGGCGGTGTAGCAGTCGCGGGCGGCGCCGACGGTGCCCCAGAGGATGCCGTAGCGGGCCTCGTTGAGGGAGGAGAGCGGGCCGCGCAGGCCGATGACGCCGGGCAGCGCGGCGTCGGCGGGCAGCACCACCTCGTCGAAGGCCAGCTCGCTGGTGACGGAGGCACGCAGGGAGAGCTTGCCGTGCACGTCGGTCGCGGTCAGGCCGCGGGTGCCGCGCTCGACCAGGAAGCCGCGTACGCCCTCCTCGGTCTGCGCCCAGACCACGGCGACGTCGGCGATGCTGCCGTTGGTGATCCACATCTTGCTGCCGGACAGCACCCAGTCGCCGCCCTCGCCGCCGTTGCCTCCCGTGCCGCCCTTGCGGACCGCCCGGGTGCGCATGTTCGCCGGGTCCGAGCCGAAGTCGGGCTCGGTGAGGCCGAAGCAGCCGATCAGCTCACCGGCCGCCATCCCGGGCAGCCAGCGCTGCTTCTGCTCCTCCGAGCCGAAGGCGTGGATCGAGCGCATCGCCAGCGAGCCCTGGACCGAGACGAAGCTGCGCAGCCCCGAGTCGGCCGCCTCCAGCTCCATGCAGGCGACCCCGTACGCCACCGCGTCGGCGCCCGCGCAGCCGTAGCCGTCGAGGTGCATGCCGAGCACGCCCAGCGCGCCGAGTTCGGGGGCGAGTTCGCGGGCCGGGAAGACACCGCGCTCGAACCAGTCGCCGATGTGGGGGCGGATCCGCTCCTCGGTGAACCGGCGGACGGTGTCACGGACCAGCCGCTCCTCGTCGGTGAGGAGGTCGCCGACCGCGAGCAGGTCGGACGGGTCGATCCGGGTCGGCTTCGGCATGGAAGCTCCTTGTAGTCTCGGCGGGACATCGGCGAGTATTCCGCAACCCGCCCGGTCAGGGACCGACGGGAGCGAGTGAGGAAGGCGACATGTCCGGCACCGGGTACGTGGTCGACGAGGTGACGGCCGAGGAACTGGAGTCCTCGGTGGCCGAGTTCGCCGGGCTGCTGACGGCGACCGTCGACGGCGGTGCCTCGGTCGGCTTCCTCGCCCCGCTGGAGCCGGGCGAGTCCGCGGCGTGGTGGCGGGCACTGGTCCCGGAGCTCACGGCCGGACGGCTGGTGCTGTGGACCGCCCGGGCGGCGGCCGACGGGCGGCTCGCCGGGACGGTGCAGCTGCGGCCGGCCACGACGGCGAACGGGCGGCACCGGGGCGAGGTGGCCAAGCTGATGGTGCACCCGGCGGATCGCGGGCAGCGGCTGGCCGGGCGGCTGCTGGGGGCACTGGAGGAGCGGGCGGCGGGGTCGGGGATCCGGCTGCTGGTACTGGACACCGTGACGGGCAGCCCGGCCGAGCGGATGTACGAGGCACAGGGCTGGACCCGGGTCGGCTCGGTGCCCGACTACGCGGCCGACACGGCCGGCGCACTGCAGCCGACCACCATCTTCTTCAAGTCGCTGGTGCGCTGACGGGAACGGCCTGGCGCGACGGGCACAGTCGGTACGGAACACGGAAGGGGAGGCGGGACATGGCGCGTTGGGCGCTGGTCGTCGAGGAGACGGTGGGCATCGGCAAGGACCGGACCTGGGGCAGCAAGGTGCTCGGCGAGGTCGAGGGCACCCGGGAGGAGGCCGTCGCGGAACTGCGCCGGATCGTCCCCACCTACACCCCGGAGCACCCCATGAGCAGTCGGCAGCAGACACTGCTGCGGGACGGGGACACCTACCTGCTGATCTCTCGGGGGAGCATGCGGGACTACCACTGCGTGTTCAAGGTGTGGGAGCTGCTGTGGGACAGCAAGCGGCCCGAGGTGCAGGCGGAGCGGTTGACGAGTGACGACTGACAGATGACAGCGAACAGATAACAGATAACAGATTTCGACATCTGTCATCTGTTCGCTGAACGCTGCCCGCCGCCCGCCGCCCGCCGTCACCCCACCCCGCACAGCCTCAGCACCGCCGCCGTCGCCGCCCCGGCCACGACCACCACCGGGAACGGTGCCCGGCGCCAGGCGAGCACGCCCGCGACCAGCACCCCCGCCGGACGGGCCCACCCGGCGAAGCCGTGCCCCTGGGTCAGCGCACCGGTCGCCACCAGTGCGACCAGCAGCACCGCCGCCGCGACGGCCAGCAGGTGCCGGATCCGCGCCGAGAGCGCGAGTCGATGCCCGAGCAGTGGACCGGCCACCCGGTAGGCGTACGTCCCGGCGGCCAGCAGCAGGATCGCGTACAGCGGCATCATCGGACCTCCTCCTTCGCGGCCACCGGGACGGCCTCCCGCTCCCCCGGTTCACCCGGCTCCCCCGACCCGGGCCCCGATCCGGGCCGCCCGGCGAACAGCAGCCCGACCAGAGCCAGCAGCACCGGCAGCCCGCCCGGCACGAAGGGCGTGGCCGCGACGGCCACCACCGCGCCCACCACTGCGGCCGTACGAGTCGCCCGGTCGGCGAGCGAGGGCAGCACCAGCGCGAGCAACACGGCCGGAAAGGCCGCGTCCAGCCCGAGCGCGTCGGTGTTCCCGATCAGCCCGCCGGCGAGGCCTCCGAGCAGCACCGCCACGTTCCACACCACGAACAGCGAGACCCCGCAGACCCAGAACGCCGCCCGGCGGCGGCGCGGTTCGTGCTGCTGCAGCGCGAAGGCGGCACTCTCGTCGGTGAGCATCTGCGCCCCGAACAGCCGTTGCCACCAGGGGCCCTGGAGCACGTCGGCGACCGCGAACCCGAACGGCAGCAGCCGGGCATTGAGCACCAGCCCGGTGGCGACGGCCGCGAGCACGCCGCCCCCGGACAGCACCACGCCGACGGCCGCGAACTGCGAGCCGCCCGCGAAGACCAGGACGGACAGGGCTGTCGGCACCCAGAGCGGCAGGCCGCCGGACACGCTGATCGCACCGAAGGAGGCGCCGACGAGCGCGTCGGCGAGACAGACCAGGGCGATGTCGCGGAGGGTCGCATGTTCGAGTGTTCGGAGTAGCGAACGCATGTTCATCAGAGTGAACCCGAGAGCCGGTGTTCGTCAAGGCGAACAGAAGGACCGATGCGACGAACGCTACCGAGCCCCGCAGCCCCGACCGCCCCGAGGGCCGGCCATGGCAGCATGAACGGCACCACCAGCGGGAAGCCGACCGAAGGAGCCTGGAGAAAGCGTGAGTGGCGAGCATGAGTGACCGGACCACCCGGCCCGAGGGCGCCAACGGCTCCGGCGCGGAGCTGATCGGCCAGATCGCCGCGTCCATCCGGCGCGAACGCGAACGCAGCGGACTGTCGATGGCCGAGCTGGCCCGCCGCGCCGGCATCGCCAAGTCGACGCTCTCGCAGCTGGAGTCGGGCGCGGGCAACCCCAGCGTGGAAACACTCTGGGCCCTGGGGGTCGCGCTGAACGTGCCGTTCAGCCGACTGGTCGACCCGCCGCGCCCCACCGTCAAGGTGCTCCGGGCCGGCGAGGGGCCGGTGACCCACTCCGAGCAGGCCAACTACGCGGCCACGGTGCTCTCCTCCTGCCCGCCGAACGCCCGGCGCGACATCTACCGGATCGAGGCCCAGCCGGGCGACACCCGGGCTTCCGAGCCCCACATGCCCGGCACCGTCGAGCACGTGTTGATCGGCTCGGGCCGGGCCCTGGTCGGCCCGACCGAGACGCCGGTCGAACTCGGCCCGGGCGACTACATCAGCTATCCCGGGGACGCCCCCCACGTCTTCCGCGCGCTGGCCCCGGACACCCTCGCGGTGATCGTGATGGAGCACATCTGACGCACCACCGCCGGGCTGCGGCAGCCAGTCGCCGACGAGCGGCAGGTAGCGAGTGGCGGACGACGAGCGGCGGACGGCTGCTGGCTTCCGGCCATCGCGAACAGATGACAGCAAACAGATAACAGCTGACAGATTTCGAAATCTGTCAGCTGTTATCTGTTATCCGTCACCCTTCAGCGTCAGCCGCCCACCGCCGCCTCCCGACCCCGGGACCGCCCTACTTCAACAGCCCGTCCAGGAAAGGGTTCCCGAACACCCGGTACGGGTCGTACCGGTCGAGCGTGGCGACCGCCTCGTCCCAGCCGGGCCCGCCCCCGGCGCGCAGGCTGTCGGGAATGACCCGGCCGAGCAGGTCCTGGTCGGACCAGGCCGCGTCCGCCGTGTACGCCCACCCCTTGGACCACTCGACCCGCATCCCGGCCCGGGTGCCGTCGAAGGTGCGCAGCAGCCACTGCTCCAAGTCCCGGGCGAAGCGCTCCAGTCCGGGCGTACCGGGGAAGGCGAGGACGTCGAGCCAGACCGCGGTGTCCCAGTCCGGGCGGTCCGCCCGGGGGCGCAGCGCGGACAGCAGCGGGGGCCGGGCGCCGGGGACGCCGGAGTAGGACGGGTCGTCCAGGCCGGTGACCCGGATCTCCACCGCGCCGTTCACCGGGAACTCGCCCCTGGCCTGGTACTCGCCGAGCAACTGCCGGTAGTAGGCGGCGAATTCGCTGACCACCCACTGCAGGTCGGCGCGCTTGGTCAGGATTGCGTAGCCGTTCGCGGTGACCCGTAGCGTGGTGGGCCGGACGTACTGCAGCAGGGCGCGCGAGGGGCCCCAGAGGTCGGAGCGCAGGCCGCCGGCGAGCAGGTGGGTGATCAGGTCGCCGGTGAGCAGGTCACGCAGCAGTCCGCCGGAGAGCAGGACGTCGGTGAGGTCGCCGGTGAGCGCCACCTTGGCGACCAGGTACTGGAGTTGACCGAACAGCGGGGCCGATCCCCAGGCGCCGGAGACGATTTGGCCGGCCAGTCGGGCGACCGGTTCCGGAATGCTGTCCGAGAAGGGGTAGTTGTAGGGCTGGTCGACGGCACGGGAGGCGATCGGCTTGCTCGGGGCGACGGTCCAGGTCTTGAGCCACGGGTAGTCGGTGTAGGCGAACCAGATCGCCTCGACCCGGCCGTCGCGCTCGACGAAGTCGGCGAGGGTGCGCGGGCCTCCGCCGCCGCCCAGCAGTCCGCCGAGCAGCCCGCCGCCCCCGGTGGCGGTGCCGGGGCGGGCAAACAAGTCGCTCGCCGGGATGTCCAGCCGGCTGACGCAGCGCAGCGGGCGGTCGGCTCCGACGCGCAGCACGACCTCGGTGAGGAAGGCGCGGCCGAGGTGCACCAGGAACGCGGCGCTGTCGGCCTCGGCGCGGTCGAAGGTGCGCAGCGCGTAGCGGCCGGTCGCCGGGTCGAGGACGACGGCGGTGAGCTTGACCACCTGGTTGCTGACCGAGCCGTAGCCGTGCCCGTCCGGGCGCAGTTCGCCGCCGGCGCCGGTGGCGGTGCCGTGGCCGCCGATGGCGAGCACTCCGCCGACGGTGAGGTCGCCCGGCGCCGGGCAGGCCGTCAGGCCGAGGCCCCGGTCGGACAGGTGGGCGAGCAGCGCCTCCATGCTCGCGCCGGTCTGTGCCCGCACGGTGGTGGGCGAGTCGGCGGTGACGGCGGTGAGGTACCGGTTGGTGTCCACGAGCAGGACGCGGGCGTCGGCCGGGGTGCCGTTGGCGACGGTGAGCGGTGCCCAGGTGTGCCGGTAGCCGGTGGCGCGCAGTCGCCAGCCGTTGGCGTGCGCCCAGTCGGCGAGGGCCGGGACCTCCTCGGGGGTGCGCGGCGCGCAGGTCCACAGCTGGTCGGTGCGGATCTCGCCGGACCAGTTCTGGAACACCCGCTGGTACAGCTCGGTGCCGGCGGGAAGGCCGGGCGGTGCGGGTGTGGCCGCCTCGGCGCTGTCCGGGCCGATGGTGCCGCGCAGCAGCCAGGCGGCGCCGCCGAGCGCCGCGGAGGCGCCGAGCAGTTGCCGCCTGGTCAGGCCGCGGTGGGTGTCGTTGCCGTCGTGTTCTGTGGTCATCCGGTCCGCCCCCTGCGTCGGTTCCCCGGGCCGGATCGCGGCGCTCCGGGGCGGTCGGCATCCGCCCGACCCGGTCAGGAGCGTACGAAGTGGCGTACGACCGTTTGAAGCGTTCCGGCCGGGATCTCACTCGTTCGAGTGATCATGGCGCGAACGGCCGAGGGCCGTCCACCCGATGAGGCGGGCGGGGCGGGGGCGGCGCGGTTTCGGCGGTCGCCGAACTGTTGCCCGGCCGTCCGGCCGCCGCATAGGTTGATCTTGCCCACCGACTCCCACCCCTGCCGGAGGCTCCGCCGTGCCCTCGTCCGCGCCGTCGGCCGACGCCGTCACCACGCCCGCCGCCCCCGCCGTCCCGCCCGCCGTCACGGTCACCGTCGCCCAGCCCGTCTGCGCCGCCCCCGGCCGTCCGGACACCCTGGCCGTCAACGCCGAACGGCACGCCGCGGCCGTCCGGGAGGCGGGGACGCGACTGGTGGTGTTCCCCGAGCTGTCCCTGACCGGCTACGACCTGACCGCCCCCGCCGTCGACCCGGCGGACACCCGGCTCGCCCCGCTGGTCGAGGCCTGCGGCGCCACCGGTGCCCTGGCGCTGGTCGGCGCGCCGATCGCGGAGGCCGACGGGCGCGAGTCCATCGCCACCCTGGCGGTCACCGGCGGGGGTGCCACGGTCGTCTACCGCAAGATGCGCCTGCACGGGCCGGAGCTCGACCGGTTCAGCCCCGGCGAGAAGCCCGTCGTGCTGGAGCTGGACGGCCTGCGGCTCGGCCTGGCGGTGTGCGCCGACGCCGCCGACCCGGCCCACGCCGAGGAGACCGCCGCCCTCGGCATCGACGCCTACGTCGCCTCCACCCTGTACGGCCCCGGCCCCGCGCAGGCCGAGCGGCTGTCCGGGCACCTGCGGGCGCGGACCGGCGCGCACGGGGTCTGGGGCGTACTGTCCACCAGTGCCGGGGCCAGCGGTGAGTTCCCGGAGACTTCGGGCCGCTCCGGCGTGTGGGCCCCGGACGGCTCGGTCGTCGGACAGCTCGGCGCCGAACCGGGCGGGCTGCTGCGCGCCGAGCTGTCCCGCCGGTAGCCGGGGACCTCGTCGCCCGCTGCGGTCTGCGTGTGCGCCTGCGTCTGTGCCTGAGCCTGGGCCTGGGCCTGCGAGACGGACCCGCGGATCGGCGGATCGGATCAACGGCCGCGGGTGGAAATACCCGGGGCCCGCGAGCGGCTGTGGTGATCGGAAGTCCCGTGACCGGGCCGGACCGGCCCGTACAGGAGGTGCAGCGCGCGATGGGTGACGAGCGGGAGAAGCCGCAGGAGTACCGGATCGAGCACGACTCGATGGGCGAGGTGCGGGTGCCGGCCGCCGCGAAGTGGCAGGCGCAGACGCAGCGGGCGGTGGAGAACTTCCCGGTGTCCGGCCAACGGCTGGAGCGCGCGCACATCGCCGCGCTGGCCCGGGTCAAGGCGGCCGCGGCGCGGGTGAACGCCCGGCTCGGGGTCCTGGACGAGGAGACGGCCGGGGCGATCGCGGCGGCCGCCGAGGAGGTCGCGGAGGGCCGCTGGGACGACGAGTTCCCGGTGGACGTGTTCCAGACCGGTTCGGGCACCTCGTCCAACATGAACGCCAACGAGGTGATCGCCACCCTGGCCGGTGAACGGCTGGGGCGGCCGGTGCACCCGAACGACCAGGTGAACGCCAGCCAGTCGTCCAACGACGTGTTCCCGTCCTCGATCCACATCGCCGCCACCGCCGCCGTCACCCACGACCTGATCCCGGCGCTGGAGCACCTGGCAGAGGCGCTGGAGCGCAAGTCGGTCGAGTTCACGCAGGTGGTCAAGTCCGGCCGCACGCATCTGATGGACGCCACGCCCGTCACCCTCGGCCAGGAGTTCGGCGGCTACGCGGCCCAGGTGCGGCACGGGCGGGAGCGGCTGCTGGCAACCCTCCCCCGGGTCGCCGAACTGCCGCTCGGCGGAACGGCGGTGGGCACCGGCATCAACACCCCGCCCGGGTTCCCGGCGGCCGTGATCGAGGAGGTCGCCCGGGCCACCGGGCTGCCGCTGACCGAGGCCCGCGACCACTTCGAGGCGCAGGGCGCGCGGGACGCGCTGGTCGAGCTCAGCGGCCAACTGCGCACGGTGGCGGTCGGGTTCACGAAGATCGCGAACGACCTGCGGTGGATGGGCTCCGGTCCGCGCACCGGCCTGGGCGAGATCAACCTGCCGGACCTGCAGCCCGGTTCGTCCATCATGCCGGGCAAGGTGAACCCGGTGCTGCCCGAGGTGGTGCTGATGGTCGCCGCCCAGGTGGTGGGCAACGACGCGACGGTGACGCTGGCCGGCGCGAGCGGCAACTTCGAGCTGAACGTGATGCTCCCGGTGATCGCCCGCAACGTGCTGGAGTCGGTGCGGCTGCTGGCCAACAGCGCCCGGCTGCTGGCGGACCGGACGGTGGACGGCATCACCGCGAACGTCGAGCGGGCCCGCGAGTACGCGGAGTCCTCGCCCTCGGTGGTGACGCCGCTGAACCGGTACATCGGCTACGAGGAGGCGGCGAAGGTCGCCAAGCAGGCGCTGGCCGAACGGAAGACCATCCGCCAGGTGGTGCTGGAACGCGGGTACGTGGAGCGGGGCGCGCTCACCGAGGAGGAACTGGACCGGGCGCTGGACGTGCTGCGGATGACGCACCCGTAACCGGTCGGTGCGCCGGGTGCAGTCGGTGCGCCGGGGCGCGGCGGGCACGAGTGCCCTCCGTGCCCCGGACGCGGGCTGCGGGGAAGGTCAGCCCTTGGCGCGGCCGGCCCGGCCGAGCCGCATCGATGCTCCGTTCGACGTGATCGTGGCCATCGAGATCGCCGCGAGTCCGAGCAGGAACATCACGGCACCGACGATGACGCAGGTGACGATGTTCTTGCCGTGCGCGACGGACCCGGAGACGGCCCAGGGAGAGATGATCGTCCAGATGCCGAGCGCGGCGGCGGCCCAGGCCCTCGCGTGGGTGCGCTCGTAGGCCGAGCCGTAGCCGGCCATCAGGGCCGTGTAGGCCAGCCCGACGATCAGGCAGGTCACGGTCAGGGTGCTGAACGCGGTGAAGCCGACGATCCACGGCGATGCCGCGAGGAACAGGCCGGCCAGGACGGCCAGGGCTTCGACGCCCTGGGCGCGGGGGGTCGAGGTGACCCGCTCGTAGTGTTCCCGGAGTTCGACGATGTCCGGGTGGTGCTCCATGCCTGTCGGCATATGGGTTGCCACCGATACCACCTCCTGTGGTTCGGACCATGAAAAGGGGCAAGCCCCGTACCTATTCTGGCGCTTCTCCAAGGTTTTGCACCTGATAGTCCGGAATGACCGATAACCATCTGATCACGCCGGTGACCTGCGTCTCAACACTCCGAGGGCCCATTGCCTATGCAACTCGTTGCATAGCAGGATGCGGGGCATGGCACTGGAGCACGCGATCCTCGTCTCGCTGCTGGAGCAGCCCGGTTCCGGGTACGAACTGGCCCGGCGCTTCGACCGCTCCATCGGACGCTTCTGGACCGCCACCCACCAGCAGATCTACCGGGTGCTGCGGCGGATGGAGGCGGACGGCTGGGTCGCCGCCGAGGAGGTCGCGCAGGACGCCCGCCCGGACAAGAAGGTCTACTCGGCGGCCGGTCCCGGACGGGCCGCGCTGGCCGACTGGCTGCGCGAACCGGTCGAACCGGAGACCGTGCGGCACGAGCTCGCGGTCAAGATCCGGGCCGCCGCCTTCGACGACCCGGCCGCGCTGATCTCCGAGGTCGAGCGGCACCGCGAGAGCCACGCCGCCCTCCTCGCCCGCTACCTGCACGGCGAGCAGCGGGACTTCCCCGACCTCACCGCGCTGGACAGCCGGCAGGAGCTCCAGCACGTCGTGCTGCGCGGCGGCATCGAGTTCGAACGGATGACCCTCGCCTGGCTGGACGACGTGCTCGCCACCCTGCGCCGGCTCGCGGAGGACGGACGGGGAAGAGCGGACGAATGACGGCGGACGGACGACCGGCGGCGGAGACGGACGACAGACGACGGATAACAGATCACGGATAACAGATGACAGAGTTTGAAATCTGAAATCTGTTCGCTGAAATCTGTCATCTGAACTCTGTTCGCCGCCATCCGCTCGCCCGCCCGCCCGCCCCGGCCCTCCGCCCCGCCGCACCCCGCCCCGCCGAGTCCTCACACCCTCGACACCCTGGGAGCCCCCGATGCTCTTCAACCCGCGCACCTACGACCCCGCACAGTTCGACGAGCCGACCCGCCGGCTGCTGCGCGCGACCGTCGACTGGTTCGAGTCCCGCGGCAAGAAGGCGCTCATCGACACCTACATCGACCGCGCCTGGTACGGCGACTTCCTCGAATTCGCCGCTCAGGAAGGCCTGTTCGCGGAGTTCCTGACCCCGTCCGCGGCCGATGCCGACAAGCGCTGGGACACCGCGCGGATCGCCGAGCTGAACGAGATCCTCGGCTTCTACGGCCTCGGCTACTGGTACACCTGGCAGGTCACCATCCTGGGCCTCGGCCCGGTCTGGCAGAGCGAGAACGAGGCCGTCCGGGCCCGCGCCGCCAAGCTCCTCGCCGAGGGCCACGTGATGGCCTTCGGCCTGTCCGAGCGCACCCACGGCGCCGACATCTACTCCACCGACATGGTCCTCACCCCGGACGGCGAGGGCGGCTTCACCGCGACCGGCCCCAAGTACTACATCGGCAACGGCAACGTGGCCGGCCTGGTCTCGGTGTTCGGCCGCCGCTCGGACGTCGAGGGCCCCGAGGGCTACGTCTTCTTCGCCGCCGACAGTCGCCACGACGCGTACCACCTGGTCAAGAACGTGGTGAACGCGCAGATGTACGTCAGCGAGTTCCGCCTGGAGGACTACCCGGTCCGGGCCGAGGACGTGCTGCACACCGGGCAGGCCGCCTTCGACGCCGCGCTGAACACCGTCAACGTCGGCAAGTTCAACCTCTGCACCGCCTCGGTCGGCATCTGCGAGCACGCGATGTACGAGGCCGTCACGCACGCCCAGAACCGGGTGCTGTACGGCCGCAAGGTCACCGACTTCCCGCACGTGCGCCGGGAGTTGACCGACGCGTACGCCCGCCTGGTGGCGATGAAGCTGTTCAGCGCGCGGGCCGTGGACTACTTCCGCACCGCCTCCGCCGAGGACCGCCGCTACCTGCTCTTCAACCCGATGACCAAGATGAAGGTCACCACCGAGGGCGAGAAGGTCATCGACCTGATGTGGGACGTCATCGCGGCCAAGGGCTTCGAGGCGGACACCTACTTCGACAAGGCCGCCAAGGACATCCGCGGCCTGCCGAAGCTGGAGGGCACGGTCCACGTCAACCTGGCGCTGATCCTCAAGTTCATGGGCAACTACCTGTTCGCGCCCGCCGAGTACGCGCCGGTGCCGACCCGGCTGGACGCCGCGGACGACGCCTTCCTGTTCCACCAGGGCCCGGCCCGCGGCCTCGGCGCGATCCGCTTCCACGACTGGCGCGCCGCCTACGACCGGCACGCCCAGCTGCCGAACGTCGCCCGTTTCCGCGAGCAGGCCGACGGCTTCTGCGAGCTGCTGCTCAAGCACGCGCCGAGCAAGGAGCAGCAGGCCGACCTGGACTTCCTGCTGGAGATCGGCCAGCTGTTCGCGCTGATCGTCTACGGCCAGCTGGTGCTGGAGCAGGCCGAGCTGACCGGCCTCGACGCCGACGTCCTGGACCAGGTTTTCGACGCGCTGGTCCGCGACTTCTCCGCGCACGCGACCGAGCTGCACGGCAAGGCCTCCGCCACCGAGGAGCAGGCCGCCTGGGCGCTGGCCAACGTGCGCCGCCCGGTGGCGGACGCCGAGCGCGCCGCGAAGGTGTGGGCGCGGGTCGAGGCGCTCTCGGGCGCGTACGAGATGCAGCCGTGACGCAGCCGTAGGTCCGGCCGGACCAGTACGACTCCGGGGGTGCCGGTCGGCGGACCGGCGCCCCCGGACACTTCCGGAGCCCCCTCCGGCCCGTGGAGCTCCCCCGCGCCGGGGCGGCGGGTTCAGCTGTCGCCGAGGCCCATGTCGCGGGCCCGGGCGACCGCCTCCGCGCGGGTGGCGACGTGCAGCTTCTCGAAGATGTGGGTCACGTGGTTGCGGACGGTCTTCTCCGCGACCACCAGCTCCCGGGCGATCCGCCGGTTGTCGTGTCCGCGCGCGACCAGGTCCAGCACCTCGGCCTCGCGGGCGGTGAGGTCGGGGAAGAGCTGCCCGGCCTCACGCATCTTCGCCCCGGCCAGGAGGGCGGTGATCCGCCCGGCGACCTCGCCGCCGAACACCGCGCCGCCCGCGGCGACCGTCCGGACGGCGTGCAGCACCTCCTCGCGCCCCGCGCCCTTGACCAGGTAGCCGCGGGCGCCCGCCTGGAGCGCGGCGAGCAGGTTGCCGTCGTCGTCCGACATGGTCAGCATCAGCACCGGCGGGGACTGGTCCTGGGTGGAGAGCCGGCGGACGGCCTCCAGTCCGGAGCCGTCGGGCAGGGACAGGTCCATGATCACCACGTTCGGGCTGTGCCGGGCGACCGCGTCCGGGACGTCGGCGACCCGCTCGGCCTCGGCCACCACGGTGACGCCCTCGGCACTCTCCAGCGCCGCCTTGAGCCCCTCGCGGAAGAGGGGATGGTCATCGACGATCAGTACCCGAACGGGCGCGGCCCCGCCCGCCGGGCCGGAGGGTGCGACCAGCTGGTGTTCATCCACCCGGCCGACACTAGCAGCGGCCATCACGTGACTCTCCGTGACATGCCCGGAGGTCGTCCGCACGGCGGCGGCGCCCACGGCCGTCCCACCCGGAATGCGTGACCGCTGCCTCAGGCGACCGGGACACCGGGCCGACCAAACTGGGAGCGTACGCCCTGGGGACGAGGCGCCGGCGGACCACGTCGCGGCCGGCGGAACACCCGCTGTCGAGAACCGAGGTGGTGCCATGATCACGGTCTCCTCTCCCCCGCACCGCACCCGGGCCGAGCGGCAACTGACCGCCGCCGCGGTCGTCACCGCGCTCTGCTTCGTCTCCGCGACGGTGTGGATCTGCTACGTGCTCGTCCACCTCGGCGAACCGGGCGTCTCCCACCCCCGCGACGAACTCGCCATCCTGGTCTACGCCCTGCCGACCGCCGGAGCGGGCATGCTGCTGCACGCGCACCGCCCGGGCAGTCCGCTCGGCTGGGTGATGCTCGTCTACGCGCTCACCAACATCCTTCCCCGGGTGGCGGCCGCACCGCTGTGGGTCGAGGTCCGCGACCCGGGCATCGCCGGCGCCGTGCTGGCCTTCGACACACTGCTCAGCGCGGTCAGGACGACGCTCATCTACGCGCTGCCGCTCTGGCTGCCGGGCGGACGGCTGACGACGCGGCGATGGTGGTGGTTCATCGGGGCCGTCGGCGTGTGGGTGACCGCCGAGGTGGCCCAGGGCCTCGCCCACCCGACGACCTACGGGCGGACCAATCCGCTGGCCGACAGCCCGCCGGCGCACCTCGCCGTGACCGTGGTCGACGGACTGGGCGGCCACGACCTGCTGATCAGCGAGTGCGTGCTCGGGTTCGTCACGCTGGTCCTGCTGTCCCGGCTGCTGCGGCCGGCGGCCGTCCCGGGGCGCGACGCGGACGGAACCCGTCGGCACCGGCTGCGGGTGGCGGGCATGCTCGGGGCGTACGTGCTCTGGGTCGCGCTGCAGGACTTCTACATGCGCAACCGCGCCGACCACTACTGGCTCAGCTACTGGCTGTTCACCGCGGCGGGGGCGGTCTGGGCCGTCGCGATCGGCTTCCTGGTGATCCGGGACCACGGCTGGCGGCTCGACCGGGCGGCCCGCAGCGTCCTGATCGGGCTGTTGCTGGGCACCGGCGTCACCGGACTGTTCGTGGTGGCCGCCGCCGTACTGTCCAACTCGCTGCTACCGGGGCGCGGTGGGGCCGCCCTGCTGCTGATCGCCCTGGTGTACGCACTCGGCGCCACCCTGCCGAAGGCGGCGCGACGGGCCGTCGCCGTGGTGGACCGGCTGTACTACGGCGAACGGGCGCAGCCGTACCAGGTGCTGCGCACGCTCGCGGGGCGGGTACGGCAGGTCGTCGACCCGGAGCAGCTGCCGGCGGCGCTGTGCGCGACGGTCGCCGAGGAACTCAAGCTGCCCGGCGTCACGCTGGCCGTCGCCACCCGGGCCGGACGGCGCACACTGGCCACCGCCGGGCGGCTGAACGGCCGCAGCCAGGGCTTCGCGCTCGTCCACAACGGGCTGCCGATCGGCGAGTTGACCGTCGGACTGCGGACCGGCGAGGAGCGGCTGGCGGCGACCGACGTCGACATCCTGCGCTCGCTCGCCGACCAGGCCTCGCCCGCCGTCGCCTCCCTCCAGCTCCAGGAGGACCTGCTGGCCAGCCGCGAGCAGATCATCGCCGCCCGGGAGGAGGAACGACGGTGGCTACGGCGGGACATCCACGACGGGCTCGGGCCGGCCCTGGCCGGCCTGCGACTGCGGGTGGACAACGCGGCCTCGACGGCGGACGGCGGGCTCGCGGATCCGCTGCACACCGTCTCCGAGGGGCTGGGGATGGCGATCCAGGAGGTCCGCCGGATCACCGACCGGCTCGGGCCGGCGCCGCTGGGCGAACTCGGACTGGCCCGGGCGGTTCGGCAGCTGGCGGACAACTTCAGCGGGGCGGGGCTGGCCGTGACGGTGGAGGTCTCGCCGGAACCGCTGCCGGAACTGGCGGCGGCGGTGGAGGTCGCGGCCTACCGCATCACCGCGGAGGCGCTCAACAACGTGCTGCGGCACGCCCGGGCCCGGACCGTGCGGGTGACGCTCCGGGTGGACGACGAGGCGCTGACCCTGACCGTGCAGGACGACGGGGTCGGGTACCGGGAGGCGGAGACCACCGAAGAACCGCAGGGCGGCGGGGTCGGCCTGCGGTCGATGGCCGACCGGGCGGCGGAGATCGGCGGCCGCTGCACCGTCGGACCGCTGCCCCAGCAGCACGGCACGCAGGTGCTGGCGGTGCTGCCGCGCTCGGCGGCGGCCAACCGGTAGCGGGCTCGGGGGGCGGCGGGCGCGGCGGTGGCGGGCGAGCGGGCGACAGCTGACGGGTAGCAGTTGACAACTGACAGCGAACAGCTGACAGATGTTGAAATCTGTCAGCTGTTCGCTGTCAGTTGTCAGTAGGGAGGAGGGTGGCGGCGGAGGTGAACTACTGGCCGGGCCCGCATCCGAACGGGCAATCCTTCGGCGTGACCGTGCCGGGCTTCGACTCGGAACGCCCGATCGACTCCGCGACGGAGCCGGAACAGGCCTTGCGCAGTGCCAGGGCTGCCGCGATCACGCCCGCCAGCGCTCCGGCCGTACAGATCACCTTGGTCGCAGTCGTCGAGGCAGTCGCGGTGTTCGTGGACATGAGGTGGTACTCCTGATTCTTCCGAGCGGCCGATCCGATCGATCAATCGCTCTGCCCACCACTGTGCGGACGGACCTGCCCCGTTTGCATGGGTTCGAGGTCCTGTTCAGGTCCCAGAACCGCGCCGACCCGGCCGCGCACGGCGGTCACCGGCCCGCCCCCACCGGCCCGCAGGACGTACCGCTCACCGGCTCGGAGGTAGACCAAGTCACCTGGGAATAGCAGCACTTCACGTTCATCGAGAACGAGGCGGGCGTCGGCGCCGGAGAGCACCACCAGGAACGCGTCCACCGCTGCCACGGCGTACGGCCCGTGCTGCTGCCCGCCGGGGGCGAGGAGCAGGGTGTCGACGGCGATCCGCCGGGCGGACCGGACCGGACCGAGGAGTCGCGAACCGGCGCGCTGGGCGGGGATGTTGGCGGCGGGCGGGACGGGTCGGACGGTGAGCACGGCGGTCGGTGCGCCACGGACGGCGGTGAGCCGGTGACCGATGCCGGGCGGGTGGTGCAGCGCCTCGCCCGGGGACAGGATCCGGCCGGCCGCGGACAGCCGTCCGGCCAGCACCACGGTGACCGATTCGGCCGACTCGCAAGGGAGTTGCTCGAACCGGACGCCGGGCGGCAGGGTCTCGACGGTCAGCGCGGCACGGACGGACGGGCGGCGCTCGGGGTCGATCAGCCGCTGGAAGACGGGCGCGGTGCGCGGGACGGCAGCGGGGACGAGGATCACAAGTGACTCCCGGAGAACGGTGAAGGTCAGGGCCGGTCGCAGCGTTCGGCACGGCGGCGGGCGAAGGAGGCCCGGGTGCGGGCACGATGGCGGGGCACGGCCAGGGTGAGGCAGAGCAGCTCGGCGCCGAGCGGGCCGGCCTCGATCCGCAGGGTGCGGCCCTTGCGGGCCAGCAGCAGGTCGCCGTCCGAGGCCAAGTGGTCCGGCTGGCCGGCGAGTTGCCCGATGACGGCGGCACCGCGCAGCACGTGCAGCACGGTCTCGGCGTCGGGCCGCCCGGGCAGGACGTGGTGGGCGCCCGGGCTCAGCCGCAGGTGGTCGAAGGCCTCGCAGGCACTGGCGAGCATGGCGCGACGGGCCAGTGATCGGATCCGGATCCGCTCCCCGTTCGGGCCGATCAGGACCATCGCGGAGCCGGTGTCGGTGGTGACGATCACCACTGGTCACCTTCTTCGGGTTGTTCGGGCTGTTCGGGTTCTTCGACGGAGGTCTCGGCTTCTCCGGCGGCCGGTTCGGCGAACGGCTCTGCGGCTGGCTCGGCGAACGGCTCTGCGGCCGGGGGAACCGCCAGGACGGCGTGGAAGTACTCCAGTCCAGCCGTTCCGGCGGTCAGGACGGTCCGCGCGCCGAGCGGCAGCACGACGGCGGTGCCCTCGACCAGCGGCAGGCCGGTGTCGGCGCGCTCGGGGTGGTCGGGGTGCACGACGTCCTCGGGCAGGGTGGCGAGGCCGGAGCCCGCGGTGACGTACAGCGCGTGCTCGACGCCCTCGGCGGTCACCTCGGCGCTCCGTCCCGGTTCGAGCCACTGCAGGCCGACGGCGCGCAGTGGTCCCGCGAGCAGGCGTCCGGGGTCGACGGCGGAGCCGCGGCGGCGCAGGTCGGTGATGACGGTGCCCGGCATGTCGGACGCTCCTTCGGTGCTGGGCGGGCTCTGCGGACCGCCTCTGCGCACCACGTTCCGCCGCCTGCCGTCCCGGTCGCACGGGGGTGACGTCCCGTCCCGGGCCCGGCCGCGCGGCCGTACCGTCCCGGGCCCCGTGCCCGCGAAGTCCCGGGCGGCGCCCGTCGCGGTCCCGGGCGCGTGGCCGCCCCGGTCCCGCCCCGGTCCCGTCCTGGTCCCGCCCTGTCCCACCGGCCCCCACCCAGAGCCCCGTACGGGCCCCGCCCGGGCCTCGGCAGGCGGTCGCCGGACAGCCCCACCCGACCCGGGGCGACGCCCGGAGGGACGCCCGGGACCGGTGCACCGGACCGGCGTACGGTGGAACCCGGAGGCCGTGGAATGCACGTCACCGGAACCCCCTTCACCGACCGCACCGAGGCGGGCCGCCGCCTGGCCGGCCGGCTGGGCCACCTCGCCGGCCCCGGCACCGTGGTGGTCGCCCTGCCCCGGGGCGGCGTACCGGTGGCGGCCGAGGTGGCGGCGGCGCTCGGTGCGCCGCTGGACATCTGCGTGATCCGCAAGCTGGGCGTGCCGTACCAGCCCGAGCTGGGCATGGGGGCGATCGGCGAGGACGGCGTCCGGGTGCTGAACGAGCAGGTCATCCGGCTCGCCGGGGTGGGTGACGGGCAGCTGGCGCAGGTGGAGCGGCGTGAGCGCGCCGAGTTGGAGCGCCGGGCGCGGCGCTACCGGGGCGACCGCCCGGCGGCCGATCTGCGAGGGCGCACGGTGGTCGTGGTGGACGACGGCGTCGCCACCGGCTCGACCGCCCGGGCCGCCTGCCGGATCGTCCGGGCACGCGGGGCGGCGCGGGTGGTGCTGGCCGTCCCGGTGGCGCCACGGGACTGGACGGAGCGGCTGTCCGAGGTCGCCGACGAGCTGGTCTGCGTCGACACGCCGTCGCCGTTCTTCGCGATCGGCGAGTTCTACGCCGACTTCACGCAGACCGGCGACGACGAGGTGCTGCGGCTGCTGGCCGAGGCCCGGCACGAACCGCCCGCCGGGGAACCGCCCGTCGGGGAGCCGCTCGCCGGGGCGCCGACCGGCATCGACCGCGAGCTGCCGCTGGCCGTCGCCGGGGTACGGCTGACCGGTCGGCTGACCGTGCCGGCCGGGGCGCGCGCGGCGGTGGTCTTCGCGCACGGCAGCGGCAGCGGCCGGCGCAGTCCGCGCAACCGGCACCTCGCCCGCCACCTGAACCGCCGCGGGCTGGGCACCCTGCTGTTCGACCTGCTCACCGAGGCCGAGGAGCCGGACCGGCGCAAGGTGTTCGACGTCGCCCTGCTCGGTTCGCGGCTGACCGCCGTGGCCGAGGAGCTGGGGCGCACCGAGGGGGCCCGCGGGCTGCCGCTGGGGCTGTTCGGTGCCAGCACCGGCGCGGCCGCCGCGCTGTACACGGCCGCCGATCTGGGCTCCGCGGTACGCGCCGTGGTCTCCCGGGGCGGGCGGCCGGACCTCGCCGGGCCGGACGTGCTGGCCCGGGTGGAGGCGCCGACGCTGCTCGTGGTCGGCGCGCTGGACACCACCGTGCTGGACCTCAACCGGCGGGCCCTGGCCCGGCTGGGCGGCGCGGGCGAGCTGGTGGTGGTGCCGCGCGCGAGCCATCTGTTCGAGGAGCCCGGCACCCTCGACCAGGCCGCTGAGCTGGCCGGGGACTGGTTCCTGCGCCACCTCCCGCCCGCCGACGGGCCCGGTCCCGAGGGCCGGTAGGTGCGGCTGCACAGAATTCGGGCGATGACCGCCCGGAGGCAGCGCATTTTGCGCAGCCGAAGCCGGGATTTCCTGGCCAGCTTGTACACATTGAGCAGTGAAAAACCGACCTGTTGCCCAACCCCCAGGACAGGAGCAAGCTCTCCGCAACCGCACCGCCCACCCGTCGCCGTGCGGCCGCGATCCACGCGATCCGACCCGGCGGGCCGTAAGGCCCCCGAACACCCCCGGAAGCCTCAACGCCGAGGCCCTGACTGGAGGAACGAGCGATGACCCCGCAGTCCCACGCCCTTGAGCTGACCCCCGAGGAGCGCGAGGCCGGCCTCGACGCCGACCAGCTGCGCCGCCTCGTCGGCCTCGTCGAGCACGACCAGGCCTCCGACCCGTTCCCGGTCACCGCCCAGGACGCGGTCGTCTTCGTGGTCGGCAACGCCACCCAGACGGCCCAGTTCTACCAGGTCGTGTTCGGCATGGAGCTGGTCGCCTACTCCGGCCCGGAGACCGGCCGCCGCGACCGCAAGGCCTACGTGCTGCGCTCCGGCTCCTGCCGCTTCGTGATCAAGGGCGGCGTCCAGCCGGACAGCGCGCTGCTGGACCACCACCGCCGGCACGGCGACGGCGTGGTCGACCTCGCCCTGGAGGTCCCGGACGTCGACAAGTGCATCGAGCACGCCCGGGCCAGCGGCGCCACCGTCCTGGAGGAGCCGAACGACGTCTCGGACGAGAACGGCACCGTGCGCCGCGCGGCCATCGCCACCTACGGCGAGACCCGCCACACCCTGATCGACCGCTCCCGCTACCAGGGCCCGTACCTGCCGGGCTACGTCGTGGCGAAGAGCAGCGTCACCCGCCCGGAGGGCACCCCCAAGCGGCTGTTCCAGGCCCTCGACCACGCCGTCGGCAACGTCGAGCTGGGCCGGATGGACGAGTGGGTCCAGTTCTACAACCGGGTCATGGGCTTCGTGAACATGGCCGAGTTCGTCGGCGACGACATCGCCACCGAGTACTCCGCCCTGATGTCCAAGGTCGTCGCCAGCGGCAACCACCGGGTGAAGTTCCCGCTCAACGAGCCGGCCATCGCCAAGAAGAAGTCCCAGATCGACGAGTACCTGGAGTTCTACACCGGCCCCGGCTGCCAGCACATGGCGCTCGCCACCAACGACATCCTCACCACCGTCGACGTGCTGCGCTCGCGCGGCGTCGAGTTCCTCAACACCCCGGACGCCTACTACGACGACCCGGAGCTGCGGGAGCGGATCGGCAAGGTGCGGGTCCCGATCGAGGAGTTGAAGAAGCGCGGCATCCTGGTCGACCGCGACGAGGACGGCTACCTGCTGCAGATCTTCACCAAGCCGATCGGCGACCGCCCGACCGTCTTCTACGAGTTCATCGAGCGGCACGGTTCGCTGGGCTTCGGCAAGGGCAACTTCAAGGCGCTGTTCGAGTCCATCGAGCGCGAGCAGGACCGTCGCGGCAACCTGTGAGCGTCGGCCTACCCTGATTGACGGCGGCCCTGACGGACGTTCGAGGCGTCGAGGAGGAGCACGGAGATGGCGTACTACCGGCAGCTGGGCAGCATCCCGCCCAAGCGGCACACCCAGCACCGCACACCCGAAGGCGGGCTGTACTACGAGGAGTTGATGGGTGAGGAGGGATTCTCCTCCGATTCCTCGCTGCTCTACCACCGGGGCATCCCCTCGGCGGTGGTCAACGCGGTGCCGTGGGAGCTGCCCGACCAGTCCACGGTGCCCAACCATCCCCTGCTCCCCCGCCACCTCAAGCTGCACGAGCTGTTCGCGGACCAGGAGTGGAAGTCCGCGGACGTCGTCGGCAGCCGCCGGCTCGTCCTCGGCAACGGCGACGTGCGGATCTCGTACGTCGCCGCCGGGGCCCCGAGCGAGCTGTACCGCAACGGGCTCGGCGACGAGTGCGTGTACGTGGAGTCCGGCGCGGGCACGGTCGAGACGGTGTTCGGTTCGATCGAGGTCGGCCAGGGCGACTACGTGATCATCCCGCGTGCCACCACCCACCGCTGGGTGCCGACCGGGGACGAACCCCTGCGCGCCTACTGCATCGAGGCCAACAGCCACATCACCCCGGTCAAGCGCTACCTCTCCAAGTACGGGCAGCTGCTGGAGCACGCGCCGTACTGCGAGCGGGACTTCCGCGGACCGGTCGGGCCGCTGGTGGTCGACGCCGACGGCGACGTCGACGTGCTGGTCAAGCACCGCGGCCCGAACGGGATCTCGGGCACCCGCTACACCGTGCCGCACCACCCCTTCGACGTGGTCGGCTGGGACGGCTGCCTGTACCCGTACGCCTTCAACATCCGGGACTTCGAGCCGATCACCGGGCGGATCCACCAGCCGCCGCCGGCCCACCAGGTGTTCGAGGGCAACAACTTCGTGATCTGCAACTTCGTTCCCCGCAAGGTGGACTACCACCCGCTGTCGATCCCGGTGCCGTACTACCACGCCAACGTCGACAGCGACGAGGTGATGTTCTACTGCGGCGGCGACTACGCGGCCCGCAAGGGCTCCGGCATCGCCCAGGGCTCGATCTCGCTGCACCCGGGCGGGCACACCCACGGACCGCAGCCGGGCGCCTACGAGCGCAGCATCGGCGCGGAGTTCTTCGACGAACTGGCCGTCATGGTGGACACCTTCCGCCCGCTGGAGCTCGGCGAGGGCGGGCGGGCCAGCGAGGACGCCAACTACGCCTGGACCTGGGCGGGTCGGGGGCCCGCGCGATGAGCGCCGACGGCTCGCCGGTCCCGGAGCTGTTCCGCGGACTGTTCGACGACGCGGCGGTGTTCCCCCCGGGGAACCTGCCGGTCGTCGAGGCGGTGCCCGCGCACCGCGTCCACCGCACGGCCTGGTACGCCGACGCGGTCGGCCCGTTCCTGTGCGGGGCGGGCCGGTTGGGCGAACTGGCCGCGGCGGTGGCGGGCACCGGGCCGCTCAGGGTCGGGCTCGTGCTGCCGGGGGGCAGCGCCGAGCTCGGGCCGGCGCTCACCGCCGCCGCGCCGTTCGAGCTCGCGGGCGTCGAACTCGCCACCCGGGACGTGCAGGAGGCTGTGACCGAACTGGACCGGCTGCTGCCGCCGGACGTGCCGGCCGCCGTCGAGCTGCCGCGCGAACTCCTGCGCGGGGACGGCCTGGACGAAACTCTGGACGCCCTCGTCGACAGCGCCTACCGGGCCAAGTTCCGCACCGGCGGGGTCGTGGCGGAGGCCTTCCCGGACGAGGACGAACTGGCCGCCTTCCTCACCGGCTGCGCCCGCCGCGGCCTGCCGTACAAGTGCACGGCCGGACTGCACAACGCCGTCCGGCACACCGACCCGGTGACCGGCTTCGAGCACCACGGCTTCCTCAACGTGCTGCTGGCCGCCCAGGAGACGGACCGCGCGGCGGCGGCCGAGGTGCTGGCCGAACGCGACGGCGAGGCGCTGGCCAAGGCCGTCCGCGCCCTGACCGGGCACCAGGTTACGGTGATCCGCAACTCGTTCACCGCGTTCGGCACCTGCAGCGTCGCCGAACCCCTGGACGACCTGGCCGCGCTCGGCCTGCTGTCGCCCAGTCCACTCCTCCAGGAGGACCGTTGAGCACCCCCCGCAGCTGGCTGGCCAGCGCCCAGGACTCGCCGTTCGGCGTGCACAACCTGCCGTACGGCGTCTTCACCGCGGCCGACCGGCCCGGGCGGCGCCGAATCGGCGTGCGCGTCGGGGACTTCGTGCTGGACGCCGGGGCCGCCGCCCGCGCGGCCGGGGCGCCGTCCGTCCTCCTGGACGCGGACTCGCTCAACCCGCTGATGGCGGCCGGGCGTTCGGTCTGGACGCAGGTGCGCGCCGACCTCACCACCTGGCTGACCGACGAGTCCTTCCGGGAGGCGCTGTCCCCGGCCCTGCTGCCGGCCGACGAGGTCGAACTGCACCTGCCGTTCGAGGTCGCGGACTACGTCGACTTCTACGCCTCCGAGCACCACGCCACCAACCTGGGCCGGATCTTCCGCCCGGGCTCGGAGCCGCTCACGCCCAACTGGAAGCACCTGCCCATCGGTTACCACGGGCGGGCGGGCACGGTCGTGGTCTCCGGCACGCCGGTGCTGCGTCCGCACGGGCAGCGCAAGGCGCCCGCCGACGCCGCGCCCAGCTTCGGGCCGACCCGGCGGCTGGACATCGAGGCCGAGGTCGGCTTCGTCGTCGGCACGCCGTCCGAGCTGGGCCGACCGGTGGTACTGGACGACTTCCGCGAGCACGTCTTCGGCGTCTGCCTGCTCAACGACTGGTCGGCGCGCGACATCCAGGCCTGGGAGTACGTGCCGCTCGGCCCCTTCCTGGGCAAGTCCTTCGCGACCTCGGTCTCGCCGTGGATCGTGCCGCTGGACGCCCTCCAGCACGCCCGGGTCACGCCGCCGGAGCGCGACGTCGAGCCGCTGGCGTACCTGGACGACCGCGGCCGCGAGCCGTGGGGCCTGGACCTGGCCATGGAGGTCCGGCTGAACGGGCACCTGGTGTCGCGGCCGCCGTTCGCCTCCATGTACTGGACGGCGCAGCAGCAGCTGACCCACATGACCGTCAACGGCGCCTCGCTGCGCACCGGCGACCTGTTCGCCTCGGGGACGGTCAGCGGGCCGGAGCCGGACACCCGCGGCGCGCTGATCGAGCTCACCTGGAACGGCGAGGAACCGCTCAAGCTGCCGGACGGCACCACCCGGACCTTCCTGGAGGACGGCGACGAGGTCGTCATCACGGCGACGGCCCCGGGGCCGGACGGCGTGGTGGTCGGCTTCGGCGAGGTCTCGGGGCGGGTGCGGGGCTGACGGCCGACCGCTGACGGCTGACCGCTGACCGCTGACGGGCAACGGCGGGCAGGTAACAGGTAACAGACGACGGATAACAGCTGACAGATTTCATCATCTGAAATCTGTCAGCTGTTCGTCGTTCGCCCACCCCCGTCTCGCCCGCCCCGCCCCGCCCGGCTCCGTCCCGCCTACAGCCCGGCGCCGCCCGTGGCGTCGATGACCCGCCCGGTGACCCAGCGCGCATCGTCCGAGGCCAGGAAGGAGACGATGTCCGCGATGTCCTCCGGCTGCCCGACCCGGCCGAGCGCGGCGAGCGAGGCCGCGTGCGCCTGTGCCTCCGGGTTGCCGCGCAGCCAGCCCGCGTTGACGTCGGTGTCCACCACTCCGGGTGCGACCGAGTTCGCCGTGATCCCGCGCGGGCCCAGTTGCTTGGCCAGGTTGAGCGTGAAGGTGTCGAGCGCGCCCTTGGTCGCGCCGTAGGCGATGATCTCCGGCATCGCGAGCCGGGCGGCCCCGCTGGAGATGTTGATGATCCGGCCGCCGTCCCGCATCCGCTCCAGCCCGTGCCGGACCACGAAGAACGGTGCCCGGACGTTCACCGCGAACACCTCGTCGAAACCCTCCTCGGTCAGTGCCGCGAGGTCCGAACTGCGCCCGATCCCGGCGTTGTTCACGATGATGTCGACCCCGCCGCCGGGCGCGTGCGCCCCGACCTCCGCGTCGAAGGCCGTCCAGAGCGCGGCCGCGTCCCCGTGCCGCCCGAGTTCGGCGCGCAGCGCGAAGGCCCGCCCGCCGTCGGCCCGGATCCCGTCGACCACCTCCCGTGCCGCCGTCTCGTCCCGGGCGTAGCCGACCGCGACGACGGCGCCGTCCCGTCCGAGCCGGCGGGCGATCGCCCGACCGATCCCCCTGCTGCCGCCGGTGACCAGCGCCACCTTGCCCTCGAGTCCGTACGTACCCATGACCGAGCCCCTCCTGCTGCGTCCACATTTCTTGAGCGATCGCTCAATAAAGAACCTAGCACACACTTCTTGAGTGACTGCTCTAAAATTCGATCCATGACCGAGGCAGCGACACCCGACAGCGCGCCGGCGGCCGGCCCGGCCCCCCGCCCCCGACGCGGACGGCCACCCGCCTTCGACCGGGACGAGGCCCTGTCCGCCGCGACCCGGCTGTTCTGGGAACGCGGCTACGAGGCCACCTCCGTCACCGACCTGACCACCGCCATGGGCATCCGCCCCGGCAGCCTCTACGCCGCCTTCGGCGACAAGCGCTCGCTCTTCGAGGAGGTCGTCCGCCGGTACGGACACTCCCCGGTCGGCGCGTTCGTCGGCGTCGCGCTGGCCGAGGAGACCGGCGCCCGGGCCGCCTTCGCCCGGATCCTGCGCGAGGCCGCCGCGATCTACCCGGACCCGTCCCACCCGGCGGGCTGCCTGGTGATCAGCGCCGCCACCAACGTCACCCCGCAGGACGCCGGGGTCCAGGCCCTCCTGCGCGACCTGCGCAACCGGAACCGGCAGGTCTTCGAGGACCGGTTGCTCGCCGCCCGGCAGGACGGCGAACTGCCGCCCGGGTCCGACCCGAAGGCGCTGGCCGGGTACCTCGCCACGGTCATCCAAGGGATGTCCCAGCAGGCCCGCGACGGCGCCACCGCCGAGGAGCTCGGCCGCGTCGCCGAACTCGCCCTGCGCGCCTGGCCCTAGCCACCCGCCGCCGTCGCCCGCCGCAGCCGTCCGCCACGACCGCGGCCACAACCGCCACCCCTGCCACCCCGCTCCCGAGGCCCCGGCGGGCCCGGGCGGCCTCGTGATCACAACGGCCCGACCGCCCCGGTACGGTGGACCGCGGCAGGCGAGATCACCGAGGGAACGGGAGCGGTTCCGATGAGCGCAGCGGCGGCAGAGGCGGCGGCGGTCCAGAAGACCCAGGAGGTCCAGGAGGTCCAGGCCGTCCTGGACGGCGACGGCGGCCTCGGGCGGATCGTGCTGAACCGCCCGCGGGCCCTCAACTCCCTGACCCACGGCATGATCACCGCCATCCGGGCGACGCTGGACGACTGGGCCGCCGACGACCGGGTTCGCGCTGTCGTCCTGACCGGTGCCGGTGAGCGCGGCCTGTGCGCGGGGGCGGACCTGCGCGCGATGCACGCCGACGTCACGGCCGGCGGCGCCGGCACCCGCGCCTTCTTCCGCGACGAGTACCGGGTGAACGCGCTGATCGCCCGCTACCCGAAGCCCTTCGTCGCGATCATGGACGGCATCACCATGGGCGGCGGCATCGGCCTGTCCGCCCACGCCGCACTGCGGATCGTCACCGAGCGCTCCGTGATCGCGATGCCCGAGACCCGGATCGGGCTCGTCCCGGACGTCGGTGGCAGCCTCCTGCTCGCCCGCACCCCGGGCGAGTTCGGCACCCACCTCGGGCTCACCTCGGCCTCGATCGGCCCCGCCGACGCGCTGCTGTGCGGTTTCGCGGACCACTACGTCCCGTCCTCCCGCCTACCCGAGCTGCTCGACGCCCTCGCCGGTGGCGCCGACCCGGCCGCGACCGTCGCCGCCCACGCCGAGCCCGCGCCGACCGCCGGAACCACCGGGGCCGCAGGAACCGCAGGCCCCGCCGGATTGGCCGCTCAGCGGGAGTGGATCGACGCCTGCTACGCGGCCGACACCGTCGAGGAGATCGTCCGGCGCCTGCTCGACTCCGGCGTGCCGGAGGCGAAGGAGGCCGCCGAGCTGCTCCTCGGGAACTCCCCCACCGCCGTCAAGGTCACCCTGGCCGCGCTGCGCCGCGCCCGTACGCTGCCGACGCTGGAGGCCGCGCTCGACCAGGAGTACCGCATCTCCTGTGCCGCACTGGACCGGCCGGACCTCGCCGAGGGCATCCGCGCCCAGGTGATCAACAAGGACCGCGATCCGCAGTGGTCGCCGCGCACACTCGCCGAGGTGACGGAGGCCTCGGTCGCGAGCTTCCTCGCCCCGCGCGAGGGCGACGAGTTGGGCCTCGCCTGAGCGGCCACCCCCGCCGAACGCCTGGCCCTCGGAACACCCGCCCACGGAACGTCTGGAGAACGCCATGACCGCGGGCTGCTGCTGGAGGGGTCGGCGGTCGGTAGCAGCCCGGTGACCGGATCGTCGAGCGGCGCCTGGCGGCCGAGTTGAACGTCAGCCAGGCGCCGGTGCGCGAGGCGCTGCGCTCGCTGCAGACCCTCGGACTCTTCCCGACGGCCGGAATCCACTCCCCGCTCGGGCAGACCTACGACCCGGTCGACCGCGACCAACTCCTGCACTAGAAGGAGTCGGTGAGCGGACAGATTCTCAACGATGGCATCACCGAAGCCGGTTCGATGGCCTCGTTGACCGCTGCGGCCACCTCGTACGCCACCCACGGCGAGCCGGTCGTCCCCTTCTACATCTTCTACTCGATGTTCGGCTGGCAGCGCACCGCCGACCAGATGTGGGCCCTGGCCGACCAGTTGGGCCGCGGCTTCCTGATCGGCGCCACCGCCGGGCGCACCACCATGACCGGCGAGGGCCTGCAACACGCCGACGGGCACTCCCCGTTGATCGCCTCCACCAACCCGGCCGCGCTCTCCTACGACCCGGCCTTCGGCTACGAGCTCGCCGTGATCGTCCGCGAGGGACTGCGCCGGATGTACGGCCGCAGCGAGCAACACCCGGACGGCGAGGACGTGTTCTACTACCTGACCGTCTACAACGAGCCACTGCCCCAGCCCGCGCTCCCGGGCGGCCCGGCGGCCGGGGGCGAGGTCGTCGGGGGCGAGGTCGTCGGGGAGGGAGCGACCAGGAAGGGCGTGGCCGGGGAGGCAGTGGTCGACGGCATCCTGCGCGGGCTCTACCGCTACCGCGCGGCCGACCCCGGCGCCCTGCCCGCCGACGCGCCACGGCTCCAACTCCTCGCCTCCGGCACCGCCGTGCACTGGGCGCTCGCCGCACAGCGGCTGCTCGGTGAGGAGTGGGGCATGGCGGCCGACGTCTGGTCCGCACCGTCCTGGACGGAGCTGCGCCGGGAGGCGCTCGACTGCGACGCCGCCAACCTGGCCCGGGCCGCGGCCGGCACCGGCGCGGCGGACCGCGTCCCGTACGTCACCCGGGCACTGGCCGGGGCGCCCGGCCCGGTGCTGGCGGTCAGCGACTGGATGCGCGCGGTGCCGGACCAGATCCGCCCCTGGGTCGAGCAGGACTGGACCTCCCTGGGCACCGACGGCTTCGGCCTCTCGGACAGCCGGGCGGCCACCCGGCGGCGCTTCGGGGTCGACGCCGAGTCGGTCACCGTCGCCGCGCTGGCCGCGCTCGCCCGCCGGGGCGAGGTCAAGGCCGAAACCGTACAGCAGGCCGCGAAACGGTACGGCGTCCGGTTCTGAACCCCCCGCTGCCCTGGTGACCGGCGTCTCGCATACCAAGACTGGCGCGGGACGGGGCGCGTCGTAGATCGTTGGGTGGTCAGGGCGCGCCCCTACGGCGGCGAGCAGTGGAATGGCCGAGCAGCGGATTGGAAGTACGGCGATGACCGAGAGCGAGACCGAGACCTACGAGACGATCCTGGTCGAGCGCAAGGGCCGGGTCGGGCTGATCACGCTCAACCGGCCGAAGGCTCTGAACGCGCTGAACACCCAGCTGATGAACGAGGTCGTGGCGGCCGCCACCGCGTTCGACCGGGACCCGGAGATCGGCTGTCTGGTGATCACCGGCTCGGAGAAGGCCTTCGCGGCCGGCGCCGACATCAAGGAGATGCAGGGAAACCGGTTCCCGGACGTCTACCTCGACGATTGGCTGGGCCCGTGGGACCGCTTCGGCGCGCTGCGCAAGCCCGTGGTCGCGGCGGTCGCCGGGTTCGCGCTGGGCGGCGGCTGCGAGCTGGCGATGATGTGCGACATCCTGCTGGCCGCGGACACCGCGAAGTTCGGCCAGCCGGAGATCAAGCTCGGCGTCCTCCCGGGCATCGGCGGCTCGCAGCGCCTCACCCGCGCCATCGGCAAGGCCAAGGCGATGGACCTCTGCCTCACCGGCCGGATGATGGGCGCCGAGGAGGCCGAGCGGGCCGGCCTGGTCGCCCGGATCGTCCCGGCCGACCAGCTGCTCACCGAGGCGCTGGCCACCGCCGAGACCGTCGCGGCGATGTCCACCCCGGCGGCGGTCATGCTCAAGGAGAGCGTCAACCGCTCCTTCGAGACGACGCTCGCCGAGGGCGTCCGCTTCGAGCGCCGGCTGTTCCACTCGGTGTTCGCCACGGCGGACCAGAAGGAGGGCATGGCCGCCTTCGCCGAGAAGCGGGCGCCGAAGTTCGAGAACCGCTGACGACCGGCCGCAGCTGACGGGTGACGGCGAACAGATGACAGATGACAGCGAACAGATTTCATCATCTGAAATCTGTTCGCTGTCATCTGTTTGTTGTCATCTGTTTGTTGTCAGCTGATCGCCGTCAGCCCTCCTCCACCAGCACCGTGTTCAGCCGCGCCAGCCCGCTGCGGGTGGCGGCGACCACGATGCGGTCGCCCGGGGCCAGTCGCCGGGTGCGGTCGGCGAAGCCCCAGTGCAGCTGGTCGCTGCGGGCGAAGCGGACCGCGATGATCCGGACGCCGCCCGGATCCTCCAGGTCGTGCCGGTTCAGGCCGATCAGCCCGCTGCCGTCCTCCACCGTCAGCTCGGCGATCAGTAGCGCGTGCCGGAACACCGAGAGCGTCCCGCGCACCTCACTGCCCATCAGCGCGGCAGCGAAGGCGGGCGCGGCCAGGTAGGAGACCGAGCGGGAGGCCGCGTTGTCCAGCGTCTTGTAGAAGTGGCCGGCGAAGTTGTCGTCGAACAGCCGGACCACCACCCGGACCTCGGGGTTGCCGTGGCGCGCCTCCAGCGCCGCCTCCAGGTTGGTGGCGTCGTCCCCGCTGACCGCGACCACCGCCCGGCTGTGCTTCAACCGGGCCCGGCGCAGCTGCTCCTCGAACGGCCCGTCCCCCAGCACGACCGGGATGCCGAGCGCCCGGGCGGCGGCGATGCCGCGGGCCTGCGGGTCGCGCTCCAGGCAGACCACCGGCACCCCCATCTCGTGCAGCTGGGTCGCGACCCGGGTGCCGACGTTGCCGAGCCCGACGACGATCACGTGGTCCCTGGTGCCGGCGCTCGGGTTGCGCGGCAGTCCGCGCCGTCCGGAGCCGAGCACCTCGACGACGATGGCGGTGGCGACCGGTGCGAAGGTGATCCCGCAGAGGGTGATCACCACCTGGGCGCCCCGCTGCCAAGCCCCGCCCGTACCCGTCCCGGCGGCGATGTCGGCCTGCTGGTCGGGCTGGGCGGCGCCGGCCAGGTCGAGCAGGGAGATGTAGACCGTCCAGCCGAAGTCCCGGCTGAGGTACCAGAGCACACTGAACGCCAGCAGCACGGCGGCGAGCGCGGTGAGCAGCACCAGCCGCATCCGGGCGCTGGTGAAGAAGCGCATGGTGTCGAGCACCCGCCAGCGCAGCCGCCGCGCCCAGCTGATCGGCTCCCCGGGCTCCATCCGCAGCGCCTGGAGGGCGGCGATCCCGCCCGGCGACTCCCCGGCCCCGGGCTCGGGCTCGGGCTCGGGCTCGGGCGCAACGCCAGGTCCCGGCCCCGGCTCGGGCCCCGGCTCGGGCCCAGGCCCAAGCACCGTCTCGCGGTGGACCCCGCCGGGCCGGACCGGTCCGTCGTCACCGAACTCCCTGGCGAGCCGGACGAACTCGGCCGAGTCGCCCTCCTGTTCCGGCAGTAGGCGGATCTTGCTGAGGTCCTGCCGGTCGATGTGGTCGGCGACCACACAGATCCGGTCCGTGGTGATGGCGTCGTCGAACGCGATGTGCAGGTAACGGCCGCCGATCTCCACCGAGTTGGGCCGGCCGAGCGCCGCTGCGGCGAAGGCCGGTGCGGCGGTGGCGGAGCCGGAGAGCGCGGCGCCGTTCCTGAGCAGCCGTTCGATGTTCTCGCCGAGGCGCTGGTTGAACATCCGGAAGACGATCCGGATGTCCGGGTTGTGGCCCTGGGCGCTGAGCGCGGCGTGGATGTTCTCCTGGTCGCTCCCCTCGACCAGGGCCAGGCCGCGGGCGGTGTCGACGGAGACCGCGCGCAGCGCTTCCTCGGTGATGTTCGGGTATTCGACGACGGCGGCGACGCCGGCGATCTCTTCGATCCGCGGTGCGTGGTCACGGGTGCGGTCGGTGACCAGGACGACGACCGGGACTTCGTAGTGCTCGACGAGTTCCAGGACCAGCCGGTGGGCCAGGGCGTTGCCCCCGCACACGATGTAGTGCTGGCTGATCGGCTCGACCGGAGGGGTCCCCCACCCTTCAGAAGTCATACCGACGGATGGTATCGATGGCAGGTGGCCGGTGGGTGTCGGTTCGGAGACCGTGGTGACTCGAACGGACGTACCCGGCGGGCGGTACGGTGACGGTGCGCGGAGGCTGGGGTTCGTTCTCCGCCCCCGACCACGAGGAGTACGCCGCCGTGGCCCCTCCGATCATCACCCCCGACGGAACCCCGGTCCAGGGCCCGCTCGGCCTGCTCGCCAAGGCCGCCTGGCAGGTGCTGCTGGCCGCAGGAGTGGCCTCGCTCGGACTGGGGATCGTCGTCTTCGCCTGGCCACGGGAGACGCTGCTGGTGGTGGGCGTGCTGTTCGGCCTCTACCTGCTGGTCATCGGCGTCGTGCAACTGGTCGCCGCGTTCGGCACCCACGCCACCACCGCCCTGCGGGTGCTGGCCTTCATCAGCGGCGCGATCAGCGTGCTGCTCGGGCTGCTCTGCTTCCGCAGTGCGGTGCAGTCACTGCTGCTGCTCGCGCTCTGGATCGGGATCGGCTGGCTGTTCCGCGGCATCACCCAGCTCGCCGCCGCGATCTCCGACCCGCTGATGCCCGCCCGCGGCTGGCAGGCCTTCGCGGGCGTGGCCAACACCCTGGCCGGCGTGCTGCTGATGGTCTGGCCGGTCGGCTCGATCGCGGCGCTGACCGTGCTGGCCGGGTGCTGGCTGGTGATCCTGGGCGTGGTCGAGATCGCGACCGCCGTCCAGGTGCGCGGCCGGGCCAAGCGGATCCCCTCCGGGGTCTGACCCGCCGCCACCGCCGGGGAGGCCGCGGCCTTACGGTCGGCGCGCGTAGCCGAGCCGGAAGGTGGCGGCCTCCAGCCGTTCGGGGGTGAGCCGCACGTCGGTGAGCCGCTCGGCGAGCGCGAACGCGGCCTCGGTGTGCAGTTCGCCGCGCTCGCCGTCCAGCCGGAAGCCGCAGGCCGTCAGCAGTTCGGGGATGCCGGGGGCGTCGGCGTCGTCGCCGTGCCGCTGGTCCGGGAAGAGCGGCTCGAACTGCAGGCGGCAGTCGGCGCGTTCCCACCAGTTGAAGTGGTCCGCCGCGTTGACGTTGCGGAAGTGCGAGACCAATCGGGTGCCCTCGGTGAGCCGGGAGATGACCTCGGGCAGGCTGCCGAGGTAGCCGTACGGTTCGATCGCGAGGGCCCAGCCGTCGAGCTCGGTGACGGCGACGAGCAGCCGGTCCTCGTCCGGGCCGAGGAGCTGCTCGGCCTCCTCGTCCTCGCCGTCGTCGAAGGTCTCCCAGGCGGCGACGACCGCGTTCAGCCCGGTCACCTCCCGGCCGGTCAGGGCGTCGAAGCGGGGCAGCAGTTCCTCACCGGTCATCGCCTGGACGTGGGTGAGGCAGTAGGCCTCGCCCAGGACGGGGTAGCGCTGTTCGAACCAGGTGAAATCGGTGGCGTGTGAGGCGGTCATGCGGTGATGCTGTCAGACCGCACCGACACCGCTCACCCCGGCCCAGCCCACCGCCCCGGATCGCTCCGCCCCGCCCCGCCCGTCACGGACGGCCCCGCTCAGCGCCAGACCGGCGCGTCCGTCCCCCAACGCCCGGGCGGGCCGGCCCAGTCCGTGGGGGCGCCGACATAGCCGATCGGCGGCAGGGCGTACCGCAGCCGCCCGTACGCCGAGTCGGTCTCGGTGAGCCAGCGTGCCGGGTCGTACGGCTCGGTGCCCGCGAGCCCCGGTTCGGCCGGGCCGACCGGCGCGGCCGGGCCAGCCGGTTCGGCCGGGATGCCGTGCATCAGCCAGGAGGCCGAGCCGGCGAGGGAGAAGCGCAGGTGGCGGCCGCCGGGGCGGTGGGTGCGCTGCTCGGTGAGGGCGCGCAGGACGGCGGCGGCGAGGAGGTAGCCGGTGCCGTGGTCGAGTGCCTGGGCGGGCAGCGCGCCGGGCCGGCCGTCGGGTCCCGCCTCGTGGGCGGCGATCCCGACACCGGCCTGGACCAGGCTGTCGAAGCCGCGGCGTCCGGCCCACGGGCCGGTCCAGCCCCAGGCGCTGATCCGGGCGAGGATCAGGTCGGGCCGGCGGGCGAACAGCGTCTCGGGGGCGAGGCCGTGGGCGTCGAGGGAGCCGGGCCGGTAGGCGTTGACGACGACGTCGGCGGTGTCGAGCAGGCCCTCGAACGTGGCGCGGTCGGCCGGGTCGGCGAGGTCGAGGCGGGTGGAGCGCTTGCCGAAACCGGTGTCGGTGTGGGCGTCCTCGGCCTCGGGCAGCCGGGGCGAGTCGATCCGCAGCACGTCGGCGCCGAGCAGGGCAAGGGTGCGGGTGGCGACCGGTCCGGAGATCACCCGGCTGAGGTCGAGGACGCGGATCCCGGCGGCGGGCTGGTCCACCGGGGCCGGGGCGAGCGGGCGCACGGGCGCGGCGCCGATCTCCCGGCACTCCACCAGGGGGTGCGCGGCCGTGCTCACCGGCGCGACCGCCACGGCGAGCGCCCCGGCCGCGTAGGCGCGCTCCTGCACCTGCTCACCCGGCATCCTGCTGAGCGTCTCGGCGAGTTGCTCGGGCCCGGCGTCGGGGGCGAGTCCGAGGACGGCGAGCAGCCGGTCCCGGTGGTGCGGGTAGTTGGCGTGGGTGCGGATCCAGCCGTCGGCGGTGCGCCAGAAGCCGGAGAGTGGGGCGAAGCCGACCGGCTTGCGGCCGTCGATCTCCAGGTGCCGCTCACTGACGAAGGAGGTGGCGACCGCCCCCTCGTCCACCCGGACCGCGGGGACCGGCCCGCCACTGCGGAGCGCGCCGAGTTCGGCGGCGGCCAGTGAGCAGGCGGCCACCGTGGCCCGGGCGAACCGGCTCACCGGCAGGCCCGACGGCAGGCCGCCCTGCGGGCCGTGGAAGGCCACCCGGTCGAGGAGCTCGGCCGGCCCGCCGAGGGCGGCCCAGACCTCCGCGGTGGGGCGGTCGGCGGTGGGGCTGCCTGCGGCCCGGGACTCGGGCCGGGCCCCGAGCCGGGCCCCGGGCTGCTGGGACCCGCGCCCGGGCACGGACTCGGGCGGTGTCGGACGATCGGTCATGCCGCGCATTGTGCTCCGTATCCGGACCGCCCGCCGTGACGCACGCCACCGCAGCCACCCGGCCGTCCGCCCGGCCGCCCACGCCGCCCCGCATTCCCGCTGGCCGGAGCAGGCCTGACGGACAAGCAGGCGAAGTCCCGCCGGCGGCTTCCGGGCGCCGGGTAGGGTGCGAACGGCGGCCACCACGGCCGACACACGGGGGCTGAGCGACAAGGGGGACGCATGCACACGATCCGCCGTCTGGACCTGGGCCACATCGTCCGGCCGGCCGCCGAGGTGGGCGGCCCCGAACCGCGGGTGGAGCCGGTGCTCGCGTACCTGGTCCGCGGCCCGGGGTCGCTGCTGCTGTTCGACACCGGGATCGGCGCGGGCTCGCCGGAGACCGAGGCGCACTACCGCCCGTCCCGCCGCCCGCTGCCGGAGGCGCTCGCGGCCGCCGGCGTCGCGGTCTCGGACATCGACCTGGTGGTCAACTGCCACCTGCACTTCGACCACTGCGGCGGCAATCCGCTGTTCGCCGGGACGCCGGTGCTCGTCCAGGCCGAGGAACTGGCCACCGCCCAGCGCGGCGGTTACACCATCGACGCCCTGGTCGACTTCCCCGGCGCCGTCTACCAGGAGCTCGACGGCGAGACCGAACTCTGGCCCGGCGTCCGGGTGCTGCCCACGCCCGGCCACACCGCGGGGCACCAGTCCCTGCTGGTCGAGCGCTTGGACGGTTCCCGGGTGCTGCTGGCCGGGCAGGCGTACGACTTCGCCTCCGAGTACGGGCAGGCGGTGCTGGCCCGGCAGGCCGCGCGCGACGGGGTGGCGGCGCCGCTGCCCGGCTACCGGGCCTGGCTGGACCGGGTCGCGGAGCACCGGCCGTGCCATGCGATGTTCGCGCACGACCATGCGGTGTGGGAGCTGTCCGTCTGAGCGACGTGGAGCGGTGCGGGTTCAGAAGGTTCAGAAGGTGAAGCCCAGTGCGCGCACCCGGTGGTCGAAGCTGGACGGGACGAGCACCGGCTCGCCGACCGACCGCGCCCCGGGCAGCCGGGTGAACAGCTCGCGGAACAGCGCCGTCATCTCCTGCCGGGCCAGGTGCGCGCCCAGGCAGTAGTGCGGCCCGCCGCCGCCGTAGCCGAGGTGGGGGTTGGGGGTGCGGGTGATGTCGAAGGCCTCCGGATCGGGGAAGACCGTCTCGTCCCGGTTCGCCGAGCCGTAGTACAGCGTGACCTTCTCCCCCGCCCGCAACAGCGGGCCGCCGGGGCCACCGAGCTCGTGGTCGACGGCGACGGTCCGGCGGAACTGGACGATCGGGGTGGCGTGGCGGACCATCTCGTCCACCGCCCCTGGGAGCCGGCCGTCCAGGTCGGCGAGCAGCAGCGCGCGCTGCTCGGGGTGGACGGTCAGCAGGTGCAGCCCGTGGGCGAGCGCGTTGCGGGTGGTCTCGACCCCGGCGACCAGCAGCAGCGAGAAGAAGGCGCCCAGCTCGCGACCGGTGAGCCGACGGCCGTCCACGTCGGCGGCGACCAGCGCGGAGATCAGGTCCTCGGCGGGACGGCGCCGGCGCTCGCGGCCGACCGCGGCCACGATGCCCTGCATCCGGGCGAGCGCCGCCAGGCCGCGCCCGGGCACCCGGAACCGTCGGCGCAGCGGCCGCGCCACGCCGACGTCCGCGGAGTTGCGGTCGACCAGCTCGAGGATCGTGCGGCGGGGCTGCTCGGGGATGCCCATCATGGTGCAGATCACCTGGAACGGGAGCTGGGCGGCGACCGGGCGGACGAAGTCCTCGGGCCGGTCGCGCTCGACCGCGTCCACCAGGGCGGCGCAGACGCGCCGGACGTCCTCCTCGACCCGGCCGAGCAGACGCGGGGAGAAGGCCCGGGAGACGATCCGGCGCAGCTGGGCGTGCCGGGGGTCGTCGAGGTTGACCATCGAGTCGCCGAACAGCAGGCGGACCCAGCGGGCCGGTTCGGGGGTGGTCACGCCGGGGGCGGAGCGGAAGACCGCGGGGTTGCGGCTCGCCTCGACCACGTCGGCGTGCCGGACCAGGGCGTGGAAGCCCCGGCCGGTGGCGCGGTCGCCGAAGTAGACGGGGGCGGGGCGGCGGCGCAGTTCGGCGAAGGCGGCGGCGCGGGCGGGGGCGGGTAGCTGCCAGAAGCGGGGGTCGGTGAGGTCGGGGGTGCCTGCCGCCGGGGCGGGGACCTCCGTCGGGGTGTCCATGGCCGTGCCTCCTGCTTCCGGTCGGGTTCGCTCCGACTCGTGCCGGTTCGGTCAGGGTTCAGTCCGACCAGGATTCAGTCCGACACGCACGCTCCGTGCCGGAGTGTGCACATTTAGTGAGCGAAGGGTGTGCTTGTCAAGCCGGTTGGACCGTGGCGCGAACCGGTGCTAGGAGCGGCTGACCGCTCGGCCCGACGGGCCGGGCATGGTCTCACGGACCGGAACCGGCCATCACCGGAGGGTGCGGTACGGGCGGGGCGTGGCGAGTGCGACGATGAGTGCCATCGTGATGACCGACCGGATCCGCCTGCTGCGCGCCGCGGTCTTCGCCGCGCTGTGCGTGGCGATGGCCGCCGCGGCGCACGTCGCCATGGCCGGGGCCGGGGTCTCGGCGCCGGTCCTGCTCGGCGCGTTCGGGGCGGTCCTCGGACTGACCTGGCTGCTGGCCGGGAAGCGGCGCGGGCTCGCGGTCATCAGCGCCTGGATGGTCTCGGCGCAGGCCGCCTTGCACCTGCTCTTCGAACACGCCGCGACGCTCGGCCGCGGGGGCGGGGGTCTGGGCCGGCTCGCCGACACGGACTGGGCCGCCCTGCTGCTCTGCAACCCGGACCGGACGGCCGGCGGGCTCTCACCCGCCGAGCTGGCCCGGATGGCGGGCATCGACCCGGGCGTCCCCCCGACCGCGGGCAGCCTGCGGCCGATGGCGGGCATGCACCACGGGGCGGCGGCGGGGACCGGAGTCGGGACCGGGAGCGGGATGGCCGACGGCGCGGCCATGGACGTGGGAATGCCCGGGATGCCGGGGATGCCCGGGGTGGCGGGCTCGCCGGGGACGGCGGGCATGCCCGGGACCGTGGACATGCCCGGGACCACGGACATGCCGGGGATGTCGCACCCGCTGCCGACGGGCCCGGCCCACGGGATGGCCCATGACATGGCGCACGGCATGTCGCCCGGGATGGCCCTCGCCCACGTCCTGGCGGCACTGGCCTGCGCGCTGCTGCTCTGGCGCGGTGACGCCGCGCTGGTCCGGGTCTTCGAGCTGCTCGCCGCCCTCGGGGCGGTCGTCGCCGGGGCGCTGCTGCTCCCGCTGCTGACGCTGTTCGCCCGCCCCTTCGGGTACCGGCCGCCGGTCGTCACCCGGCCCGCCGACCGGCCGGACGGCCTGGCCCGGTCGGTGCTGCTCACCCATGCCGTCGTCCGGCGCGGCCCACCGGCGTTCGCCCTCGCCTGCTGACGCGCCCGACGCACTCCTCCCCATCCGGCCGATGACCGGCCGATGACCGGCCCGCTGCCGGAACCTCCGGGAGCTCGACGTCGGGCAGGTCGCCCTGCCGCCCCGCCGCGCCCTGCGCCGACACGTCCCGTGTCGTCGCGCCCCGCGCCGCGCGGGCCGTCGGGGCCCGGGCCCGCATCCGCGACCGCCGACGCCTCCACGGGAGGTGCGGAGCGCCGCGCGGCCGGCCCATGGACGCCTGCGGTGCCGCTGCGCGCGGCGCCGCTCCCTGCCTTCCCCTCGGGACCTTCCCATGCCTCACTTCGACGGCGCACCGGTTCGCACCGGCGCCACCGTCCTACCGTTTCGTGGCCCGCGGCGCCTCCGGCGCGGGGCCGACCGGGCCCTCCAGTCCCAGCCGGGCGGACAGTCCGGCCGCCCACTCCGGCGCCGGCCCGTCGGCGGCGGCCGCCCGCACCTGGGCGCGCAGTCGCTCGGCCCGGTCCAGCCAGTCCCGGCAGCCGGCACAGCGCGCCAGGTGCTTGTCCAGGCGGGTGCCGGTCAGGCCGCTCGGTTCGCCGTCGAGCCGGGCGGACAGAGCGGTACGGAACTGCGCGCATCTCATATGACCATCGTCCCGCACGGCGACCAGGGCGGTACCGGCCGGGGCGGTACCGGCCCGGCCGGCGGAGGCTGGGCCAGCGGAGGCCGGGCCGACGCGGGCCGGATCGGGGGCCGCCGTGGATGACGACCAGCTCACCGCACTCGCGCTGACCGCCCGCTCGGGCCGGGCGGCGGACGTCGAGGCCTTCGTCCGGGCGACCCAGCGGGACGTCTGGCGATTCGTCGCCCACCTGACCGACGTACAGTCCGCCGACGACCTCGCCCAGGAGACCTTCCTACGGGCCCTGCGCGGCCTACCCGCCTTCGCCGGCCGCTCCTCGGCCCGCACCTGGCTGCTGTCGATCGCCCGGCGCACGGTCATCGACCGGTACCGGATGGCCGCCGCCCGGCCGCGCTGCGCGGCGCTGCCGGACTGGCAGGAGGCAGCGGAACGGCAGGGCGGCACCCCGGCGGCCGGGTTCGAGGACGGCATCGCCCTCGGGGACCTGCTCGAACGGGTGCCCGCCCAGCGACGGGAGGCCTTCGTCCTGACCCAGGTGGTCGGCCTGAGCTACGCGGAGGCGGCCGAGGTCGCCGGATGCCCGGTCGGCACCGTCCGCTCCCGGGTCGCCCGGGCACGGGAGGAACTGGTCGCGCGCCTGCGGGCCGCCGAGGCGGGGGAACTCGCGACGGCCTGCTGATAGGCGGGCGGGCGACCTCCGATCTCCGACGGCTGACGACTGACAGATAACAGCGAACAGATAACGGATAACAGATGACAGATTTCGAAATCTGTCATCTGTTATCTGTCTGTTGTCATCTGTTCGCCGCCACCGGCCCCCGCCGAAAAATCCCCCAAGTGTTCGGAACTGGAGCCCTCCCGCCTCCGACTGCTGTACCGGACGCCGCCGCCGCGGCGGTGCCGGTACAGCAGCGGGGAACGGAGGACCTTCATGCGAGCGCAACGCTCCTCGACCACGAATGACCTGACGGACCATCAGGTCGAACCGGTGGACCGGTGGAGCCTGGTCGTGGCCGCAGGGATGCTCTCGTTCGTCGCGATGCTCGACATGAACGTGGTCAACCTGGCGCTCACCGACCTGGCCTCCGGCCTGCACGTCTCCGCCGGGGTCGCGCAGTGGGCCGCTCTCGGCTACCAACTCCCCCTCGTGGCACTGCTGTTGCCTGCCGGTCGATGGCTGGACCAGGTCGGCACCCGGTCCGCGCTGCTGCTCGCCGTCAGCTGCTTCGCGGCCTGCAGCGTGCTGGCCGCCCTTGCCCCGTGGGCGAGTTGGCTGATAGCCGCACGGCTGCTGCAAGGCGCCTTCGGGGCCGTCCTGTTCGTCCTGATGCCGGTCCTGGCGGCGACCTCCGTCCGGCCCGAGCTGCGCGGGCGGGCGATGAGCGTCCCCGCGACGCTGGGGCCGCTCGGCGCCGTCACCGGGCCGGTGGTGGGCGGCCTGCTGCTGGACCACTTCGGGTGGCGGGCGGTCTTCCTGGTGAAGCTGCCGGTCTGCCTGGCAGCCGTGCTGATCGTGCACCGCCACGCCCCGCGGCGCGGTGGGCTCCGCCTGCCCGACCGGGGCTCGCTCGGCGACGCCGCCCTGATCGGCGCGGCCGTGGCCGCCGTGCTGCTCGGCCTCACCCTGGCACCGACGGCCCCGGCGTGGCTTCTGCTCACGCTGCCCGCCGTCCCCCTGGCACTGCGGTGGCTGCGCCGCCCGGGCGGGCGCCCGGTCGCCGAGGTGCTGCGGGCCGCCCGAACCACCGGGGTGAACGCCTCGGTACTGGCGCTCGCCGCCGGTTTCGCGGCCTGCCAGTACCTGCTGGTCCAGCAGCTGCGCGGCCCCCGGGGCGAGAGCGCCACCGCCACCGCGCTGACCATGCTGGCCTTCCCGCTCGGCATGGTGCTGGCCGGCCGGGTCGGCGGGCGGCTGGCCGACCGCTGGGGCGCCCGGCCGACGGCACTCACCGGCGCCGTCGTCACCACCTTCGGCCTGGCCTCGCTCATCCCGGTGAGCGGAGACTGGCCCGCCCTCGACATCGCCGTCCGGCTGGCCGTCGCGGGCGCCGGCATGGGCCTCAACGGCGGTCCGACCCAGGCCCTGGTGATGACCGCCGCCCCGCCCGGGAAGCTCGCCACCGCCGGGTCCGCCGTCCAACTCTCCCGCAGCCTGGGCTTCGCCCTCGGCCCGGCCCTGGCCACCGCCGCCGCCCTGGCGGGCGACCGCGCCACCACCGGCACCCACGCGGGCATCGCCCTGGCCACCGTGGCCGCGGCCACCGCCGTACTGCTGCTCGCCCTGCACGGTCACCGCCCGCGGCCGTAGGGCCCTGCGGAGGCCGAACACGGGACCGCTGAACACCGGAACACCGAACACCGGGACGCCGGAACGCCGAGCACCGGACACCGCACACATCCGCCCCTTCGGAGGAGCACACCCATGACCGACACCGCCCCCGCCCCTGCCCCCGCAGCACCCGAGGCCGAGCCCCCGGCCGAACCCGCGCGCTGCCCGTACGGGCACGACCGGCTCCCCAGCCCCGTCCCGCTGTACGGCGAGGCCTACAAGACCGACCCGTATCCGCTCTACGCCCGGATGCGCGAGGCCGGGCCGGTGCACCGGGTGGAGTTCCCGAGCGGCATCCACGCCTGGCTGGTCACCGGCCACCAGGCCGCCCACGCGACCCTCAACGACCCCCGGCTCGGCAAGAACCACAGCCTGGGCAACGAGAACTGGCGCCGGCTGGCCTCGATCATGCCGGAGCCGCAGCACTCCCAGCTCCAGGTCCACCTGTTGCACCAGGACCCGCCCCAGCACACCGTGATGCGCCGCCTGGTCCTGGACGCCTTCGCCCCGCGCCGGGTGGAGTCGCTGCGCCCCCGCCTGCGGGAGCTCGCCGACACGCTGGTGGACGGCCTGCCCGCGACCGGCGGCGCCGACCTGGTGGCGGGCTTCGCGGCCCACTACCCCTTCCGGGTGCTGGCCGAAGTCATCGGCCTGCCAGCCGAGTTGGCGGAGCGCTTCGACCGCGACTGGGGCAAGGTGGTCCAGCCGGTCGGCCCACAGGACCCGGGTCGGCCGGCGTACGAGGCGCGCCTGCGCGGGTTGCAGACGTACATCGCCGAGGTGGTCGCCCGCAAGCGCGCGGACTGCCGCGAGCCGGGCTGGACCGAGGCCGAGGACCTGCTGGGCCGGCTCGTCGCCGCCCACGACGCGGGCGAGTTGAGCCGCGAGGAGCTCGACTCGATCGTGTTCCAGCTGCTGGTCGCCGGCCAGGAGCCGGTCACCAACCAGATCACCACCATGCTGATCACCCTGCTGCGCCACCCCGAGCAGCTCGCCGCGCTGCGCGCCGGCCTCGACGAGCCCGGACGGCTGGCCCGGGCGGTGGAGGAACTGCTGCGCCACGACGCCGCGTTCGAGCTCACCACCTGGCGCTTCTTCGCCGAGGACAGCGACCTGTTCGGCACCACCGTGCCGGCCGGCGACTCGGTGATCGTCTCGCTCTGCGCCGCCAACCGGGACGACGCGCAGTTCCCGGAGGCCGACCGCCTCGACCTCGACCGCACGCCGAACGCCCACCTCGCCTTCGGCCACGGCATCCACTACTGCCCGGGCGCCGCCCTGGCCCGCGCCGAGCTCCAGATCGCCGTCCACACCCTGATCGGCCGACTGGACGGGCTGCGCCCGGCCGGTGCGCCCGGGGACGGCCTGGACGAACTCGCCTGGATCCCGGCCGTCCTGGCCCGCGGGGTGAACCGGCTGCCGGTCGCCTACGACCGGCGCCGCTGAGCGCCCCGCCCCGCACCCGACCTGGCCGCCACACCTACCCACCGGCCCCAGCCACCAGCCCTAGCCGCCGCCCCCGGAGGAGATCCATCATGCCGCCCGCCGGCACCGCCACCCTCGCCACCAGCGCCCCCGGGCAGCCGTCGACGGCGCAGCTCGCCGCCCGCGTCCTCGGTCTGCTGCTGCCGCACCGCCGCGCCTCCGACCCGGAGTTCGACGCCCGGCCCGAGCACTTCCCCTTCCAGCTGGCGCAGTTGGCGGACTTCATCGCGGCCGGTGAGCCGATCGTGTTCACCCTCCCGGGCTTCCCCTGCAAGTCGCCGAACCCGGCCAAGGTGCTCGGCCACCTGCCCGACGAGGGCGAGCGGCTGTCGCTGACCTTCCTGGACGAGCTCTGCGAGCGGATAGCCCGGATCCACCCGCCCGGGGCCCGGATCCTGATCTGCTCGGACGGCCACATCTTCGGCGACCTGATCGGTGTCCCGGACGACCACATCGACGAGTACTCCGACGAGTTGACCGCGATGATCGAGCGCGAGGGCCTGCGCCACCTGGACACCTTCGACCTGCGGGCGGTGCTCGGCGACCTGCCGTACGACGAGAAGCGCGCCCGGGTGCACGCGCGGTACGCGCCGAGCGTCGAGGAGTTGCGTGAGCAGGTGCTGGCCGAGCAGGAGACCCTGCGGCTCTACCGGGGCATCACCCGGTTCCTCACCGAGGACGCCGTGAACTTCCCCGGCACCAGGTCGGCCCTCCAGCGGGAGTGCCGTCGGCGCGCCTACGGGGTGATCCAACGCAGCCGAGCCTGGGGCGAGTTGATCGCCGAGGAGCATCCTCGGGCGGTACGGCTTTCGATCCATCCGCAGCCGGCCGGGGCACCCAAGTTCGGCATCCGGCTGCTGGCCGCCGCCGACGCCTGGATGACGCCATGGCACTCCGCGGTGCTCCACCGGCCGGACGGCGGATGGGAGTTGCGGCGCAACGAGGAGGCCGCACGGCTCGGCCGGCCGGTGCTGCGCGAGGGCCGGCCGAGCCACTACGAGGGCTACCCGGCCAGGCCCTGAGCCCCGTACCGCTGCGCCCCGACGGATCCGGCCGGGGCGGCCCCGGCCGGGTCGGCACCCACCAAGGCGGAACCCGCCGGGGCTGAACCCGCCGGGGCTGAACCCGCCGGGGTGGAACCGGCCGGGGCGGAGCCGGCCGGGGCGCGGTGGTCGAAGGCGATCAACGGGTCCCCGGTGAGCGGGTGTTCGACCACCGCGGCCCGGACGCCGAAGACCTCCGCCAGCAGCTCCGGGGTCAGCACCTCGCGCGGCGCCCCGGAGGCCACCAGGGCGCCGCGGTGCAGCACGTGCAGCCGGTCGCAGACCGAGGCGGCGGCGTTGAGGTCGTGCAGCGCGACCAGGGTGGTGCGGCGCTGCTCCCGCAGCAGGGCGAGGAGTTCGACCTGGTGGCGGACGTCCAGGTGGTTGGTCGGCTCGTCCAGCACCAGGACGTCCGGCTGCTGGGCGAGCGCGCGGGCGAGCAGCACCCGCTGCCGTTCGCCGCCGGAGAGCTGGGCGAAGCGACGGTCGGCGGCCCCGGCCATGCCGACCCGGTGCAGGGCCTCGGCGGTGATCCGGTGGTCCTCGGGGTCGTCGGCCGCGAAGGCCCGCTTGTACGGGGTGCGACCCATCGCGACCACCTCGCGCACGCTCAACTCGAAATCCCCGCCGCGCTCCTGGGGCAGTGCCCCGATGTGCCGGGCGGACTCGGCGGGCCGCAGTGCGGCCAGGTCCCGCCCGGCCAGCAGCACCCGGCCGGCGCTGGGCCGCAGGTGCCGGTAGACGGTGCGCAGCAGGCTGGACTTGCCGCTGCCGTTGGGCCCGACCAGTCCGGCGATCTCGCCCTCCTCGGCGACGAGGTGGACCCCGGCCACCACGGTGCGCCCGGCCAGGGCGACGCTCAGGTCCTCGACGGCGATCCTCAACTGCGCTCCAGTCGTCGGTCCAGCAGGTAGAGCAGGGTGGGGGCGCCGAGCACGGCGGTGACCACGCCGATCGGCAGTTCCTGACCGTCCAGGGCGGTGCGGGCCACGGTGTCGACGACGACCAGGAGCACTGCCCCGGTGAGGGCGGACAGCGGCAGCAGGCGCCGGTGGTCGCCGCCGACGAGCAGCCGGCAGACGTGCGGCACCATCAGCCCGACGAAGCCGATCGCCCCGGAGACGGCGACCAGAACTCCGGTGAGCACGCTGGTGACGACGAAGACCTCGCGGCGCAGCCGGGTGACGTCCACACCGAGTCCGGCGGCCGTCTCGTCGCCCATCAGCATCGCGTTGAGCCCGCGGGCCCGCGCCTGGAGCAGGGCCAGGCCGAGTGCCACGGCGGCCACGGGGACGGCGAGTTGGGCCCAGACGGCGCCGCCGAGGCTGCCCATCAGCCAGAACAGCACGCCCCTGGTCTGCTGTTCGTCGCTGGTCTGCAGGACGAGGTAGCTGGTGATGCCGCCGAGGAACTGGGCGATGCCGATGCCGGCCAGTACCAGGCGCAGCGGGGAGAACCCGCCGCCGCGCCGGGCCATCAGCCAGACCAGGGAGAACGCGGCGAGCGCCCCGGCGAAGGCGGCGAGTGAGACGGTGAGGCCGAGCCCGCTGCCGAGGGAGAGTTCGAGCCCGAAGGCGGTGCCGAGGACGAGGGTGGCGACCGCCCCGAGGGAGGCGCCGGAGGAGATGCCGAGCAGGTAGGGGTCGGCGAGCGGGTTGCGGACCAGGGCCTGGACGGCGGTGCCGACCAGGCCGAGGCCGGCGCCCACCACGGCCGCCAACAGGGCGCGCGGGACGCGCAGTTGCCAGACGATGAGGTCGCGGGTGCCGGGTTCCGGGGCGCGGCCGGTGAGGTGGTGGGCGACCACCGACCAGACCTCGCCGGGCGGGATGTCCACCGAGCCGAGCGAGACGGCGGTGGTCAGTGCGAGCACCAGGGCGGCGGCGAGGGCGGCGGCCAGCGGCCCGGCCCGCAGGGTGCGGGCCGGGCGCCGGGTGTCCGGGGCCTCGGCGAGGTTGGCCGTCGTCACGTCCTACTGCCCGTTCTTGACGAGGTCGGGGTGCAGGGTGGCGGCGATCTGCCGGACGGCGTCGGCGTTGCGCACGCCCGCGATGGTGGTCACCTCGGAGCCGAGCCGGACGAAGTGCCCTTCCTGGACGGCCTTGAGGCCCTGGGTCGCGGGGAATCCGCGCAGGAACGCCTCGGCGTCGTCGAAGGCCTTGCGGGTGGCCTCCTCGCTGCCGCGGTTGCGCACGGCGAGCTGGATCCAGTCGGGGTTCTTGGCCACCACGTCCTCCCAGGAGCCGGGCTTGAAGTCGGCGTCGCAGTCGGCGAAGACATTGCGGGCGCCGGCCTGGGTGATGACGGCGTTGGCCACCTGCCGGCCGCAGACCGCGACCGGCTGCTTGGTCCCGGCGTCGAAGTCGAAGACGAAGTAGCTGGGCCGCTTGTCCTCCGGGACGGCGGCGAGGGCGGTGCGGACCCCGCCGATCTGCTTCTCCATCCCGGTGACGAGTTCCTCGGCCCGGGCGCCGGTCCCGGTGACGGCGCCGAGGCGGCGGATGTCCTCCTCGATCCCGGCGAGGTCGGTGCGCGGCGCCTTGGCGGCCTTCGGGGTGCCGGCGCAGGCGCTGGAGAGCAGGTAGACGTGCTGGATGCCGGCCGCGGCGTACTCGGCCTCGCTGGGCCCGGTGGCGCCGCCGCCCATCATCGGCATCGCGCCGAAGGTGTCGACGTAGAGGTCGGCGCCGGAGCCGAGCAGCTTCTCCTTGGGGATGGTCTTGTCGCCGAGCACCGGCACCTTGGCGCCCTGCTCGGCGAGCGCAGCCGGCAGGGTGCCCTTGCCGGGCGGGAAGCCGGTGCCGATCACCCGGTCGCCCGCGCCGAGTTGGAGCAGCAGCTCCAGGCTCGCCGCGTTGCTGGTGACGATCTTCGTCGGGGCCTTGGCTATGGTCGTCTCCTTGCCCGCGCAGTCGGCGACCGTGACGGGGTAGGCGGCCCCGGCGGGGGTGGCCTGGGCGGTGAGGGCGGCGCTGCCACCGCCACCGTTCCCGCCACCGCCGCTTCCGCAGGCGGTGGCGAACAGGGCGACGGCGGCCGCGATACCGCAGACGACGCGAGGGCGCATGAGGACTCTCCTGGTCGGTGTTCGTGCTGGGGGCCCGCGCTGCGGACCCGGACCAGGTAGTCGGGCGGGGCCCGCGCCGGGTTCCCGGGACTTCCGGAGCATCCGGAGCATCCGGGACTTGCGGAGCTTCCGGAGGGCCCCGGGCGCGGCGGCCCGTGCGTAGGGTGGCCGGGTGGCAGACCTCACCGACCCGTACGACGACCTCGGCCTGCCCGTACGGCTCGGGCCGCTGCCGCCCCGCCGGGTGGTCTCGCTGGTGCCCTCGCTGACCGAGGCCGTCGCCGCCACCGCGCCCGGCCTGCTGGTCGGCGCCACCGACTGGTGCAGCCACCCCGCCGAGCTCTCCGTCACCCGGATCGGCGGCACCAAGAACCCGGACCTGCCCGGCGTCCTCGCGCTCGGCCCGGACCTCGTGATCGCCAACGACGAGGAGAACCGCCGCCCCGATCTGGAGGCGCTGCGGGCGGCCGGGGCACCGGTGTGGGTCACCGACATCCGCACCCTGGACGACGCCTTCCGCTCGCTGGACCGGCTGCTCACCGTCGCCTGCCGACTGCCGCGCCCGGCCTGGCTGGACGAGGCGCAGGAGGCCTGGCGGGACGTGCGGTCGGGCACCGCCCACGGCCCCCGGGCGGTCGTGCCGATCTGGCGCCGCCCGTGGATGGTGCTCGGCCGGGACACCTTCGCCGGTGACCTGCTGTGCCGCCTCGGCCTGCGGCTCGTCCACGCCGAACACCCCGAGCGCTACCCGGCCGTGCCGCTGCCCGAACTGCTCGCCGAGCGGCCGGACCTGGTGGTGCTGCCGGACGAGCCGTACCGCTTCACCGCCGAGGACGGCCCGGAGGCGTTCCCCGGCATCCCGGTCGCGCTGGTGGGCGGACGGCACCTGACCTGGTACGGGCCCTCGCTGGTGGAGGCCCCGGCCGTCCTCCGGCGGGCGATCGAGCACCCGTTCGTCCAGGGGGAGACGACCGCACCATAGGATGACCGCCACTCGCCGGGATCACGGGATCACCGGTGACGAGTGGGGGGACCACCAATGAAGTTGAGCACCACCCGGCGGGCCACCGTCCTGGTGTCCGCCGTCGCCGTGTCGACCGCAGTCCTGACGGGCTGCGGCACCGAGAGCGGTGACAAGCACCCGAGCGCCGGATCCGGCACCACCCTCACCGCGGCCTCCGCCACCCCGACCGACACGTCGAGCGCGAGCCCGTCCGCGAGCACCACCCCGACACCGAGCGCCTCCGCCTCCGCGAGCCCCGACGCCTCGCACAGCCCGAGCGCCGGCCCGAGCAAGGCCGCGAAGGCCTCGCCCACCCCCCAGAGCGGCAACGCCAAGGGCAGCGGCGGCGGCGCGGCCGGCGCACCCGCCACCCAGCCGCCGGTCGAGAAGCCCGCCATCCCGGCGCCCGTACCGACCGCCAAGCCCGGCGCCGTCGCCCTCCCCGCACCGCCCGCGCCGCCCGCAGGCCACGTGCCCCCGGCGCAGAGCGGCTGCCAGCCCAGCAAGCCCCAGCCGGACGAGCCCAAGCCGACGGTCGCCGCGGCGCTCACGGCGGCGGCCGGCCAGTCCCGGGTGCTCAACCTCAGCTCGGGCGGCACCGACAAGCTCCCGCCGCTGCCGCTCAACCTGGTCAAGGCGATCGCCTGGCAGGAGAGCGGCTGGCAGTCCGGCATCCTCGCCTGCGACGGCGGGATCGGCACCATGCAGGTCATGCCCAACACCGTCAGCTGGATGAACGGCAAGTACGGCACCAGCTCCGACCCCAAGACGCTCACCGGGAACGTCCAGCTCGGCACCCAGCTGATCGACTGGCTGGTCGCCTACTACGGCGACTCCTCCTTCGGCGGCAGGTACGACCTCTCCCCCGACCCGGCCACCGGCAAGACGCCGCTGCTCGACCTGGTCATCTCCGCGTACAACGCGGGCGCGGGCAACGTGCACTACACCACCGTCACCGACCCCGCCTCGGGCGAGGTCGTCGGCAGCCTCGACATACCGAACCCGAAGTACGTCGCCAACGTGAAGGCACTGATGGCGAGCCAGCCGTGGAACAAGGCCGGCTGACGGTCCCTTCGCAGCAGCACCGACACGGGACAGGGCCCGGGACGCGATCGCGTCCCGGGCCCCGTCCCGTGTCCGGATGGCGCCAGGGCATCAGCCAAGAGCAGAGGAGAAAGCTGCGACCAGCACCCCATCTAGCCGGGGGGAGAGGGAG